>CALNEX010000023.1 GCA_939791845.1 uncultured Mediterranea sp. | reverse complement strand
CGCAGTCCATCTGGTCGGCCTCGTCGCGCAGCATGTTCTTCAGCTCCAGGGCCTCCACGGCGGCCATGGCCTTGGCATAGGCATCGTCCACCTCTTCCTCGGTCACCAGCTCGTCCTTGTGGAAGTCGAAGGCCAGTTGCAGTTCGTCGCTGAGGGTCTTCACCTCGTTGTAGCCGCTGATCCACTGCTGCAGGCCTTTCACCTTCTTCATCTGCGCCTCGGCGGCCTTCTGGTCGTCCCAGAATCCGGGTGCCTGCGTGCGCAGTTGTTCTTCCTCCACTTGTATCTTCTTGCCTTCGATGTCCAGGTAGCGGTTCAACGCTTCGGTGCGCTCCCGGACGTCTTTCAGTTGTTCGATGGTTATCATGTTCGTATCTGATTTTATATTATTTCCAAATCATTGTATTTCAGTGGGTTGTTTAGGCGTACCCGCGCCCGCGCTTACCCGTGCCTGCGCCCGTGCTTAGCCGTACCTGTGCCCTCGGGCGGGGGTATGGCCGGACAAAGCCGCCTATATGGCGGGCCGAAACGCACCAAATAACGGCTTTCGACGTGCAAAGGTAGGAAAAAAACGCATATCTTTGATTATTCAGCCCTTGAAAGACCCCTCCTCATCCCCGAAATTTGGTTATGCCAAACATAATGCACGTCTTTGTTTTGCCGAAGCAAGGGAAATGTTTCGCTTTGGCAATGAGACATGTCCTTATGTGCCTATGTCCTAAAAAAGAAAAACATGTTTCCTAATGTCCTAAAAGAAAAGTATCTTTGCAGGAGAAACAAACGACCCGCACCAATGAGCACAGAGAAAGAAAAGATGCTGCGCGGCGAGTGGTATGACGCCAACTACGACCGCACCCTCCTGGACGAACGCGAACATTGCCGCCGCCTCTGCGAAACATTCAACCATCCGGAGCGAAACAATGACGAGCGCGATGCCGCCCTGCACCAAGCCTTGCCCCGCCTGGGCGAGCGCACCGTCGTCGTCCCGCCCTTGTACTGCGACTACGGCTACAACGTCTCCACGGGCACGGACTGCTTCTTCAACTACGGCACCACCTTCCTGGACGAGGCGCCCATCCGCTTCGGCAACCATGTCTTCGTGGGCCCCCACTGCGGCTTCCACACCGCCATCCACCCGCTGGACGCCGCCAGCCGCAACGCGGGACTGGAGCGTGCCCTGCCCATCACGGTGGAGGACGACGTGTGGATAGGCGCCCAGGTGTGCGTCCTGCCCGGCGTGACCATCGGCCGGGGCAGCGTCATCGGCGCGGGCAGCGTGGTGACGCGCGACGTGCCGCCGGGGGTGGTGGCGGCGGGAAACCCGTGCCGGGTGATGCGGAAAGTGGAGGAAGAAAGAATATAAGGCCAGAAAAATGCTCCCGAACAACGCATGATTGTAACAATTTGCTTATCTTTGCACCCCATAAAGAACAAATAAGCAAAAGACAAGCCATGAATCCCCATCACTCCATACTGATTCCCCTGCTGCTGGCCGCCGTGCTCTGCGCGGGGTGGTTTTTCCGTCGCCAACGCCGCACCGCCTCCACCGGAGAGCCTGCGGAGGACGACACGACCCTCATCACCCTGGGCAACCTCTCCCTCTCGCGCCGGGACGACTGCTTCTACAACGACCGACGCGAACGCCTGCACCTGACGCCGATGCAATATGCCCTGATGCAGATGTTCTACCTGAGCGACGCCCACCGCCTGACCAAGCCCCACATCTGCCGCGCCTTGTGGCCGGGCAAGGAGAACGCCGACGAGACGCTCTACACCCTCATCCGGCGCCTGAAGCCCATCGTGGAAAGCCACAGCAACCTGCACATCACCACCGACCGCGGACGCGCCTACGTGTTGGAAGTGAACGACTAAACGGCAAATCGCACCGCCGCTTTCAAATAAAACACGATTCTTTTCCTAATCACGGCAAAAAGACGTACATTCGCGGACGCAAACCATAATCCTGACATTCAACAATGAGAATACTCCGCATAAGCCTCTGCCTGCTGGCCACCCTGCTGTTGGTGTCCGCTTGCGGGAAAAAGCAGACGACCGATGCCGCCCGCCTGAGCGGTGAAATCAAGGGATTGGGCAATGACACCATCCTGGTGTGTGGCATGGACCGCCTGTTCGGCCGCCTCGACACGCTGACGGTGCAGGACGACAAATTCTCGGACACCTTGTCCGTGGACACCTTGACGGGCGTGTACCTGATTTTCAGCGACGGGACGGAATGCCCGCTCTATGCCGACCGGCATGAGCAAATCAATGTCAGCGGCTCGGCCGACGCCCTGTCCGCACTGAAGGTGACGGGCACTCCGGTGAACGACGAGCTGACCGCCTTCCGCGAAGAAGTGGCAGACTTGAACAATCCCTCCGCCGTGCAGGAGAAGGCCGGAGACTTCATCCGCTCGCACCCTGCCTCGGCGGCCAGTGCCTACGTGCTGGAGCAGTATTTCCTCCACCAGCCCGCCCCCGACTACAAGCGCATCGAGGAGTTGCTGGATCCGCTGACGGGCGAAGTGAAGGACCGCCCTGCCATGACCGCCCTGCGGGATTTCCTGGAGGAGCGGCAAAAGCTGAACAATGGCCGCAACATTCCTTTCTTCCAAGTCACGGACAGGGACGGCAAGAAAATAAGCCGCAACGCCTTCAAGGACCAATACCTGCTGATACACTTCTGGGCTTCGTGGGATGCCGCCAGCCGCCGTGCCAATTCAAGCCTGAAAACGCTGTACCAATGGCAAAAGAAGCGCAAGGACTTCGCCCTGCTGGGCATTTCGCTCGACCTGGACCGACAGGCATGGCAGGATGCCATCCGCCACGACGCCCTGGAGTGGAGACAGGCCTGCGACCTGAAGGGCTGGGAATCGGATGCCGTGCAGCGCCTGGCAGTTACCGGATTACCCGCCAACGTGCTGGTCAACCCCAAGGGACGCATCCTGGGCACCAACCTGACGGCGGATGAAGTGAAGAAGAAAATAGAAGATTTATAATACGACCTATGTTAATCAAAGTCTACGGCGCGGCCGTCATCGGCATCGACGCCACCCTCATTACCATGGAAATGAACAGCACACGGGGCTGCATGTTCTACCTCGTGGGCTTGCCCGACATCGCCGTCAAGGAGAGCTACCGGCGCATCCTCTCGGCCTTGCAGACCAACGGGCTGCGCATCCCCCAGACCAACCTGGTCATCAACATGGCCCCTGCCGACATCCGCAAGGAGGGTGCGGCCTACGACCTGCCCCTGGCCATCGGCATGCTGACCGCCACCGAGGTCATCCGCGATGCGGAAGACCGCCTGCCCCGCTTCCTGATGATGGGCGAACTAAGCCTGGACGGCACGCTGCAACCCATCAAGGGCGTGTTGCCCATCGCCATCAAGGCACGCGAACTGGGATTCGAGGGAATGATTGTGCCCCGCGCCAATGCCCGCGAGGCGGCCGTGGTGAACCGGCTGACGGTCTACGGGGCGGACAATGTGCGGGAAGTGGCGGAATTTTTCGAGGGGAAACGGACTTTGGAGCCGACAGTGGTCAACACCCGCGAGGAATTCTTTGCCCGGCAAAGCACCTTCGACTATGACTTTGCCGAGGTCAAAGGCCAGGAAAACGTCAAGCGCGCCCTGGAAGTGGCGGCAGCCGGCGGACACAACATCCTGCTCATCGGCGCGCCGGGCAGCGGCAAGTCCATGCTGGCCAAACGCCTGCCCTCCATCCTGCCTCCCTTGTCGCTGGGCGAGAGCCTGGAGACCACCAAGATACACTCCGTGGCAGGCAAGCTGGGCAGCGAGGGCGGACTTATCTCCATCCGTCCGTTCCGCGCCCCGCACCACACCATCTCCAACGTGGCCATGACGGGCGGCGGCGCCAATCCGCAACCGGGTGAAATCAGCCTGGCACACAACGGCATCCTCTTCCTCGACGAACTGCCGGAGTTCAACCGCAACGTGCTGGAGGTGCTCCGCCAACCCTTGGAGGACCGCCAGATCACCGTGGCCCGCGCCAAATACAGCGTGGAGTATCCGGCCAGCTTCATGCTGGTGGCTTCCATGAACCCCTGTCCCTGCGGCTACTACAACCACCCCACCAAGCCCTGCGTCTGCACGCCCGGACAGGTGCAACGCTACCTGAACCGCATCTCCGGCCCCCTGCTGGACCGCATAGACCTGCAAATAGAGGTCACTCCCCTGCCTTTCGAGAAGATGGCGGACGCCCGCCCCGGCGAGCCCAGTGCCGTCATCCGCGAACGGGTGATACGTGCCCGCCGCATCCAGGAGGAACGCTACGCCTCCGAGCCGGGCATCTACTGCAACGCCCAGATGAACAGTCGCCTGCTGGCCCGCCATGCACAGCCGGACGAGGCAGGCCTGCAGTTGCTCAAGGTCGCCATGACCCGCCTGAACCTCTCCGCCCGCGCCTACGACCGCATCCTGAAGGTGGCCCGCACCATCGCCGACCTGGAAGGTGCCGAGCATATACAGCCGGGACACCTGGCGGAAGCCATCGGGTACCGGAATCTGGACAGGGAGGATTGGGCGACGAGGTGAACGGAGGAAAATTCAGCAATCCGCCAGTCTGCTCTTCTCGACGCGGATACGCGCATCCACGGCTATGACGTTCTTCTCCGTGGCCAGCAGCGGGTTGATGTCCATCTCCTTGATTTCCGTGGCGAAGCGCAGCAGGGTGGAGAGGCGGACAATGATCTCCGCAAACTTGTCCTCGTTGACGCCTTTCTGGCCGCGCGTGCCCTTGATGATCTTGTAGGCGCGCAGGGAGCGTATCATCGAATAGGCTTCCTCGTAGCTCAGCGGGGCGAGGCCGGACGAGACGTCCTTCAGCACCTCCACGAAGATGCCTCCCAGGCCGCAGAGCACCACATGGCCGAACTTCTCCTCATATTTCGCGCCGATGAACAGCTCCGTGCCTTTCAGCATGGGCTGCACCATCACGGACGTCGCGCCGGGAATCTGCATCATGCGGTCGAACTCCAAGGCCAGGTGCTGCTCGGTCTTGATGTTCAGCACCACGCCGCCCACGTCCGACTTGTGCACGGGTCCCACCACCTTGGCCACCACGGGAAAACCTGTGCGACGGGCAAAGGCCAGCACTTCTTCCTTCTTGACGGACACGAACTCGTCCACCACCGGAATGCCTGCCGAACGCAGGAGCGCCTGCACCTGATAAGGCGGGATATAGCCGTCTTCCTGGATGGAGTCGATGATGCGGCGGATGCGCGGCACGTCCACGCCGAACAGCTCAATTTCGTTGTTGGCCGGGCGCGGGGCGTTCAACACGCGGCTCAAGGCCGTGCCCAGCGTCACCTCGTCGGCAAAGTTCACGTGTCCCTTGGCCAGGAAATCGGCCACCTCGGCACCGGCGGTGTTGATGGAGGGAAGGATGGGAAAAATGGGCTTGCGGCAATGCTGCATCTTCTCGTGCAGCACGTCATACATCTTGTACATCGTCACCAGGCCCGGCGTGCCGAAGATGGCCAGCACGGCGTCGATATCCTCGAACTTCTCCTCGCAATAGTCCAGGCAGAGGGCCAGATGTTCGGGCGTGCCCGTGGCCAGGATGTCAATGGGGTTGCCCACCGCGGCACCGGGATAGAGTTGCGCTTTCAGTTCGTCCACCAACGGGCCTTCCAGCTTGGGGACGTTCAGTCCGCCCTTGCTCAAAGCATCGGTCAGCATCACGCCGGGGCCCCCGGCATGGGTGACGATGGCAAAGTTGCGCCCCTTCAGTTCGGGCAGGGTGAATACGCAGCCCACGGTGGTCAGTTCCTCACGCGAGAAGCAGCGCACGATGCCCGCCTTGCGGAACAGGGCTTCCACCGCCGAGTCGCTGCTGGCAATGGCACCCGTGTGCGACGAAGCCGCCCGGCTGCCGCTCTCGCTGCTGCCCGCCTTGATGGCGGCGATGCGGCATCCCTTGCGGATAAGCGACGAGGCGTGGAACAGCAAGCGGTCGGGGTCGCCTATGCTTTCTATATAAAGGAGCTTGATGCGCGAGTCCCGCTCCGGGTCGAAGTGCTCGTCCAGGTACTGCAACACGTCCTCCACGCCTATCTGCGTGGCGTTGCCCACAGACCAGACGGAATTGAACTGCAAGCCCTTGGTGACGGCGCTCTCCAGGATGAAGACCGCCGTGGCGCCCGAACTGGAGATGAGGTCCACCCCCTGCGGATGCAGTTGCGGGATGGGTTGCGAGAAGACGCTGTGGTGCCACGTGGTGAGCAGGCCTATGCAGTTGGGACCGATGAGGGCAGCCTCGTGCTCGTTCACCGTCCGGAGGATGCGTTCCTCCAGCAGGGCACCCTCGTGCGTCTCTTCGCCGAAGCCTGCCGAAAGGATGATGAAGGCTTTGACACCCTTTTCCGCCAGCACGTCCACAGCCTCGGGACAGGCGGCGGCAGGGATGGCCAGCACGGCCAGGTCGGCCGTCGGCACCTCTTGCACGGAGGGATAGGCACGGACACCCTGCACCTCGGTTCCCTTGGGATTGACGGCATGGAGCGTGCCGGCAAACTTGCCGTTAATCAGGTTGCGCAGCAAGGCGCCCCCCGGCTTGTGTATGTTGTTCGATGCCCCTACGACGATGATGCTTTCCGGGCGAAGAAGTTGTCTGTTGATCATAACGATATGGCATTAACAGTTTATAGTCTTAAAAATCCCTCTCCGAGCCATCAACTGAACACTGTCCGAGTGTTCAACTGAACACTACCCCCAGCCGTCAGTTGAACACTCGGACAGCCGTCAGTTGATCACTCCGGCAGCCTTCAGCAGGAGGGTTGCCCTTCATCCAAGTCATTGATTTCCTGCACAGACAGGCCGGTGATTTCGGCTATCATGTCCGTGGGGAGACCCTTGGATTTCATGGCACGGGCGTTCCGCCGATTGGCTTCGAGGAAACCCTCAGCACGACCCTCAGCACGACCCTCGGCACGACCCTCGGCACGACCCTCGGCACGACCCTCGGCACGGCCTTCAGCACGCTCCGTGAAGATATTGTCGCGCAGGATGACGATATTATCCAGGTGACGGTAATAGGCTTTCAATTCGTCTTTGGTCATACGATCCAGTTTCAAGCGTTCTTTGGCTTCCTCCAGGCCGGGGGCAGAGGCACCATCGGGAATGTCACCTGTATTGAGATAATATATCCACTCTTCAAGCGCGGTTTTGGCCACTTGATTGAAGTCATTCACCTTTAATATATAGTATTCCGGATAAAGCTGGCTCACTGCATCCACCTTGAAAGTTTGCCTCTGAAATGGAGTCAGTTCCAACAGTTCACCATTATGGATGCCCCGAAACTCCGTCTTTCCATGATAAACGATGTCTGTGCCATGCCCTAGCGAGAAATAGACAATGTTCACGCTGTACACCTTGCGTACTTTGGCATAACCTTCTCCTCTGTTAATGTATTCGGTCACCAATTTGGATGTGCCGAACAACATACGCTGAAAGTAAGCATACTCGTTGTTATTCTGCACTTCTATCAGTATCAATTCACCTTTGCTGTCTTCGGCCAAGATATCCACACGATTATATTTGTCGAACTCATCGGCCTGGTTGCTTTCACTTTCCAGCAACTTCTGAATGGTAATTCGTTCGCCCAGCAAGGTCGTCAGAAATCCCTCCAACACCCCGAAATTGGCTTTGTTGCGAAGCAGGCGTTTCATCGCCCAATCAAAACGGATGTAATTGCTCATTGTCTCCTCCTCCTTTTTATGATTCCTCGGACAAAAATAAGCGGATTTTGGCGAGTTTGCAAATGAAACCTCATATTATTCTTCCCCAACAGGCATAAAAAAAGTTTCCCGGCCACCTCACGGTGACAGGGAAACTTCCTGATTCATACAATACTCAAAAACCTATGTTTTGTGAATCTGCCTATTGTTATGCTAAAAAAGTTATTCTTACTTTTCGGCAGGCATTGACGATTCTGTCGGCCAACCCCACGTTTGATAGAGCACGGAATTATCCACACTTTCATCCGCAGACAACAACTGAATCTCACGGATGGGAAGCGGAGAGTTGTAGTGTGCGTTCATCCAAGTGTAACCATCAAACACGGCATTTCCCGAATTGATGCGGTAAGGACGGATATATACACTTTCCTCTCTGGAGGAGACATTGGCATCAGGATCCGTGGGACCTTCCACATAAGAGGCTTCGGTATGCATCTCGGTATAAATAGCCGTCTGGTACATACTTGTCCAGAAATTCACGCCTTCGGGCATATACGGGTTGTTCACCAATTGATCCATGGAACACCAACGTACCAAGTCGTCCCAACGGAAGCCTTCACCTACAAATTCGCAGCGGCGTTCGCGGCGAATGTTATACATGGTAGGATCAATCAAAGTTCCCTTTGAGTAAGCACCCCAGTCTCCCTTGGCCTCTTCGCTCATATTCGTGGCGTTTATGGTCTTTTGGAAGTCAGTGTCTACACCGGCACGACTACGGATGGCTCGCCAGTAATTCTGCGAAGTTGCGTCCAAATTGCCATCGCGCATATATTGAGCCTCGATGTAGTTCAGCAAAGCTTCTGTGCCGCGGAATACGATTTGAGCTGTTTCACTCTTGCCGTCACCAAAGCTGTTTTGTTCCCAGTCGAAACTTTCGCCCTTACGGATGCGGTAACCCGTCACGTCACCCATTTGGTCGGTACGCGTGGGAGCCAGCACGGGGGTAAAGTTATAGATAGTTTCACGGTTGTTAGTCGTGAACGGCAGGTAGTTGCTCTCGCCGAAGACAAAGAGTTGCAGGCGTCCGTCACGGTCAGCCTTCACATTGTCTATAGTAACATCGCCTTGGTAGCCTGAACCTGCTGCGTAGATGGGCAGGCCGTTGGCCATCAGGAAGCTCTCCACATAGCCTTTCAGCAAGCCAATACCACCGCTACTGGCAATATAGGCAGGTACACCATGTTGCACTAAGGCACTGGAATTTGAGGCTGTGCCGTATTGTCTCCACATCAGGACTTCGTCCACGCCAGACAAATCCATGCTGGCATACATTTCAAAGTAAGGATTCCATCCAGTACCCGGGCTTGCGGGATTTTGATCCAAGACCATAGTATTTTCGGTCAACTGGATGTTGTCGGCCACCTGCTTAGCAGCATCCGTAGCTTGCGTCAACAAATCGTTGATATGAGCGTCCACATCGAACGAATAATCGGGATGCACACGGAAGCCCGGCCAACCGGCATCGCCCGGCACGCGACCTGTACCGCGATGATACTCCTCATAGGATGCCTCATAAAGAGCCACACGCGATTTCACCAACAGAGCAACCTGTTTGTTGATACGGTTGTTAGATAGGAAGCCCTTGTCATTCAGCATGGAAATGGCCTTGTCCAAATCGCTCAGGATGAAGTCGGCCACTTCGTTGCGCGGCATGCGGGTGCCGTGTGCCATCAGGTCGTCTTTATTATCGCTCACTACCTCCGACACGATGGGATAGTCACCATACGTCTTCAGGCGAGAGAAGTAAGCCCAAGCACGCAGGAAATACATCTCACCGATATAATGATCGGCATTTGCATACGATGAATAAAAACCTGATTCATATCTGGGCAATACTTGCTGGAAGAAGTAGTTACAGTAACGAATCTGCTCGAAGCCCAAACCACCACTCTGGGTGTGGGGCACCAACCAAAGGTCCTTGGTAAAACGACTGGAATTAGGATTGGTGGCAGCCATGTTGTCCGTGGCAGCATCCCCATTAATAATGGTTCCCTGCCCCCAACCGGAAGGCATCGAGAAAAAGTCGTTGTAACGGGCAATGGCATAAGCACCCAATTGCTCATCATTCTGGAAGTAAGCTTCCGGAGTCACATTCGAGGGCGGCTCCAATTCCAGGAAGTCATTACAAGCCGTGAAAGTCAACAGGGAGGTTGCCACCACGCCTGTTGCAAATAGTTTTCTATGTAGTTTCATTGTCTTAGCAATATTTAGAAGTTAATGTTTACACCTACGGAAAGCACACGCTGCAAAGGATATACCTTTCCGACATAGTTGCTTGTACTGTTATTATAAGCATCGCCGTTGGCTTCCGGATCGAACGCATTGCTCAACGAAGTGAACGTCAGCAGGTTATCAGCAGAGAAGTAAAGGCGGAGGCGCTCAATACCAGCTTTCTGCGTCCAAACTTTCGGGAAAGTATAACCTACCGTCAAGTTCTTCAGACGGCAATAAGCACCGTTCTGCAAGTAACCGGTCTGCACCTGCTTGTTGCGGCTGGTGAACGACGGGCGCGGCAAATAAGCATCCGTGTTCTCCGGTGTCCAGTAATCCAAAGCCTCGTCAAACATACTGGACTGCCATTCATTACCACCGTCCGGTCCCCAGAAGTAAGTACCGGTGGCCCAAATGTCGCGCTTGCCCACGCCCTGGAAGAAGAGGCGGAGGTCAAAGCCTTTCCAAGCCGCATCCAGCGTGATACCATAGTTGAAACGCGGCGTACTGTTACCGATGATGCGGCGGTCGCCCGGGTCATCTACTGTATTGGCACCAGAATTTACACGACCATCACCATTGAGGTCTGCATACATGATATCACCGGCACCCCAGTTGCTGCCGAAAGCATCTTGATTGGCGTTGGCCAAGTGGTTAGCCATCTCTTCATCGCTCTGTGCAATGCCGATAGTGGTGTAGCCCCAAATTTCACCCAGCTTCATACCATCATAGTAAGTACTACCCAAGCTCTTGGAAGGATTAGGATAGCTTGTCACTTCCTGTTGTGCATCAGACAGGTTGAACTTTACGCCATACGAGAAGTCGCCTATATCGTCGCGCCAGCCCAATTCGAGTTCAAAACCATAAGACTTCAAGTCACAGTTGTTAACGCTCGGCACACTGGCACCCAGCAAACTAGACAACTCAGGAGCTGGGCCCACCATATCAAGGGTTTTGCGGACGAAGTAGCCGATGCTACCGTTTAAGCGTCCGTTCAGCAAGCCGAAGTCCAAACCGATATCCCAGGAGCGGATAGTCTCCCATGTCAGCGACGAGCTGACCAGCCCCGGCATATTGGCATAAGAAAGGGAGTTGCCACCGACAAACCAACCATAGTTGTTGCCCGTGGGCATCGTCAGGTAGAATGGATACCAGTTGTTGGTGGCCGTGTTACCCAGTTCACCCCAAGAGCCTCTCAGTTTCAAAGTCGTGATGGTGGTCTTCTCGGAGAGATCCTCAAAGAACGGTTCACGGGCAATGTTCCAACCAGCGGAGAATGAAGGGAAGAGCCCCCAACGCTTGTCACCCACGAAACGGGAAGAACCGTCATAGCGGATATTGGCCTCAGCCATATAGCGGTCTTGGTAAGCGTAGTTGAGACGACCAAAGAAACCGGCCACGGCATAGTGCTGGTACTCGCCGGATCCGTTGAAGGCACCTGTAGCTGTATTGATAGTGGGCACATTCGGCGTGATAAGGCCGTTGCGTGTGAGGTCTATCTGGCGCGTAGTGTACTTCTCGGCGTTGAAACCTGCCAGCACCTTGAAGTAGTGGCCGCTGTCAAACGTCTTGGAGTAATCCGTATAGAGGTTGGTGGCATAATAGTTCTCGCGGTAGGTGTATTCCTCCACTTGGCTATCGCCAGGGGCAAGACCGCCACCACCAACCAACCAAGACATTTCCACGGGATTACCGTTGACATCCCACTGATATACCGGCAGGATTTCGCTGTGCAGGTATTGCGTGTTGGTACGAATGCTACCCTCCAAGTTGATGTGCCAATCCTTGATGGGTTCGATAACGATGGCCAACTGATTGGTGTAGATGTCCGTCTGGCGGCGGGTTATACCACCGGTCTCCATCTGCTGGATACCGCTTTCATTCATCGGATAACCATTGGGGTCATAAGCGGCATGGATAGGCCATTCACGCGCCACATTGTGGAAGAAAGAGCCCTGCAGGTATGTCGGGCGTTCATAGTCCGTACGTGTCCACTTCGTGGAGTACGTAAACTTAATCCAGTCGGCCAGTTCCGCCGTCATCTTTCCGTTCAACGTGTAACGTTTCTGAGTGTCCTCGCCATGACGAATCAGGCCCTGCTGGTCCAAGAAGCTACCGCTGAAGAAGTATTGCATCTTCTCACTACCGCCGCTCACACTGATATTGTGTTCATGCGAGGGAGCCCAACGTCCATAAAATTCGTCAATCCAGTTCACGTTGTCATTGGAACCTTCATTCCATTTAGCCCACTTAGTACCATTGGGAATGGTAGTCGTCGTAATTCGACCGGCCATATAGTCCTGGATACGTTGCATATATTCCTCGTTGAACATGACACCACCACCATCATTCACCTTGGCCGCATTGAATGCCGTGGCAAAATCATAGGAGTTGGACACGGTCGGAAGTCCGATAGGATCGTTGAAACGAACATTTCCCGAGTAGTTCACCTTAGGTTTGCCGCTCTGTCCGCTCTTGGTGGTGATCAAAATCACACCGAATGCAGCACGTGCGCCATAAATAGAAGAAGAAGAAGCGTCTTTCAACACAGAGATGTTCTCGATATCATCCGGATTCAGCGAATTCATATCGCCCTCCAATCCATCAATCAGGACCAACGGAGAGGCACTCGAACCCGTACTGATGGTACCTGCACCACGAATGTTGATGGTCATTTTGCCGTCCAGCGCACCACCGCCGGTACCAATACCCAAGTTCAAGCCCGGAATCTGGCCCTGCAAGGCTTGGGACACATTGGCAACAGGACGGGACTCCAGCACATCTGATTCCACCATCGAAACGGCACCCGTCACGTTCACTTTCTTCTGAACACCATAACCTACGACTACCACTTCGTCCAACAACTCGCTGTCTTCCTTCAGCGTGATGTTGAGCGGTTGTCCGTTCCACGTTACCTCCACGGGCGAATAGCCCACGTAGGTAACCTGGATGACATCTCCAGGCTTTACATTTTTGATGGAGAACTTGCCATCGAGATCCGTGATGGCCCCGTTGGTCGTACCTTTAACTACTACGGATGCACCGATAACTGTCAAACCGGTTTCATCCACTACTACACCCGTGCAAGTGCCATCCTGCTGCTGGTTGGCTTGCGATACTTGCCTTTCACTGGGCGCTGCTTGCACCGTCCCGCCATAAATGGCACAGCATAGGAGCAATGCGCTGATAGATTTAAGTCCTTTTAGCATAATGTGATTTTTTAAATTAAGCAATATGATATTGCGCGTTGGTGTAAAGGTAAGCAAATATTTATGTAGAAAGATATAGGAATGCTAAGAAATTTTCAGGCTTGGCGGCCGCTTTAACACTATTTCAATATTCAACGGGGGAAAGAGCCGATTTTGCCATGTCCACATAGCAAAAGCGGGGCTTTCCTCAGAAGTTTCACCCGGCAGAAAGTGACAGGCAAAGCCTCCGGTGCAAGCCTTGTCCATATTCCGCCACACCTTATATAATATATAGGTGCCGCGCCTCCTGCATCGCCGATGGAACAGATGACAGGAGACGCGGCACGCCACGTCTTTACAAGGGTTGTTCAGAACAGGCTCCACGCCACGGTCAGCCCGGCCATGACGATGGCCACCATGCTCATCAGCTTGACAAGGATGTTCAGGCTGGGGCCGGACGTGTCCTTGAAGGGGTCGCCCACGGTGTCGCCCACCACGGTGGCCTTGTGCACCTCGCTGCCCTTGCCGCCGAAGTGGCCCTCTTCCACGTATTTCTTGGCATTGTCCCACGCGCCGCCGGCATTGGCCATGAAGACCGCCAGGACGAAGCCTGCACTGAGGCCGCCGATGAGCAGGCCCATCACACCCGGAATGCCGAAGATGAGGCCCGTGGCCACGGGAGCAACGATGGCCAGGAGGGAAGGCACCACCATCTCGCACTGCGCGCCCTTGGTGGAGATGGCCACGCAACGCTCGTAGTCCGGCTCGGCGCGGCCGTCCAGGATGCCCTTGATTTCATTGAACTGGCGACGCACCTCGGCCACCATGCGCGAGGCGGCACGGCCCACGGCGTTCATCGTCAGGCCGCAGAACAGGAAGGCCATCATCGAGCCGATGAACATGCCGGACAAGACCTTGGGATTCATCAGCGTGACATCGTAATAGTGCATGAAGTCGAAGAAGGTGGCGTCCTGCAACGGGATTTGCTCGCCGCCCACGGTCAGCGTGGTGGTGCCCAGGCGGTCCAGGCCGATGCGGATTTCCTCGACATAAGAAGCCAGCAGAGAGAGTCCCGTCAGCGCGGCGGAACCGATGGCAAAGCCCTTGCCCGTGGCGGCCGTGGTGTTGCCCAGCGAGTCGAGGGCATCCGTGCGGCGGCGCACCTCCTCGCCCAGGCCGGACATCTCGGCATTGCCGCCCGCATTGTCCGCAATGGGTCCGTAGGCATCCGTGGCCAGCGTGATGCCCAGCGTGGACAACATGCCCACGGAGGCGATGCCGATGCCATAAAGGCCCATGGCCACGTTGTTGAAGTCGAAGCCGGACGCAAAGAGGTAGGAGGCGATGATGCCCACCACCACCGCAACAACCGGGATGGCCGTGGACAGCATGCCCAGCCCGATGCCGGAGATGATGACCGTGGCCGGCCCCGTCTTTCCGCTCTCGCTGAGCTGCTTGGTAGGCTTGTAGGACTGCGAGGTGTAGTACTCCGTGGAACGTCCGATGACCACGCCCACCAGCAGGCCCACCACGACAGAGCAGGACAGCCATTTCCAGTTGTCGATGCCCAACGCCCATAATATCAGGAAGGTGGCGGCCACGATGAGCACCGAGCTGAGGTTGGTGCCCAGGGACAGCGCGCCCAGCAGGTCCTTCATCCGGGCATTCTCCTTGGTGCGCACGGCAAAGATGCCGACAAGCGACAGCAGGATGCCCACGGCGGCTATCAGCATGGGGGCAATGACGGCCTTGACCTGCATCACCGTGTCGTCGGCATGGAGGAAGGCGGCGGCACCCAGCGCGGCCGTGGCCAGGATGGAACCGCAATAGCTCTCGTAGAGGTCGGCGCCCATGCCGGCCACGTCGCCCACGTTGTCGCCCACGTTGTCGGCAATGGTGGCGGGATTGCGCGGGTCGTCCTCGGGGATGCCCGCCTCCACCTTGCCCACCAGGTCGGCGCCCACGTCGGCCGCCTTGGTATAGATGCCGCCGCCCACGCGGGCAAAGAGAGCCTGCGTGGAGGCGCCCATGCCGAAGGTCAGCATCGTGGTGGTGATGACACAGAGCTTATGCCCGGGCGTCAAGGCGTCTTCGGGGATGACGGCCTCGAGCAGGAGATACCAGAAGGAGATGTCCAGCAGGCCCAGCCCCACGACCACCAGTCCCATCACCGCACCGCTGCGGAAGGCAATGCGCAGGCCGGAGTTGAGCGAGCGGCGGGCGGCGTGCGCCGTGCGGCCCGAGGCATAGGTGGCCGTCTTCATGCCCAGGAAGCCGGAAAGACCGGAGAAGAAGCCGCCGGTGAGGAAGGCGATGGGCACCCACGAGTTCTGCACGTGGAAGCCGTAGGCCATGACGGCGAACACCAGGGCCAGGCACACGAAGACGATGCCCACGACCTTGTACTGCTGCCTGAGGTAGGACATGGCCCCCTTGCGGACGGCGGCGGCGATTTTCATCATCTGAGGGGTTCCCTCACTTTCCTTCATCATCTGACGGTGGAAGTACCACGCGAAAGCCAGTGCCAAGACCGAAGATGCCGGCACCAGCCAAAATAGAGATTGCTCCATGGCAGGATTGCTTTTAAAGGTTTGACCGTGTAGGTATTATTCGTGTCCGAATGTAGCGGTTTTGCAGGAGATGTGCAAGAAGCGGCAGAAAACTTTAAGGCTTTATAGCGTTTGTTGAAAATAAGAAAGGCGCGCATCCCGCAGAGGGGAAACGCGCCCGTATCAAAATTCAAGGGAGCATCAGCGGTTCACGATGCTGACGAAATCGCTGTTCGTGAAATACTTGGCGAACTCCAGGTCCGAAGCGGCCTTCTTGGCCAGCGACGGGTCTGCCTCCACCGCCTTCTGCAGGTTGGCAGTCACGGCAGACGGGTTGTTGGTGCGGGCACCCAGCACGGCCTTCAGGTAGCTGGTGTAAGCGTCCGGGGCCTGCACGCCGTCCAGCGTGGTGCGTGCCTTGTTGTAGTCCTTGGCCAGGATTTGGGCCAGGGCGGCACTGTTGGTCTTCAGGTCGCCGAAGCTGCTGACGGCCTGGTCATACTTGCCCTGTCCGATGTAGAGGTTGCCCATCGCCTCGTTCAGGCCCTCGGCACCGGCGGCCTTGCCCAGGTAGGCCTCGGCAGCGGCCATGTCGCCTTTCTTCATGGCTATCAGCCCCATGTTCATATTGGCCTCGGGGGCATCCTTGCGTTGCAGGGCCTGCTTGAGGTAATTCTCGGCCTTCTTCAGGTCGCCGGCCTGGTAAGCCAGCTTGCCGATGTTGTTGTAGGCACGGTAGTCGTCGGGATATTGGGCGACGGTCTTCTGGTAGATGGCCTCCTTCTGTGCGGGGTCGTCGGTCAGCGTGGCGGCATAGAGCAGTTCCTCCAGGCTCAGTTGCGACGGGTCGTTCTGGGCCAGCGTGCTGATTTCCTCGTCGGACTTGCCGATGATTTCATAGTTCAGCGTCAGGCGCGAGCGGCGCAGCTGGGGCAGGATTTCATCGGCCAGGGTGCTGTAGACGGTGGAGATGTTCTTGATTTCCTGCTCGCGCTGTTCGGGGTCGGTGTACATGGAGAGTACGCGCAGGATGAGTTCCTTGTCCTGGATGTTGGACTTGCTGACCAGTTCCTGGAAGCCTTCCCAGTCCTCGGCGGTATATTCGGCATCCACGGCGGCACTCACGTCCGCCTTGCGGAGTTCCTTGGTCAGGGCCTTCTCGGTGTTGTCACGACGCTTCTCGGCCAGGCTGGTGTTCAGGTCCAGGCCACCGTCGGGCGAGGCGTATGCGGAGATTTGCACGTCCGTTATCTTCTTGTTGACAGACTCGTTGACAGCCTTGGCCTCCTGCGTGAAGTCCTTGGCGTTCTTCAGCTCGCTGGCACGGATGTTGGCCTGCTGGATGAGGAACATGATGTTGGCCTCGCTCTTCTCCTTGATGACACGCTGGAAGGCATCGTTGCCCGTGGCGGGCGTGGCGCTGGAGAGGGTCTGCTCCACCATCTCGGAGGTGGCGATGACGCCGTCGGCAATCTTCACGGCCGGGATTTCCACGGTCTTCTTGCCCACCGTGGCCTTGAACTCCAGGTAGAGTTCGGACTTGGCCATCTCGGGCACATAGTCAAACGTGGTCTTCATCGTGTAGTTGCCACCCATCTTGTAGGAGATGGTCTGGTCGTTTCCCTGCACCTTCTCGCCCTGGAAGACGGAGGGCTGGCCCTTGGCCTCGCCACCGTCCCAGCGGAGGACGGGCGTCACCTCGACGACGGCCTTCTTGTTGAAGTACTTCTCCGGGAACTTGCCGTTGATGGTGGCAGGCACCTGGCCGTTGACAGCCTCCAGCACCTGGGGCGTCACGGTGAAATAGTCGGACGAAAGCTCGCCCATCTTGCTGCTGCACGCGCTGAGCACGCCCAGCATCAGCGCCCCGAGGAGGGGCAGGAAATTCTTACGTTTCATAATCGGTTAGGGTTTTATGGTTTCACAAAGACAAAGATACCGAGTTCCGCGAATCGGAGGTGACACGGAGGCGATATTTATCATTATTTAATATTAAAGGGCTTCCGCGCCTGCCCCCTTCCTCAGGATATCTCCGGCAGGCTGTTTCCGTTGATTTTGCGGTACAGGTCGAGGGCGAAGACATCCGTCATGCCGGAGATATAGTCCAGCACCGCCTGCACCCGTTCATAAAGCCTGGGGGCGCGGACGGCATACTGGCTGGAGACGCGGTTGATGAGCAGGCGCGAGTAGGCGCGGTCCGGCCAGCGCACGGCGTCCAGCATCAGCTCGAGCAGGGTGCTGATGATGCGGAAGCCGGCCAGCTCGATGTCCAGCACGTCCTTGGAGCGGTAGATTTTCTCGCGGGCCACGTCGGCGCAACGGGCGTAGGCCTCGGCGGGGCGCGGGGCGATGCGGCGGATGAGGGGGCCGTCGAAGGTGCCCGCCAGGATGGCTTCCTCGTTGTCCACAAAGGCGCGGACGCACTCCTGGATGAGGAGGCCGATGACGCTGGAGCGCAGGTAGGCAATCTGCTCGTTGGTGTCGCTGACGATGCGCAGGGTGTCCAGGCGGCGCCCACGGCGCGCGTCGTCGAAGTAGCCCAGCAGGAGGTCGCGGGTCTCGGCCAGGGTCAGCAACTTCAGCTTGTAGGCGTCCTCGATGTCCATGATCTGGTAGCAGATGTCGTCGGCGGCCTCCACCAGATAGACCAGCGGATGGCGCACGCAGCGCAGGGGGTGGTCCTGCACCTGCCTGATGCCCAGCTCGGCGGCAATGCGGCGGTAGCCCTCCTCCTCGGTGGTGAAGAAGCCGAACTTGGACTTCCGGCCCGCCAGGCTGGAGGCGTAGGGATACTTCACGATGGCGGCCAGGGTGGAATAGGTCAGCACGAAGCCGCCCTTGCGCCGTCCCTCGAACTGGTGGGTCAGGAGGCGGAAGGCGTTGGCGTTGCCCTCGAAGTGGGTCAGGTCCTCCCACTGCCCGGGAGTAAGCCGCGTGCCGTCCACCTCGATGTCCCGCAAGGATAACCCCTTTCCTTCGGAGAAAAAGGTGGAGATGGCGCGCTCGCCGGAATGCCCGAAGGGCGGGTTGCCCAAGTCGTGCGCCAGGCAGGCGGCGGAGACGATGGCGCCGATTTCGGGCACGAAGGTGTCCCGCAGCTCCGGGTGCCGCTCCACCAGCAGGCGGGCGACGTCGTTGCCCAGCGAGCGGCCCACGCTGGCCACCTCCAGACTGTGCGTCAGCCGGTTGTGGACGAAGATGCTGCCCGGCAGGGGGAAGACCTGCGTCTTGTTCTGCAGGCGGCGGAAGGGGGCGGAGAAGATAAGGCGGTCGTAGTCGCGCTGGAATTCAGAGCGGTTCTCGGGGTGGTCCCGGTGATATTCTTCCAAGCCGAACCGCTTGGCGGAGAGAAGGGTATGCCAGTCCATTGCTATTGGGTAGATGATAATTTATCGGTGTTTTTTGGCGCGGATTACGCGGATTTCACGGATTAGGTTTTATCATAGGATTATGAATTCCAATGGTTTCACAAATAATATATCCGTGAAATCCGCGTAATCCGCGCCAAAACTAAATTCCTATTTATAAGTCCGTGATTCTTAGCCTCCAGGCGCAGATACCCGCGCCCGTGCTTACCCGTACCCGCGCCCGTGCTTAGGCGTACCTCCGCCCTCGGACGGGGATATGGGCGGACGCGGGCGGGCAATTTTGCACCGTCACTTATATTATTTAACTGCAAATGTACCACTATTTAGCGTCAAAATCCGTACTTTCGCCGCATATTTTAACCAAGAACTGCAAAATTATGCTGAACATACCCATCGTCAACCGTTCGAAACATCCCCTGCCCGCGTATGCCACGGCCCTGTCCGCCGGCATGGACCTCCGCGCCAACCTGGACCAGCCCGTCACGCTGGCCCCCCTGCAACGCTGCCTGGTGCCCACGGGGCTTTACATCGCCCTGCCGGAAGGCTATGAGGCACAAATCCGCCCCCGCAGCGGCCTGGCCCTGAAGCGGGGTGTCACGGTGCTGAACTCGCCGGGCACCATCGATGCCGACTACCGCGGCGAGATACGCATCATCCTGGTGAACCTCTCCGACGAGCCGTTCATCATCGAAGACGGCGAACGCATCGCCCAGATGGTCATCGCCCGCCACGAGCAGGCCGCCTGGCTGCCGACGGACTCGCTGGACGAGACGGAACGGGGCGCCGGGGGATTCGGGCACACAGGAGAGAAATAATAATGTTTCAGGCGCGGATTACGCGGATTTCACGGATTTTCCTTCGTGTCATTTCTTACGCATTCCGTGTAATCCGCGTAATCCGCGCCTGAAAATCAATTATCCGACTTTTATATGAACGCCATGCGAAAAATCTTCCTGCTGCTGGCCGCCGTCCTCTTGTCGGGGACGTACACCGCCTTCGCCCAGACGGACGAGGAGCAGCAACGCAAATACGACTACTACTTC
>CALNEX010000022.1 GCA_939791845.1 uncultured Mediterranea sp. | reverse complement strand
GGTTGTTGTTGATGCCGCTCCGGATGTTGTCCCCGTCCAGGATGCGGCAGAGGATGCCCCGCTTGTGCAACTCGCGCTCCAAAGCAATGGCGATGGTGCTCTTGCCCGAACCGCTCAGGCCGGTGAACCAAATCATCAGGCCGCGCTGGCCCAGCAGTTTCTCCTTGTCGGCACGCGCCAGCATCTTGTCGAATATCGGATATATATGTTGTTCCATAAAATGATAATTTATCAATGGATTTTAGGCGCGGATTACGCGGATTTCACGGATTAAGTTTTATCATAGAATTTATGAATGCAATGGTTTCACAAATAACATATCCGTGAAATCCGCGTAATCCGCGCCTAATTTATATTACACTCGTGAACGGCCAAATCAACGGAATCAAGCTGACGGATATTATCATCACTATCAAGTCCATCGGAAGGCCGACTTTCACGAAATCAGTAAACTTGTAATTGCCCGCGCCCTGCACGATCAGGTTCGTCTGATAGCCGATGGGCGTGGCAAAGCCTGCGGAAGCCGCTATGCAGATGGCAATGAAGAACGGCATCGGGTCCACCCCGAACTTGGCCGCCGTCTCCAGTGCCAAGGGGAAGGCCAAGGCCGCCGCGGCATTGTTCGTAATCAGTTCGGTGATGACGAGCGTCACCAGATAGAGCAAGGCCAACGCTCCCCAGGCGCCCAGCGAGCCGGCCACGCTCTTGATGAAGTCGGCTATCAAGGCCGCCAGGCCCGACTCCTCCATCGCCGCACTGATGGCAAAGGCGCAGGCAATGGTGATCAGGATGTCCCAACTGATGTACTTCGTATATTTCTTGGGCGGGAACATCTTCAGCCAGGCCATCACCACGGCCGTCACCGAGGCAAAGAAGAACATATCCATCTTCACCTTGGGGAATTGTTCCTGGAAATAGGGCAACTCTCCGATGGTGGCACCCACAATCATCACGATGAGCAAGGCCAGGGCCGTCCACTTCTTCCACGCAGGCACGGGATTCGTGGGGATTTCCTGCCCGTTGGTCATCATCAGGAAGACGGACGAGTCGCCCCACGTCTTGGTGAAGGCATCATCGGCAAGGAGCACCAGCGTGTCGCCTTCCTGCAAGCGCACCTCGCCGAGATTCTCCGTAATCACCTGTCCGTTCTGGCGGATTTCCTTCACCTCGGCACCATAGCGGCGCTTGAAGTCGAAGGTCTTCAACTTGCGCTTCAGGCCCGGAAAGCGGGAAGCCAGGACGACCTCCACTACGTGACGCCCCGTGTCCTCGGCGGCATCGCTCTCTTCTTCCTCAAAGTTGTCCGGGCGTTCGGCGGGAAGCAGTTTCTTGGAAGTCAGGATAATGAAGGCCAAGCCTGCCACCGTGATGGGTATGCCGATGTAGGCCAGGTCGAACATCTTCAGCCCTTCCATCCCCTTGTCTATCATCATGCCATGCACCACCAGGTTGGTGGACGTGCCTATCAAGGTACACAAGCCGCCCAATATCGTGGCGTAGGACAGGGGTATGAGGAATTTCGTGCAGGACAGCCCCACCTTCTTCGACCAGTTCTTCAGGATGGGCGCAAAGATGACCACCACGGGCGTATTGTTCAGGAAAGCCGAGAACGCGCTGACGATGGGAAGGATGCGAAGCTGCGCCTTGGTGACCGATGTGCCCTTCTCCGGCAACAGTTTCTTGACCACGGTGCTCAACGCCCCGCTCTGCCGGATGCCCTCGCTGACCAGGAACAGCAGGGCCACAGTAATCATGCCCCGGTTGCTGAACCCAGCCACCATCTGCTTGGGTGTGATGATGCCCGCCACCATGAACAGCACCACCAGGCTCAGCAACACGATGCCCGGGCGCATCTTGTCCATGATCAGCGCCACCAGCATCCCTATCAGGCCGAGCAGTACAAAGATTATCTCGAAACTCATACTCACTTCTTCATTACTATGAACCACGGATTCAACAGGTTCTCCTTATTATATTGCAACGGCTCGGGCTTCTCCGCCTGCCAAATCTCACCTCCGGCCGCACGCACGATGGCATGCCCTGCCGCCGTGTCCCACTCCATCGTGGGGGCAAAGCGGGGATACACGTCCGCCTTTCCCTCGGCAACCAGGCAGATCTTCAAGGAACTGCCGCTGGAGCGCAACTCCACCTGCCCATGCTCCTGCCTCATCCGTTCGATGTAGGCTTCCGTCTCCGGCGTGCAGTGCGAACGCGAAGCCACCACGACAAACGTGTCCCGCTCCTCCTCCACCGGCAAGCGCACGGCCCGCTCCGTCAGCTCCTGCCACGAACACGAACCTGTCTGGGTAATGTCCGCCAGCTTGAAAGCACCGATACCTTCGGCGGCCACATACAAGTCCCGCTTCACCGGCACGTAAATGACACCCATCACCGGCACGCCTTCGCGCACAAAAGCGATGTTCACGGTGAATTCCCCGTTGCGCTTGATGAATTCCTTCGTCCCGTCCAGCGGGTCCACCACCCACAATTCTTTCCACGCAGACCTTTCCGCGTAGGGCAGCTGTTTCCCTTCCTCGCTCAGTATCGGATAGGGCATCTGCTGCAACACCCGGGTGATGACTTCGTTCGCCCGGCGGTCGGCTATGGTCAACGGGGAGTTGTCCACCTTCCTTTCCACCTGGAAATCGGCGTCCGGGTCCTCATAGACCTTCCTGATTTCCGCACCGGCCAGCAGGGCGGCTTCTATGGCTTTCAGTATATCTTCTTCTTTCATATTCAATCCCTATGAAGCCGCAAAAATAGAAACTTTTCCAGCGCGGAAAGTTTTCATAATCTGTTTTATAACTTCTTTTAACCAACCGCTATCCGTATTTTCGCGGATTGTTGCCTTGAGGGTGTATAAGCAGTTGGCAAAAAAAATCCCTTTCCACCTTTTGCGGCAGAAAGGGATTTTCCTTTTACTTGTCAGCCGTCCATCAATGAATCTCGATGACGCGGTTGGCCTTGGCCTTTTCTTCGGGCGTGCACTTCGGCAGGTCGATGGTCAGCACACCGTCGGTGACGTTGGCACTGATCTTTTCCTTCTCCACGTCGTCCGGCAGAACCAGGCTCTGCTGGAACTTGGTGTACGAGAACTCGCGACGCAGGTAGCGTCTGCTCTCCTTGTCCTCTTCCTTGGTCTCGTTCTTCTTCTCCATGGTGATGACCAACTCGTTGTCCTCACCCAGCTGGATGTTGAAGTCTTCCTTCGTCATGCCCGGAGCGGCCACTTCCACCTTGTAGTCCTTGTCACTCTCAGTCACGTTGATGGCCGGGGCCGTGGCGTTGGACCGTACCATCCAGTCGTTATCGAAGAAGTCATTGAAGATGCTCGGTAACCAGTTCTGATTGTAATTTCTTCTTGAAGGTGTCATAATCGTAATCTCCTATATTTAAGTTGTTTTTATTAATAATTCCTTGGAAGCCCTCCGCCTTTCGGTTTCGCGCTTTGCCTGATAAGTTGCAAAGATTGTGCCAATGGCCTCCGGCTTACAAAATGTCAGCAAAGTGCCCTGTTTATTAAACCTGCGAAAACCATTTTAACCCTATGAAGGAGGAAACTCGACATTTTGTCCATTTTTGTGCAGATTTGTCACTCCAAAAAGCCGGATGCGGGAAGCCGTGGGCACAAAGGCCCGCACCAATGGCGGAAAGTGCCGGGAAAAACATCGGAAAACCGCTGGAAAAGTTGTCAATACAGGCAGAATACTTCATTTCCAGCCTGAAAATACATATTTCCAACCTGGAAATGCACATTTCCAGCCTAAAAATGTATATTTCCAGCCTGGAAATGAAACTTCCAAGCGGCATTGGCAGACTTTACAAGCCACATCAGCCAGTTTTCCGGCAGGGAAAGGGAAGCTTTATCGGTTGCCATCCGCAAGGGGTTAGAAAATAAATTCGTACCTTTGCCGCCACAAACGATAAAGCGAGTATTCATCTTCAAAACAAAGACATTCATGGAAAAAGCAGAAAACAAGTACATCACCGTGGCCTACAAGATGTATATGGTGGAAGACGGCGTGAAGGACTTCGGCGAGGAAGCCCCCGTGGAGCATCCCTTCCAGTTCATCTCCGGCATGGGCCTGACGCTGGACGCCTTCGAGAACCAGGTGAAGGACCTGGCGGAGGGCGACACCTTCGACTTCACTATCCCTTGTGCCGAAGCCTACGGCGAATATGACGAGGAACACGTGATAGAGTTGCCCAAGAGCGTCTTCCTGATAGACGGCAAGTTCGACGACGAGCACGTGGTGCCCGATGCGGTGATTCCGATGATGACCGCCGAAGGCCAACGCCTCAACGGCACGGTGGTGGAAGTGAAGGACAACGTCGTGGTGATGGACATGAACCATCCCCTGGCAGGCTGCGACCTGAACTTCGTGGGACAAGTGGTGACCAGCCGTCCGGCCACGAACGAAGAGATTGCCGAAATGACCCGGATGCTTTCAGGCGGCTGCGGCGGCGGTTGCGAGGGTTGCGGCGGCGGATGCGGCGACCACCACGGCTGTGGCGACGGGTGCTGCTGCGAATAAAATGAAGAAAAATCAGGCGCGGATTTCGCGGATTACACAGCTTGTATAAAAATATAACCGTTAAATCCGCGAAATCCGCGCCTAAAACACGACAAACAGTTTCTTCTTACTTGTGCGTCATGATGTCCAGCACCAGGCGGTCCGTCTCGTTCATACCGCGCGAGCCTATCTTCGTCAGGTTGCGGATGCTCTGGTCCACGTCCTCGTCGATGATGCCCTCCACGGAGGTGACGGTGCGCCCCTCCATGGCCATGATGGCGGAGAGCACGGCGGTGGACACGCCCGTGGTGACCTTCAACGCGCAACTGGGCTTGGCGCCGTCGCATATCATGCCGGTCAGGTTGGCAATCATGTTCTGCACGGCGTAGGACACCTCTTTATAACCGCCGCCCATCAGCCACGTGATGCCGCAGCTGGAGCCGGTGGCAGCCACCACGCAACCGCACAGGGCGGACAGGCGGCCCAGGCTCTGCTTGATGTAAATGACCGTCAGGTGGCTCAGCATCAGGGCGCGGATGAGCTCTTCCTCCGTCTTGCCGTTCTCCTCGGCAAACACGACGACGGGCAGGGTGGCGGAGATGCCCTGGTTGCCGCTGCCCGAGTTGCTCATCACCGGAATCATGGCACCGGCCATGCGGGCGTCGCAAGCGCCGGACGTATAGGAAAGGATGTGCGAGAAGACGCTGTCGCCCATAATCTTGTGCTCATAGTTGCCGCGCAACATCTTGCCCAAGCCGTGGCCGTAGTCGCCCGTGAAGGAGCGTTCGGCGGCGGCCTTGTTCAGGCGGGCGGTCTCCAGGATGAAGCGGATTTCGTCCAGCGGGGCGGTCAGGGCAAAGTCATAGACCCGGCGCAGGGTCAGTTGCGGGGCGTTGTCTTCCTCTTCAGCCGCTGTGGCGGACATTTTGTCCAGCAGGACCTCGCCGTTGCGGGCGATGCGGCGGAAGTCGGTGTGTCCCCCTGCGATGATGGCCGTGGCGGTATCGCCGCCCGCCTCGCAGGTCACTTCGATATACAGTTTCTCTTCTATCCCCTCCTTCAAGGCGATGCGGATGCGCTTCTCGTCGATGAAGGCTTTCCCGGCCTCCACGGCCTGGGGCGTGCAGTCCTTCAGCACCTCCAGTTGGTAGTCCGACTTGCCGATGAGCGCGCCCAGGGCGATGGCGATGGGCAGGCCTATCATGCCCGTGCCGGGAATGCCCACGCCCATGGCGTTCTTCAGGATGTTGGCGCTCAGCAGGGCGGTGATTTTCTCGGGACGCTTGCCCAGTGTCTCGGTGGCGCGGGCCACGCAGAGGGCCACGGCCATAGGCTCCGTGCAGCCGATGGCGGGAACCACCTCGCGCTTCACCAGAGCGATGATTTGTTGTCTTTCGTGTTCTTCCATATCCGGATATATTCTTAATGTTAGATTCATCGGCGCAAAGCTACGGAAAAAAAACGAATATTTATCACATCAGCTGCACCAACAGCAATCCCAGGCCGACAGACACCCCGGTGGCTATCAATCCGGGCATCATAAAGGAATGGTTCAGGACATACTTGCCGATGCGCGTCGTGCCGGTGCGGTCGAAGTTGATGGCGGCCACCACGGTGGGATAGTTGGGAATGAAGAAATAGCCGTTGACGGCCGGGAAGAGGGCTATCAGCACGGCGGGCGAAATGCCCAGGCTGATGCCCAGCGGCAACAGGGCACGGACCGTGGCGGCCTGGCTGAAGAGCAGGATGGACATGACGAACAAGGCGATGCCGAAGAGCCAGGGCATCTGGGCGACCAGGTGCTCGACCGAACCTTTCAGCACGGCCATGTTCCCGTTGATGAACGTGTCGCCCATCCAGGCGATGCCGAAGATGGCCACCACCGCCTGCATCCCCGCCTGGAACACGGAGCCTTGCGCTGCCCGGAGCCCGTCGGTGCGGGTGACCAGCAGGATGAGGCCCGCGGCGGTCAACATCAGGATTTCGATGATGTGGGACATCTCCATCGTGACGCTCTCCCCGCCCACGTTGAACACGGGACGCAGGCCTTCTATCGAGCCGAACAGGACGATGCCAGCCGTGGCGGCCAGGAACAGGATGACGGACCACAGGGCTTTTCCCGGATTGTCCACGTCGCGGGTGCGGTAGTGCGAGGTTTCCAGCTCGCCCTTGGCCAGACGGCGCAAGAATTCAGGGTCTTGCTCCAGCTCCTTCCCCACCCGCAGGGAATAAACGGCCCCGGCCGCCACGCCCGCCAACGTGCAGGGCACGGCCACCATCAGGATGTCCATCAGCGACACGCCAAACCCGGCCAACATGCTCAGCAGAGCCACCGTGGCCGCGGAGATAGGACTGGCGGTGATGGCTTGCTGCGAGGCGATGACGGCAATGGCCAACGGACGTTCGGGACGGATCTTGGTCTCGGCGGCCACCTCGGCTATCACCGGCAGGACGGAATAAGCCACATGGCCGGTGCCTGCCACGAAGGTGAAGAGATATGTCACCAGCGGGCTGAGCAGCGTGATGCGTTGCGGATGGCGGCGCAGGAGCCGTTCCGCCCACTTCACCATCAGGTCCAGCCCGCCGGCAGCCTGCATGCAGCCCGCCGCGGCTATCACGGCCACAATCATCAGCATCACGTCGATGGGCGGGGCCGTGGGCACCAAGCCGAAGACAAAGACAAGCACGGCCAGTCCCAGACCGCCCAGCACCCCCAGGCCGATGCCGCCCAGGCGGGCGCCCACCACGATGGCCGCAAGCACGAAAAACAATTGTAGAAGCATATACGGTCGTTTTTATGGATTGTCAGTGGCAAATTTCACACTCACCAGCACCGGCGCGTGGTCGGACAAAAAGGCATCGCCCTCGGTCTCGGCCAGGATGCCATACTTCAGGACTTCCAGGCCGTTCTTCACGAAGACGTAGTCAATGCGCTGACGCTGATCCATGGGGACACGGCCAAAGTCATGGAACGTCCAGTCCGGCCCGTAGACCAAGGCGGCCACGGTGCGTGCATCGGTCAGGTGTTCGGGGTCGGCCGTATCGGTCACCTGCTTGATGACGCCCGATTCCGGATCGGCATTGAAGTCGCCCGTGACGATGACCGGCAAATCACCGCCCAGTTCCTGCACTTTGTCCAGCACCAGCTTGACGCCCTCACGGCGGGCCTCCACGCCCACGTGGTCCAGGTGCGTGTTCAGCACAAAGCATTCCTTGCCTGTCTGCTTGTCCTGCAACCTGGCCCAGGTGGCAATGCGTTCGCACGCGCCGTCCCAGCCTTTGGAGCCGGCCACTTCGGGTGTCTCGCTCAGCCAGAACCAGCCGCTTTCTTTCGCGGTGAAGCGGTCCGTGCGATACCACAAGGCACTGTACTCGCCCTTCTCCTTGCCGTCCTCGCGGCCCACGCCAATGACTTCATAGCCCGGCAGGCGTTGCCGGAGGTCTTCCAGCTGGTTGTGCAGCACTTCCTGCGTGCCCACAATGTCCGCGTCATAGAAGCGGATGGCCTTGGCGGCGCGGTCCTTGCGATAGGCCCAATTGTCCAGGCTGTCCGCCGGGTTGTCATAACGGATGTTGAACGTCATCACACGGACAGGCTCGTCCGCCTGCACGGAGGCCTGCCGGCCGCCCTGTCCGCACGCGGCGGCCAGCAACGGCAGAAGCAATAAACAAATCTTTTTCATATCTGCTCGGTTTTATGTTATGTTTTGCCCTGCAAAGTTAGCCATTTATCCAAAACTCCCGCGGACAGGCATAAAAAACGTTATGCTTTGCCATGCTTTCGTTTTTTATGCCTACTTTTGGGCGGGAAAAGCAAGAGGGCATAGTCACAAGCCCCCTTTGCGTACACCTAATTATTATATATAGCAACATTTATGACGACACCCGACAACACCCACCTTGCACGACCGTTGCCCCGCCTGAAGGAACGGAAACAGCCCGATGCCTGCCGCCCCGAAGCGAAGGCGCTGCTACAAGAAATATACGGCTACGAGGATTTCCGCGACCTTGAAATATACAATGACCTTTCCCGGGGAAAGGACACCATCAGCCTCTCGCAGGGACAACTGATAGAACACGTCCTGTGCGAAGCGGAAAAAGCCCTTGCCGGTGAAACGAACGTGGACAACATCCTGCTGACGGCTCCCACGGGCGCGGGCAAGTCCCTGCTTTTCCAGTTGCCCGCCATCTACCTGGGGCGCGCGCACGGCCTGCTGACCCTGGTGGTGTCACCCCTGAAAGCCCTCATCGTGGACCAGGTGGAGAGCTTGCAGGAAGTGGGCTACGACCGCGTGGGCTACGCCTCGTCCGACCTCTCGCCCGAACAGAAGGCGGAGGTGTACCGCCGGGTGCGCGAAGGCGAGATTGACCTCTTCTACCTCTCGCCCGAGCTGTTGTTGTCCTACGACATCCGCCACTTCACAGGCGACCGCCGCATCGGCCTCGTGGTGGTGGACGAAGCGCATACAGTGACCACGTGGGGCAAGGAGTTCCGCGTGGACTACTGGTTCCTGGGCCGCTACCTCCGGGGGTTGAAGGCTACGCTGGGCTATGCCTTCCCGCTCTTCGCCCTGACCGCCACGGCCGTCTGGAATCCCAATGGCGACAATGACATGGTGTTCGAGACTATCCGCTCGCTCCAGATGGAGCCGTGCGTGCTCTACGTGGGCACGGTGAAGCGCCGGAACATCGGCTTCGACATCCGGCAAATGGCCATCGAAGAGGGCGAGACTTACGACAAGGCCAAGCAGCGCGTCGTCTCCGCCCGCGTCGAGGATTACCTGGACGGGCACAAGACGTTGCTCTACTATCCCTTTGCCGGCGGCATCGACATGCGCATCAAGTCGTGGGTGCGGGCGCAGAACTGGCACCTGGTGGCCTCCTATTACGGCAAGAAGGAACGCGAGGAGAAGGCGCAAATCGTGCAGGACTTCAAGAGCGGCGAGAAGCGGCTCATCGTGGCCACCAAGGCGTTCGGCATGGGCGTGGACATCAGCGACATCGACCGCGTGTATCACGTGGCGCCGTCCAGCACCTTCGTGGATTATATCCAGGAAATAGGCCGTGCGGCCCGTGATGCCGACGTGCAGGGCGTGGCGGCCACCGACTTCCACGAGCGGGACTTCTATTATATGAAACGGCTGCACCAACTGGGCAACATCGCCCAAGAGCAACTGGCGCTTATCCTGAAGAAACTGGTGGAGGTACACCGGATGAAAGGCGGCAAGCCGGAGATGCTGGTGTCGCTCTCGGACTTCGAGTTTGTGGTGAAATTGCCGCGCACCAAGAACAAGCTGGAGTATGAATCCGAGTTGGGACAGTTCACCAAGACCGCCCTGCTGTGGCTGGAGGATGACCTGGCGCGCCGCTACGGCCATCCCCTGCTGGAGGTCAGCCCCCGCAACCTGCTGACCGAGGGGTATATCCAGGACAAGACCGGCCCGGACTTTGCAAAGATGTATGCCGACTACCTCACCCCCGTCCCCGGCGAGGAGAACATCTACCTGGCCCGCCTTGAGAAGTTGTGGGAAGAAGGCTTCCCCGAACTGGGCTACAAGGAATTCAAGCAGAAGCTGAACAACGGCACCCTGCGCGAAGGCTCACGCGCCGTGTCGGTGGGCAAGCACGAAGTCTTGCTGAAGGAAGACGCAAAGGTGATCCGTCAAAAACTGGACGCCCTGTTCAAGAGCCTGACGGCCATGATGAAGATGGCCCTCATCAAGAGCAAGGGCAAATTCGAGGAAGAGGAATTGCGCCAGATTTTCCTGGAGCACCAGATGGACGTGCGCTCGGCCAAGCGTTTCATCGGTTCGCTGCTGGAGAGCCGCACGGAAGAAGGGCGCAGCGTGAGCTACATCACCAGCGCGAAGAAGAAGGAGAGCAACGACCTGCTGTTCACCGTCACCCGTGGCTTCGACCTGCTGCTGGGCCGCTACCAGAAGCTGTGCGCCCAGCGCATCGCGGGCAACCGGGGCGACCGGCTGACTTTCTATTGCACGCCATTCTCCGACCTCAATACGTTGCTCAACCTGCTGTCCATGCTGGGATGCCTGTCCTTCAGCGTGGAGGGGGGCGGGACGCCTTGCGTGCTTGTCCGCTTCAACGACCCGGACCTGTTGCAGCAGCTGACCGCCACGGACGACTATCGCAACCGGATTCTGGATACCAACGAGTTGATATTCCAAGAGCAGATGGAGCTGTTTGCCCTCTTCTTCGGCACGGACCGTCTGGACGATGCGCAACGCTGGGACTTCATCGAAGACTATTTCACCGGCATGAGCGTGGAGGAACTGCGGGAAAAGTACGGATAATCTATATGGTATGCCCTTATCCGCCTGCCGGTTTGCCAAGGCTTATTTTCTGGTACGCCAGCCGCTCGTCCCCGTTCAGCAGGTAGATGATGCCGCAGTAGCGGAAGCCGTGCTTCAGCAGGATGTGTTGCATGATGCGGTTGTCGCGGTGGGTGTCCGCCCGCAGATTGGGGACTTGCGCATAACACCATTCCATACAGGCCGCGGATACGCCACGGGCATCTTCGCGGCCTGCCATGCGATGGATGGTGCCGTAGGGGTGCGTGTCGTCCAGCCATTGCCCGTCATAGATGCGGGCATACGTAGGGTCAGCGCCCACAATGAAGGCGAAGGTGCCCACGGGATGTTCGGCCTCGTCCAGGCAAAGGTAGCTGTTGCCACGGGTGATGTCCTGCATGACGATTTCTTCACTGGGGTAGCCTTTGGTCCATTGGTACAGGTTGCCGCTGCTGCGCATGATGCGGCGGCCACTGTCGTAGAGGTCCATCAGGACAGGGAGGTCGGCGGGAGTGGAAAGTCGGATTTGTATCATAAGGCATCTCTTCATTTACTTTGCGGGGTCAAAATTACAAAGATTTCCTCAGTCTTTCCATTTTTGTTCCCATAATGTTACGATAGGATAAAATAGTATCATTATCATATCCTGCAAGCAGCTACCTTTGTGCTGCAAATAGGAACTACAATAACTATAATGAAAAGCATGGATATGAAGAAAATGACAATGGCTGCCGTACTTCTCACGGCAGGCCTGCTCGCAGCCTGCAACCCGGGCTAGAAAGAACAGACAACCATCGAAAAAGCAACAACCACACGCACACCGGAAACGGAAACGCTGCTGGCCAACCTAAAAAAGGCACCGGACAAAGGCATCATGTTCGGACACCACGACGACACGGTGTACGGCATCGGCTGGGAAGGTGAGGAAGGTCGTTCGGACGTGAAAGACGTGTGTGGCGACTACCCTGCTGTCATCAGCTTCGACCTGGGCGAAGTGGAACTAGGCGGTCCGAAGAACTTGGACAAGGTGGCTTTTGACACCCTGCGCAAGGAAATCCTGAAGCAATACCAGCGCGACGGCATGGTGTCCTTGAGTTGGCACGCACGCAATCCCAAGACCGGTGGTGACGCATGGGACGTGAGCGACACGACGGTGGTGAAATCCATCCTGCCCGGCGGCGAGAACCACGCCAAGTTTGCCGGTTGGCTAAGCAGCGTGGCAGAGTTCCTGAATTCGTTGCAAACGCCCGAAGGTACAAAGATTCCCGTACTTTTCCGTCCGTGGCACGAGCACACCGGCAGTTGGTTCTGGTGGGGCGAGAAGCTCTGCACGGCCGATGAATACAAGACTTTGTGGCGCATGACGGTGGACAGCCTCCGCGTACACGGCGTGGACAATGCACTCTATGCCTATTCGTCGGGGACGGAACCGCAGGACACCACCCAATACCTGGCCCGCTATCCGGGCGACGACCTCATCGACGTCATCGGCTTTGATACCTACCAATTTGACAAGCAAGCTTTCCTCGACGGGTTGGATCGTATGCTGGGCATCATCACGACCATCGGCAAGACCCACGACAAAGTGCCTGCCGTGACGGAAATCGGCTACGAAGGCATCCCCGACGCCAAGTGGTGGACAGGCACCCTCTATCCTGCCCTGGAGAAATATCCCAGCTTGTCCTACGTCCTGGTGTGGCGTAATGCCCGCGAGAAGGTGACACACTTCTATGCCCCCTATCCCGGCCAAGCCTCAGCTGCCGACTTCGTGGAGTTCTACAAGAACCCGCGGACACTCTTTGCCGCAGACGTACAACTTTATAAATAAGGACCAAAGGAATCAAATCAAACTTAACACAATAACACCTATGGAACAAACTTTCAATGCACAAGTAAAAGAGCTCTTCCGCAAGCACGAAGAGCTGATAACAAGACCGAACATCCCCGTGGAAGACGGCAACGGCATCTTCACACGCTATAAATACCCCATCCTGACGGCTGCCCATGCCCCCATCTTCTGGCGTTACGACCTGGACGAAAAGAGCAACCCCTACCTAATGGAGCGCATCGGCGTGAACGCCACCTTGAACTCGGGTGCCATCAAATGGAATGGCAAATACCTCCTGGTAGTGCGTGTGGAGGGAGCCGACCGCAAGTCGTTCTTTGCCGTGGCCGAAAGCCCTAATGGCGTGGACAACTTCCGCTTTTGGGACTACCCCATCACGATGCCGGACGACGTGGTTCCTGCCACCAACATCTACGACATGCGCCTCACCGCCCATGAAGACGGCTGGATTTACGGCATCTTCTGCGCCGAACGCCACGATGACAACGCCCCCGCAGGCGACCTTTCTGCCGCCACGGCCACGGCCGGCATTGCCCGTACCAAGGACCTGAAGACCTGGGAACGCCTGCCGGACCTGAAGAGCAAGAGCCAGCAGCGCAACGTGGTGTTGCATCCTGAATTTGTGGACGGCAAGTATGCCCTCTACACCCGTCCGCAAGACGGCTTCATCAACGCCGGCAACGGAGGAGGCATCGGCTGGGCCTTGATTGACGACATCACGCACGCCGAAGTGAAGGAAGAGAAAATCATCGACCAACGCTATTACCACACCATCAAGGAAGTGAAGAACGGCGAAGGCCCGCATCCCATCAAGACCCCGAAAGGCTGGTTACACCTGGCCCACGGTGTCCGCGGTTGTGCCGCCGGACTGCGCTATGTGCTCTATCTGTACATGACTTCCCTGGAAGACCCCTCCGAACTGATTGCTTCGCCCGCCGGTGCGTTCATGGTGCCCGAAGGCGAGGAGCGCGTGGGCGACGTGAGCAACGTGCTCTTCTCCAACGGCTGGATTGCCGACGAGGACGGCAAGGTGTTCATCTATTACGCTTCCAGCGACACGCGGATGCACGTGGCCACCTCGACGGTGGACAAACTGGTGGACTACTGCCTGAACACGCCTGCCGACGGCTTCACGACCTCTGCTTCCGTGGAAACGCTGAAGAAGCTGATAGACCAAAACATGGAACTTATGAAATGATGAACACTAATCCCTGAATCCATGGCAACACTGAAAGAAAAAGTAGGCTACGGCTTCGGAGACATGTCTTCGTCGATGTTCTGGAAGATATTCTCGTATTATCTGCCGTTCTTCTATTCCAACATATTTGGACTGACGCTGGCCGATGCCGGTCTGCTGATGCTGATTACCCGTATTTGGGATGCGGTGTCCGACCCGATGATGGGCGTCATTGCCGACCGCACCAAAACCCGTTGGGGACGCTACCGTCCCTACCTGCTATGGATTGCCGCCCCGTTTGCCATTGCGGGTATCCTGTTGTTCACCACGCCGGAGTGGAGCTATACCGGCAAACTGATTTGGGCGTATGCCACCTACATCCTGATGATGACCGTCTACACCGGCATCAATGTGCCCTACGGTGCCATGCTGGGCGTGATGACGGATGACTCGAACACGAAGACAGTCTTCTCCTCCTACCGCATGTTCTTTGCCTACGGCGGCAGCTTCATCGCGCTGGGAGCATGGGAGCCCCTGTGCAATCTGTTCAAGTCGATGGGCTACGGGCAGGCCGACAGTTGGCAATATTCGATGATTGTCATTGCCAGCATCTGCTTCTGCGGCTTCCTGCTGTGCTTCAGCATGACGCGCGAACACGTGCAGAACATATCCGGCAAATCCTTGGGCAAGGATGTGAAGTCGCTGCTGACCAACTCGCCCTGGTGGATTCTGAACGGCATCGCCCTGCTCTCCAACTTCTTCAACACCGTGCGCGGCGCCACGGCTGCCTATTACTTCAAGGATTGCGTCAGCGCCAATGCCTTCCTGGACTTCGGCGTGTTCAACATCGTGCTCTACGCCGGCCTGTTCCTGATGATTGGCGAGGTCTGCAACATGTTGGGCGTGGCTTTGGCCGTTCCGTTCTCCACCCGTTTGGGAAAGAAGACCACGTACTATCTGGCACTGGTCAGCCTGGTGCTGTTCAGCGTGCTGTTCTTCTTCGTGCCCGACACGGTGGCCGGCTGGTGGCTGATGATGTTGTTCCAAGTGCTGATTTCCATCTGCACGGGCATCATTTCGCCTCTGATATGGAGCATGTATGCCGACGTGGCCGACTATGCCGAACATAAGGACGGCACGGCATCCACGGGCCTGATATTCTCCTCCGGCTCCATGGCACAGAAGTTCGGCGGCGCCTTTGCCGGCTGGGCTGTGATGGCATTGCTGGCCGCTTTCGGCTACAATACCGCCGAGAATGCCGTGCAGACGCCCGAAGCCTTGAACGGGCTGAAGTACCTGATGAGCTTCATCCCCGCAGGCATCGCCTTGTTGTCCATTTTAGTCATATTCATTTATCCGCTGAACTACTCGCGGATGCAGAAGATTACAGCCGATTTGAAAGAAAGAAGAAAGGAGACGCATTGATATGATAGATGTAAAAAACATGCGTGAAGAGATGTACGGGGAGCTGACCCGGAACATCCTCCCGTTTTGGATAAACAAAATGACGGACCGCGAGCACGGCGGCTTCTACGGGCGCATCACCGGCACGGAGGAACTGATGCCGGAAGCGGAAAAGGGAGCCATCCTCAACGCCCGCATCCTGTGGACCTTCTCGGCAGCCTACCGCCTGCTGAAGAAGGAGGAGTACCTGGAGACGGCCACCCGCGCCAAGCGTTACCTCATCGACCATTTCTATGACAAGGAATACGGCGGCGTCTACTGGTCGCTGGACTACAAAGGCCAGCCTCTGGACACGAAGAAGCAGATATATGCCTTGGGCTTCGCCATCTACGGCCTGAGCGAATATCACCGTGCCACAGGCGACCAGGAAGCCTTGGACTATGCCATCTGCCTCTTCGAGAGCATCGAGGAACACAGCTTCGACACGAAGAAGAACGGCTACTGCGAGGCCCTCAGCCGCGAATGGGGCGAAATGGCCGACATGCGCCTCAGCGACAAGGACGAGAACGAGCGCAAGACGATGAACACGCACCTGCACATCCTGGAGCCATACGCCAACCTCTACCGCGTCTGGAAGGACCCGCGCCTGGAGAAGCAGTTGCGTAACCTCATCGGGCTGTTCACGACCAAAATCCTGAACATCAAGACAGGCCACCTGGAGCTGTTCTTCAACGACGACTGGCAGAGCAAATACCGCATCATCTCCTACGGCCACGACATCGAGGCTTCCTGGCTTATCCATGAGGCCGCGCTCGTGCTGGGCGACCAGGAACTGCTGGACAAGGTGGAGCCGCTGGTGGAATACATCGCCGCCGCAGCCGACGAAGGGCTGACGCCCGACGGGGCCATGATCTACGAGACGTTTGTGGACAAGAAGAAGACCGACACTGACCGCCATTGGTGGGTGCAGGCCGAGAACGTCGTGGGACATCTCAACCTCTACCAGCACTTCGACGACGGGGTGGGCTTGAAGAAGGCACACGACTGCTGGCGGTTCATCAAACAGCATCTCATCGACCGCGAGCACGGCGAATGGCATTGGAGCGTCCGCGCCGACGGCACGGTGAACACCACGGACGACAAGGCGGGGTTCTGGAAGTGCCCCTACCACAACGGCCGCATGTGCATGGAAGTCATCGAACGATTTGCCTGACCCTTTAAATCTGAAGAATACAATGAAGAAATTACTGGTTAGTTTTATATTTCTCATCGGCGGACTGGGGACTGCACTGCAAGCGCAGTCCCTCTTCCCCGACTTCAGCAAACTGAATTTCGGCTGCGACGGCAACAGCATCACAGCCGGCGAACAATGGTCCAAGACCGTGGTAGACCTGCTGGGCTTTGCCACCCATCACAATGTGGCGGTCGGCTCGGCCACCTGGGCCTGCCATCCTGACACGCAGGACTATGGCAGCGAGGATTTCGCAGGCATCTCCGGCGGCTGGCAACCCACAGAAGACAAACACGAGTTGCAGATGCGCCACAACAACGTGGCCAAGGTGCACATCCAGAAGTTCATCGCCGAGGTGAAGAGCGGAGCCTATCCCGTGCCCGATGTTTTTGTCTTCTCCATGGGCACCAACGATGTCAACCTGGGCAGTGCCGAAGAGGCATTGGAAGGCAAGACGCTGGACGAAGTGGACGTGACCACCATGGCGGGCGGCGCACGCTGGGCCATCCAGACCATCATCGAGACCTATCCCCAGTGCCGTGTCTTTGTCTGCACGCCTATCCAAACTGGCAGTGTGGAACACAACGAAGCCAACCTGCATAAAATAACCATTCTTCGCAAGATATGCCAAGCCTTGTCCGTGCAATTGATTGACTGCTACGGCGAAAGCAGCATCTGCGAGAAGTTCGAGCAACCTTCCGCACGGGGCAAGTACCTGCGCGACGGACTTCATCCCGACGTGGAAGGCCAGGTGCTGATGGGCCGCTACATTGCCAAAGAGATTCGCAACAATTACTTCTGATTCTCCAGACTCCCTATTAGGAAAGAAAACTATTTTCCCCACTCATGCTTGGGGAAAATAGTTTTCTTTATGTACCTTTGCCTCCCATAAATAAATCTATCAACCTTATGAAACAGAAATTCTTTACCCTCCTGCTCCTCGCTCTCTGCCTGCCCCTCTGGACGGCTGCGCAAGGCAAGAAAGCCCTCACGCTGGAAGAAGTCGTGGGCGGCGCGTTCTATCCTGAAAACATCTACGGCGTCATCCCCATCCCCGGCGACGGCGAGCATTATTCGCAGATGAATGCCAGCCGGACGCAGGTCATCAAGTATTCCTTCAAGACCGGCAAGCAAGTGGAAGTCCTGTTCGACGCCGCCACGGCCCGCGAATGCCCCTTCGAGCGGTTCGACAGCTACAGCTTTTCGCCGGACGGCAACACGCTGCTCATCGCCACGGAAACGACGCCCATCTACCGCCACTCCTACACGGCCAACCATTACCTCTACAGCCTGAAGCGGAATGCTGAGGGAACCATCAACAACAAGGTGGAGCGCCTGTCCGACGGAGGACCGCAACAGGTGCCGGTGTTCTCGCCGGACGGGTCGATGGTGGCCTTCGTGCGCGACAACAACATCTTCCTCGTCAAACGCCTCTATGGCAACAGCGAGAGCCAAGTGACCACGGACGGACGGCGCAATGAAGTGCTGAACGGCATCCCCGACTGGGTGTACGAGGAAGAGTTTGCCATGGACCGCGCCCTGGAGTTCAGCGCAGACAGCAAGATGCTGGCCTTCGTGCGCTGGGACGAATCGGCCGTGCCGTCCTTCTCCTTCCCGCTCTATGCCGGTGAAAAGCCGCACAACCAGGACTTCGAGAAATATCCCGGAGCCTATACCTATAAATATCCCAAGACGGGCGAGGTGAATTCCAAAGTTTCCGTCCACACCTTCGACATCAAGACCAAGGTGACGCGCACGCTGAAACTGCCCTTGGATGCCGACGGCTACATCCCGCGCATCCGCTTCACCAAGGATCCCAACAAGCTGGCCGTCTTCACCCTGAACCGTCATCAGAACCGCTTCGACCTCTACTTCGCCGATCCGCGCAGCACCGTCTGCAAGCTGGCCTTGCGCGACGAGACGGACACTTACATCAAGGAAAACACCTTCGACAACATCCGCTTCTATGCCAACCATTTCGTCTTCATGAGCGAACGGAGCGGCTTCAGCCACCTCTATTGGTATGACATGAACGGCAACCTCGCCAAGCAGATCACCCAAGGCGAGTTTGAAGTGAAGCAGTTCCTGGGCCATGACGAAAAGAGCGGCACTTTCTACTACACCAGCAATGAAGGCAGTCCCCTGCGCCAAGCCGTCTGGAAGACCGACCGCAAGGGCAAGAAGACCTGCCTGACACCCCGGGAAGGCTTCCATTCCGCCCAGTTCAGCACGGACATGAAGTACTTCCTGAACCGCTATGCCAACCTGAACACCCCCACCGTCATCACCCTCAACGACAATACGGGCAAGGTGCTGACCACCCTGCTGGACAACGCCGCCCTCAACCAAAAGCTGAGCGAATATGACATGCCCGCCAAGGAGTTCTTCACCTTCCAGACCTCGGACGGCACCACGCTGAACGGCTGGATGATGAAGCCCACGAACTTCGATGAGAACAAGAAATATCCCGTCATCATGTACCAATATAGCGGCCCCGGCTCGCAACAAGTGCTGGATCAGTTCAGCATCAGCTGGGAGACCTACATGGCTTCGCAAGGCTACATCATCGCTTGCGTGGACGGACGGGGCACGGGAGGACGCGGTGCCGCCTTCGAGAAGTGCACCTACCTCAACCTGGGCGTGAAGGAAGCCCATGACCAAGTGGAGACCGCCATCTACCTGGGTTTGCAACCCTACGTGGACAAGGAGCGCATCGGCATCTGGGGCTGGAGTTTCGGCGGCTACATGACGCTGATGAGCATGAGCGAGGGCACCCCGGTGTTCAAGGCAGGCGTGGCCGTGGCAGCCGTGACCGACTGGAATTATTATGACACCATCTACGGCGAACGCTTCATGCGCACCCCGCAGGAGAATGCGGACGGATACAAAGCCGCCTCTGCCTTCACCCGCGCCGACAAGCTGCATGGCGACCTCCTGCTGGTGCATGGCTCGGCCGATGACAACGTGCATTTCCAGAATTGCGCCGAGTATGCCGAACACCTCGTGCAGTTGGGCAAGCAGTTTGACATGCAAGTCTACACCAACCGCAACCACGGCATCTATGGCGGCAACACCCGGATGCACCTGTACACCAAGCTCACGAACTTCTTCAACACCCACCTGAAATGAGCGGACACGTACGCAAGCCCGAGTGGCTCAAGATAAGCATCGCCTCCAACGAACGCTACGCCGAGACCAAGCGCATCGTGGAGTCGCACTGCCTGCACACCATCTGCAGCAGCGGCCGTTGCCCCAACATGGGAGAATGTTGGGGCCGCGGCACGGCCACGTTCATGATAGGCGGAGACATCTGCACCCGTTGCTGCAAGTTCTGCAACACACAGACCGGAAAGCCCCTCCCCTTGGACGAAGGCGAACCGCTGCACGTGGCAGAGTCCGTCCGCCTGATGAAGCTCTCGCACGCGGTCATCACCTCCGTGGACCGCGACGACCTGCCCGACCTGGGTGCCGCCCACTGGGCACGCACCATCACCGAAATCCGCCGCCTGAACCCGGACACCACCATCGAGGTGCTCATCCCGGACTTCCAAGGCCGCAAGGAACTGGTGCAGCTGGTCATCAACGCACGACCGGACATCCTCTCGCACAACATGGAGACGGTGCGCCGCATCAGCCCCTTGGTGCGCAGCGCCGCCCGCTATGAGACCAGCCTGGAGGTATTGAGGCAGATAGCGGAGAATGGCATCACGTGCAAGTCCGGCATCATGGTGGGATTGGGCGAGAC
>CALNEX010000021.1 GCA_939791845.1 uncultured Mediterranea sp. | reverse complement strand
CGGGTGACATCCAGCAGATTGACCAGCCCTATCTGGACAGCCAGTCCAACGGCCTGGTCTACATGATAGACCGCATGAAGGACCAGCCCCTCTTCGCACACGTCAACCTGGTGAAGGGCGAGCGCAGTGAACTGAGCGAATTGGCCAGCAACCTGATGTAAAGAAGAATCATTGAATCCCAACGAGATAGGCGCGTATTTCCATGCCACGCAGGGGATACGCGCCTTTTTATGTTTTTTCGTTTCCAAAGCTTGGGAGCCATATTGCCAAAGTTGCGGAAAAATCAGTATCTTTGCACGCGCTTTGACGAAAGCGCAGACTGATTAAATTTCCAAGTATGCAAAACAAATATCTTTTCAGGCGTTATGCACTCTTCGCCATCGCCCTCTTTGTCAACGCGATGGGAGTCGCTTACATCACCAAGGCCGCACTAGGCACCTCGCCCATCACCAGCATCACCTACGTCGCCAGCATGTTCACCCCGCTCACCATGGGGCAATGGACCATCATCCTCAACCTGCTTTTTGTACTGCTGGAGCTGCCCTTCATGACGCGCCGGCAGGTGAAGGACGACCTCCGGATGTATCTCTCGCAGATAGTCATCACCTTCTTCTTCGGCCTCTGCATCGACCTCTGCATGTCCATCATCCAGGACCTGAATCCGGTGGCTTATGTCAGCAAGATAGTCAACCTGCTGACAGGCTGCATCATCCTGGCCGTGGGCATCGCGCTGGAGGTGAAAGCCGACGTGGCCATGATGGCGGGCGAATATTTCGTGCGGGTGCTGGTGAAGAAGTTCCACAAGGACTTCGGCTACCTCAAGCTGGCCTTCGACTGGTCGCTGGTGGCGTTGGCCGTCATCCTCTCGCTGTGCTTCATGGACGGGATATACGGCGTGCGCGAGGGCACGGTGATTGCCGCCCTGCTGGTGGGTCCCATCGTGCACTTCGTCACGCCTTACTACCGTTTCATCGATGATTGGATAACGGACAAGCAGGCAACATCCGCCCAATCGGCCGTTCCTGCCCAAGAGATGCCGCACACGGTCATCACCATCGCCCGCGAGTTTGGCAGCGGCGGACACCTGTTGGGCGAAATGCTGGCCAAGGAGCTGGGCATCAAGCTCTACGACAAACAGTTCATCCACCTGGCGGCAGAGAAGAGCGGCATCGACGAAGCCTATATCCGCCGCAACGAGCAATCCATCCCCTCCTACTGGCTGAAGTGCATTCTGACGGACGGCAACGAGTCCTCACGCCAGCAAAGCCTCTCACCGGACGACGTGCTGTTCGTGGCAGAAAGCAACATCATCCGCGAACTGGCCGCCAAGGAACCGTGCATCATCGTGGGACGTTGCGCGGATTATGTCCTGCAGGATTTCCCCAGCCTCGTCAAGGTATTCTGCTACACCGACCGTGAAAGCGCTTACCAACGCTGCACCACGGAGTACAGCGTACCAGCCGACAAGGCCCGCACGGAGATAGCTCGCGTGAACCGCAACCGCGTGGCCCATTATGAATACTATACCGACGAGAAGTGGGGCGACCCGCACCGCTACGACCTGATGCTGAACACAGGCAGCATCGGGCTGGAGACGGCGTGCCAGTTGGTGGCGGAACTGTATCGCAAGACAAAGTCCGCGAGGTAATGATTTTCCACGGAGTAAGAACAAAGTAAAGAAATTATTCCTACCTTTGCGCTATCTAATCCCTTAACCCATAAAATTATGAATGCAACCGTATCATTGGAAGGCATCCTGCAAATGTTGCAGCCTCTAAGCGCAGACAACAAGCGTTGGCTGAGTGAAAAGCTGATGGAAGAAGCCAAAGCAAAAACTCATGCCCCGTGCCAATATACCGTAGAAGAAATGGAAAGCCGTATTGCCCAAGCTGAGAAAAGAGCCCAATATGGCGATTGGGGATTGAGCGATGAAGAAGCAGACAAAGAATTGCTGGAGGCACTGCCATGGCTACAGTAAAATGGGATGCACACGCCCGGCAGAGTCGCAAAGAAATATTGGAATATGGCGAAGCCACATGGGGAAAACACACAGCCCAACGTATGTATCGCCGCATAAAAGAAAGCACAGCCCTTCTTGCTGCTTCACCATACTTGGGTCCTAAAGAACCGCTTCTGCAAAAGCACTTTCCCGCTTACCGGAGCCTCGTCATCCACGAGCACTACAAACTGATTTACAGATATGTAGAAGAGAAGGAGATAGTATGGATTGTTGATGTATGGGACACTCGCCGCGAACCCCGTTCCCTTGCTGATTCCTTGAAATAATATGCTACACCCCTTCCACACAGACATCAGCAGCATCCCCTTGCCCGCGCAGTTCACCTACCCCTTCTGCTACACGCCACATCCCTTGTGCATCCGTGCGGCAGAAGAGTTGCAACAGCATCTGTCGCAACACCCCGAATGGAGCGAGGGGAAGATGTTCGGCGTGCTCGTGGTGCAGACCGCCGAAGGAGAGGTGGGATACCTGGCCGCCTTCTCCGGCATACTGGCGGGACAGAACCAACTGCCGTTCTTCGTGCCCCCGATATATGACCTCCTGCAACCCGACGGGTTCTTCAAGCAGGAAGAGGCGGGAATCTCCGCCCTCAATGCCCGCATCGCGCAGATGGAGCAAGACCCGGAATATCTGCAACAGAAAACATCCCTCCGTCAAGCCGAAGCCGAAGCGGAATTAGCCCTGGACAACGCCCGCCAAGCCCTGAAAGCAGCCAAGGCACAACGCGAGGAGCGACGCCGCACCTCCCTCCTCACCCCGGAAGAAGCCGGTGCCCTCGTCCGCGAGAGCCAGTTCCAGAAAGCGGAATACAAACGCCTGGAACGCCGTTGGAAAGAACAAGTTGACGCACTCCGCCTGCCTGTGGAGGCACACGCATCCCGCCTGCAAGCCTTGAAGCACGAGCGCAAGACGCGCTCGGCAGACCTGCAACTACGCCTCTTCCGGCAATTCCGCATGCTGAACTACCGGGGCGAAGTGAAAGACTTGTGCGAATTGTTTGCCGACACCGTGCAACGCATTCCTCCTGCCGGTGCGGGCGAATGTGCCGCCCCCAAGCTGCTGCAATATGCCTACCTGCACGGCTGGAAGCCCTTGGCGATGGCCGAGTTCTGGTGGGGTGCCCCCTCGCAGACCGAAGTGCGGCGGCAAGGCTGCTACTACCCGTCGTGCACGGGCAAGTGCGGCCCCATCCTGCGCCACATGTTGAAAGGCCTGGACGTGGAACCCAACCCATTGGCCCAAAGGAATGAAAAGGAAGAAGAACTGGAAATCATCTACGAGGACGATGCGCTGCTGGTAGTGAACAAGCCCTCCGGCCTGCTCTCCGTGCCCGGCAAGGAAGCTGCCGCCTCCGTGATGGCCCTGATGCAGGCCCGTTATCCGCAGGCACTCCAGGTACATAGGCTGGACATGGACACCTCGGGTCTGTTGCTCATCGCGAAGAATAAAGAAGCGCACCAATGCCTGCAAAGGGAGTTCGAGCAACGGCTTGTCCGCAAGCGGTATATCGCCCTGCTGGAGGGCCTGGTGCCAGACGACCACGGGCGCATCAGCCTCCCCCTGCGCCCCGACCCGCACGACCGTCCCCGGCAGGTGGTGGACCTGGTACACGGCAAGACGGCCATTACCGACTATGAAGTCCTGGAGCGAAAGGACGGGCGCACCCGCATCGCCTTCTATCCACAGACGGGACGCACCCACCAACTCCGCGTACATGCCGCCCATCCGTTGGGCCTGCACTGCCCCATCGTGGGCGATGCCCTCTACGGGACACCTGCCGAGAGGCTCTGCCTGCACGCGGAGAGGCTGGAGTTCACGCATCCGGTGACGGGAGAGCGGATGACGTTTCAGGCAAAAGCAGGGTTTTAGCGTTCAATACTTCGCCTTGATGGCCGGCAACGCCTTCTGTATGTCCTTGATGCGCTGCGCGTCGCTGGGGTGCGTGCTCAGCAAGGCAGGGACGGAGCCGGTGGTGCCCGCGGACATCTTCTGCCAGAAGGTCACGGCCACATCGGGATTGTAGCCTGCCATCTTCATCAAGATAAGGCCCATGTAGTCTGCTTCGGATTCGTGCTTGCGCGAGAAAGGCAGCATCACGCCCACCTGCGCCCCGATGCCATAGACCGTACTTGCCAAGGCCTGCACGGCAGTGCTCTTCTCCGAAAGGGAACGGTTGAGCATCTGCGCGCCATACTGGGCCAAGACCTGCTGGCTCATGCGCTCGTTGCTGTGCTTGGCCACGGCGTGCGCCACCTCATGGCCCAGGACCACGGCCAGTTCGTCGTCCGAAGAAACGAGGTTCATCAATCCCTCGTACACCACAATCTTTCCGCCGGGCATGCAGAAGGCATTCACTTGGTTATCCTTCACGAGGTTGAACTCCCACGAGAAATTCTTCACCTCGCTGGCCAGCCCGTTCTCGCGCAAGTAGCGTTCGGTGGCCGCGGCAATGTTCTTCCCCACCCGCGTCACCATGGCCGCCCACTTGGAGGACGAGGACTTGGGCGCCGTCTGCATGTATTCCTTGTACTGCGTCAGGCTGGAGGAAAGCACTTCCTGGTCGGACACCAACAATATCTGCTTCCGTCCGGTCAAGGGGACGGTGCCACACCCCGAAAGAACGATTATCGAGGCCAAAAGGAATAGTAGTTTCTTCATATCTGCAAGTATTTTAGCGTTCAATTAAAATTTCCTTGGTAATAGGCCTTGGTGATATAATAAGAAGGCTCATAATAGGCACTCCCGTTGTAATCATCCAGCACATCGCAGATGGCATCGTTATACACCCGCAGGATGGCATCGGGATACTCTTCCTCCGGAGTAAGCGTGGAGAGGATAAGACGGGCGTAGACCTTCCCCATCTGCAAAGCCGTGGGAATCTCTTCAACCAGCTCCGGATTTACACGGCTCACGTCATGCGTCCCTTTCTCCAAAGCAAATTCATCAATCCAGTCAGAAGCCACGGCCAACGGGTTCTCGCAATGCAGCACATTGGCCACGGAAAGTTTCTCCGCCAGGGCTTTCCGCCCCATGCGGTTCACCACGTAACGGTTGGGTTGCTTCAACTGACGCGCCACACGCTCAATCATATAGCATACGAAATACAAATCATCGGACGTCACGTTCTCATCAGGGAAAAACACGTTCTTCATAAAGCATAATTAATGTGATGATATATTCTTCATCGTGGTTCTCTTTGCAAACAAAGATACGGCTTTTTCATAAGAATCTTTGCTTTCCGCCCGCTTTTTTATAATTTCGCCCCCTCATTACACTAACAAATACCACTATGTCCCGCATCGCCCAAGAGAAACGCATTGTCGAACAAATGATTCGCCTCTATTGCCGCCGCAAGGAGGGGAACCAAGACTTGTGCCCGGAGTGCCGGGAATTGCTGGCATACGCCCACGCCCGCCTGGACCGCTGCCCTTTCGGCGAGAAGAAGAAGACGTGCCGCCTCTGCCCCGTGCACTGCTATAAACGCGACATGCGGGAACGGATGCGCCAGGTGATGCGCTATGCCGGTCCCCGCATGATAGGAGTACACCCCGTGGCGGCCCTGCGCCACTTGTGGAGGGAGTTACGCTCCCGATAATCAGTTATTGAAGTAATAGAGGAAAACGGCCACGCCTTCGAGTGCCTTCTTCCGTTCGCCCTCGATGTCGATGGAGAACTTGATTTCGGCCTTGGCCACGCCGCGCAGGTTGGCCAGCGACTGCATCGAGGCGGTCAGACGGATGCGCTGCCCGGAGAGGACAGCCTGGCCGAAACGCATCTTCTCCATGCCGTAGTTGATCATCATCTTCAGGTTGTTCACCTCGATAATCTGGTTCCACAGGTAGGGCAACATGGAGAGCGTCAGATAGCCGTGCACGATGGTGCTCTTGAAGGGGCTTTCCGCCTTGGCACGCTCCACGTCCACATGAATCCACTGGTGGTCCGATGTGGCATCGGCAAAGAGGTTGATGCGGTCCTGCGTAATCTCCACATAGTCGGAAACGCCGATCTGCTGGCCTACCAGCTTCTCAAAATCTTCGTACGAATTGACAATTTTCTTTTCCATTCTTCTCTATCGGTTTTAGTTGTTAAGATTGCATAGGGAACATGTCTCCGCGCGAAAGCGGAAAACGGAAACAAATATAGGCCATATTCCGACAAAATGCAAAAAATACGCGGCTTTTTATTGGGAAATGATGTACCTTTGCCCCGCAATGATACCAAATGGACTACAAAATCGGAAGAATATGAAACGAGCCGTCATCATCGGAGCCACTTCGGGCATCGGGCGCGAGGTGGCACGCCTCCTCACAGGCCGGGGCTGGCTGGTGGGTGTGGCAGGCCGGAGGGAGGATTTGTTAAGGCAAATCCAAGCCGAAGCACCCGACCGGACAAAGTTCCGCCAAATGGACGTCACGTCCAAGGATTGCCCCCGCCAAATCCTCGACTTGGTGGATGACCTGGGAGGCATGGACCTCTTCCTGCTCTGCGCGGGCATCGGGAGGCAGAACCCCGACCTGACGCCGGACATCGAGCTACGCACGGCAGAGACCAACGTCACAGGCTTCATCCGCGCAACGAATACGGCTTACGACTGGTTCCGCTCGCACGGAGGCGGGCACATCGCCGCCATCAGCTCCATAGCGGGCACCAAGGGACTGGGCGCGGCACCGGCCTACTCCGCCACCAAACGCTTCCAGAACACCTACCTCGACGCCTTGGCGCAACTGGCGCGGATGCAACACCTGCCCATCCGCTTCACGGACATTCGCCCGGGATTCGTGGACACCGACTTGCTCCGGAGCGACAAGCACTACCCCATGCTGATGCGCCCCGACCGGGTGGCCGCCCGCATCGTCCGCGCCCTGGAGCGCAAGGAGCGGGTCTGCGTCATCGACTGGAGATATAAAATATTGGTATTTTTCTGGCGACTCATCCCGCGATATGTATGGGAGAGGTTGCCGATACAGAACTGAATGAATATGAACAAATCCCAACTCAAGTACACCGCCCTTACCGCCGTCCTCGCCCTCTGCGCGGGCACGGCCATTCCTTTCCTGGTCAGCAACGACGAGTTCCGCCCCGAACGGGATTCCGTCCGGTCAGAAACCTTGTCCTACACCGTGCCCCTGCAAGTGCCTGAGCAGGTGCGCTTTGTCGACGAGGTCATACCCTTGGACCGCTACGACCTGCGCGAACGCATGGACCGCGAACTGATGGCCTTCACCTACATGCACTCCTCGACGATGCTGATTATCAAACGCGCCAACCGCTACTTCCCCGTCATCGAACCTATACTGAAAAAGAACGGCCTGCCGGACGACCTGAAGTACCTGGCCGTCATCGAGAGCAGCCTCAACCCTTTGGCCCGCTCCGGTGCGGGAGCCGCCGGGATGTGGCAGTTCATGAAAGGCACGGGGCGCGACTTCGGCCTGGAGGTGAACGCCAACATTGATGAACGCTACCACATCGAGAAGAGCACCGAAGCCGCCTGCGACTACCTGAAGCAAGCCTACGCCAAGTATGGCAGCTGGCTCTGCGTGGCCGCTTCCTACAACGCCGGGCAGGCCCGCATCACCACCCAACTCTCCAAACAGGGAGTGGACCGCGCCGTGGACCTCTGGCTCGTGGAGGAGACCACCCGCTACATGTTCCGCCTCCTGGCCGCGAAGAGTGTGCTCGGCAATCCCCAGCAATACGGCTTCATTCTGAAACGCCGGGACCTCTACCCGCCCATCCCCTGCACCACGGACACCGTCACCACGGGCATCGCCGACCTGGCCGCCTACGCCAAGGAAAAGGGCATCACCTACGCCCAACTGAAGGATGCCAATCCCTGGCTGCGCAACGACTTCCTGCAGAACAAGAGCGGGCGCACGTATGTGCTGAAGATTCCCACCCGGACGGGGATGTACTATGACCCCAAGAAGACCCGGGCGCATAACAAGGCATGGGTGGTGGACTGACTGCAACGGGATTATCCCCGTTGGGGTATATTTAACTCAGTAGACACACATTTTATACCCCAAAAGGTGTAAAACAACAATAAATGTGTATATTTGCACCCAAAAGGGTATAAACGTATGAATCCGACCCCATTATCTACATTTGTAAAGAGGATGCGCAAGCAATACAACCTGACGCAAATCGACCTCTCCGAGAAATCGGGGGTGGGCCTCCGCTTTATCCGCGAGTTGGAGCAAGGCAAACAGACCCTCCGATTGGACAAAGTGAACCAAGTGTTGAGCCTATTCGGTTACGAAGCAGGCGCAGTCCCCATCACTAAAAGCGATGACGTATGAAACAAGCAGTGGTTTTCTTGCGAAATGACAAAGCCGGCATACTGACGGAAGACGAGAATGGTTATACTTTCCGGTATGACGCTGATTTCCTGGGTTCCGACCATGCCGAAGCCATCAGCCAGACATTGCCCTTGACCGACAAGCCTTTTCACGACAAAGTGCTTTTTCCTTTTTTCGACGGACTGATTCCGGAAGGTTGGCTGCTGGACATTGCAGAAAAGAATTGGAAAATTGACGCACGGGACCGTATGTCATTGCTGCTGGCTTGTTGCAAGGACTGCATCGGGGCGGTAGGCGTTGCCCCCCTAACAAACGAGGAGGAATAACCATGGCAAGATGTCTATATTGCTACCAAGAATTGAAGGAAGGAGAAAAGGACTTCCACAAGGCTTGCGCCCAAAAGATGTTCGGAACACACGCCGTTCCCGAACTGCCCTACACACGGGAAAACTTGTCTGAACTGGCCCGACAAGTGATACGCAGCCAGACCACCCTGACCGGCGTGCAGGCCAAGTTATCGTTGGACATAGACAAAAGCCCCCAAGGGAACAGGACACGCTTCACCATCGTCGGCTTATGGGGAAAATACATCCTGAAACCACAAACTGACCGCTTCGCCCATCTGCCTGAAATAGAAGACCTGACCATGCACCTGGCGGAATTGGCCAAAATCCAGGCCGTCCCCCATAGCCTTGTCCGCTTCGCCGATGGAGAGCTTTGCTACCTTACCCGGCGCATTGACCGCACGCCCAAAGGAGAAAAACTGCCGATGGAGGATATGTGCCAACTCACCGAACGGCTCACCGAACACAAATACAAAGGTTCGTATGAACAGATAGCTAAAGCCATACAGAAATACTCAGCCGTGCCGAAGCTGGATTTGGTCAACTTCTGGGAACAAGTCCTGTTTTCCTGGATAACCGGCAACGCGGACATGCACCTGAAGAATTTCTCCCTATACAGCCAACGAAAAGGAATCTATACCCTCACCCCTGCCTACGACCTGCTTTCCACAGCACTGGTCATGCCCGAAGACACCGAAGAACTGGCTCTGACACTGAATGGCAAGAAGCGCAAACTCAAGAAAGCAGACTTCACAACCGCCATGCAAGCCTCCGGACTGGAAGAAAAGGTGATAGCCAACCTGTTCAACAAGTTCCCCAAAATTCATGACAAATGGATGCCATTCATCTCCCTTTCCTTCCTGCCGGACGAAATGAAAGAGTTTTATAAACAACTCATCGCGGAAAGGCTGTCCCTCATTTCATGATATACGTCTTCAGCGCCTCCACATACTCCTCGAAGGCATGGATGCCTTGCGGAGTTATGCGGCAAATCGTGCAGGGCTTCTTGCCCTTGAAAGTCTTGGTCACCTCCACGTAGCCTGCCGCGGACAGCTTGTCAAGCTGCACGCTCAGGTTGCCTGCCGTGGCGCCCGTCTCCTGGCGGATGTAGACAAAGTCGGCCTCCTCCACACTGATGAGCAAGGACATCACGGCCAGGCGCAGCTCGCTGTGCAACAACGGATTCAGTTCCTTGAACATCAGGCGGCCTCCTTTCGCACACGGCAGGCTTCGCGGTTCAGGCGATGGCCGGGGATGATGAACATCAGCACGATGCACACGATGAAGATAACCGTGTGATAATACCATTGCCCGATGCTGAAAGCATTGGTAATGGAAAATACCGCTATGATAAATGACATGGAACCCACGTTTCTAATCCATCTCTCATTAATGACTTCGCCCGTAATGGCCACCCCAATTCCGGCAAATGCCACCATAAGCGGCAAAATAAACTTGACTGTAGCCACATCCAGGCAAAATGCGATAGCAGCCACCGCCATGGCCATGCTTACAATCTCCCACACCGCTTTTATCACTTTATCCGTATAAGTACGCACGAGCTTTTTTTCTTTCTTCACCAAATAAACTTGCATGGGATATCCCAAGGCAGGAATGGCAAACCAAACCCAATTCCACCGCATATCACCCGTCTGCCACACCAGCAGCAGCACCACAACCGCCGTCACCAACGACAGATACCCCCACAACAGGAAGATATTCCCGCTGCCCAGCTCCAGGTTCTTCTTGCTGTTCTGAATCATCCGCGTGATCAGTTCCAGGCTTTCCTTTTCATTCAAACTCTTGTTTTCCATACTCTTTCTTTGTTTTTAGAAGTTAATTGTTACGATTGAAATCACATTTGGGTTCGAACTCCGCTGCAAAGATAGATAAGTTTATAACATAAACCAAACAATTCTATAAAATAATTTGCACCAGCCTGCATTTTCCCCCCTCAACCATCCCAGATGCGAGCAGAAGCACGCGCAACCTCGCCACAAGAGGTGTTTCCTCCGCTGCACACAGGCGGAAAACAAACATCCGGCCACCGGGAAAAAAGCCACGAAGACCGCACCAAAAACCGTCAAAGCCGCTCTAAAACTTCATTTCCAGCTTAGATATATGTATTTCCAGCCTGGAAATGCATATTTCTAACTTGGAAATGCACATTTCCAGGCTGGAAATACAGTTTTTAAGCAGCTTCGCCCATTTTTTCTGCTTGGTTCATGCTTTCTTTGCCGGGGATTCCGAAAGTTTTTCCACTGCCTGCCCGGAAACATGTCCTGCCATGGCACCGACAATCCCCGCACCTATTTATATAAGGAAGTTCATAAAGAAAGCAAAATCACGCATACGCCTCCATAATCACACTCAAACAAGATATTCTGTTACAGATTGGTTACAAACACGTTTCAAAACGCCCATTTTCATATCGGCCAATTGACGAACATCAAGAAATAGGGGGTAGGAACGCAGTTTTCCCCTGAAAGATTTTTGTGTTATAAAACATACCCTTACATTTGCATCGGTAAAAAGAAAAAGCTAAGGCGCTTTGAATGGTTTTCAATAGGTATTAGCTTTTAGAGAAAGATTAGTTTTTAGGTTAACAATTAAAAAGGAGAAAGTATTATGAAACGTTTTGGATTGACATTAGCAGCAGCATTTTGCCTGGCAAGTGCAACTTTTGCAGCCGGTAACCAGCCTACCAACGAGAAATGGGAAGGCAACATCAACGTAAGCAAACTGAGCAGCTATCTGCAACTGAATGGCAACCAGCAAGAAGAAGTGGCCAACATCTGCGATTACTTCAACGAACAGATGAAGCGCGCCAACTCTTCGAAGAAGAATCAGGAGAAATTGCTTCGCAACGCCATCTACGGCAACCTGAAGCTGATGAAAAAGGCCCTGAACGAGAAGCAGTATGCCGAGTACACCAAGGTGCTGAACGCCACCCTGAAGAACAAGGGCATCGAGGTGAAATAAAGGAAACGAATCTCTGACTGACAACAGATGATATGAACTGAAAAAGGCGTCGGACCTGTGTCCAACGCCTTTTTTATGCCAGTATTCCCACCAAGGGAAACCGGCTCCCTAACCAATTGAATTGCAAAATCCGCCCAGCTTTCACAAGCAGAAACGTTCCTGCAGTTTTCTCTTATATTTCCGTGAGACCAGCAACTCCGTCACCTTGTCGAAAGGAGGATAGAGCAGGCATTTGCTTTCCTTGATAATCATCAGATAATCAATGTTGATGATATAGGACTGATGCACCTGCACGAAGTTGGGGGAGTATTGGATGATTTGCTCGGCCGTAGTACCCCGGCGCAAGGCCAAAGGCGGCTGGTTGTTCAGGAAGACTTCCCACTGCTTCCGCTCCGAACAATAGCGGAAAAAGCCTATCTCGGAGGGACGCAAGGCCCGCATGTCATTGGTGGGCGTGAAGACGATGAATGTCTGCCCCATCTGCGTGAACGGCTTGGACGAACCGATGCATGCCGGCACATTCCTATCTTCCTCCTGACTGACAAAACGCTCCAAAATATCCTTCAGTTCCTGCTCTTCAAAAGGCTTCAGCAAATAGTCAAAGGCCGCCTCGCGAATGGCCTGTATGGCATATTTGTCGTATGCGGTATAAAAGACAACTTTCATCGTCCAAGACAAGCTGTCCCGCATTTCCTGAAGCAATTGCATCCCCGTCTGGTCGGGCATCTCCACATCCAGGAAAAGCAAGTCGGGCTGAACCTTGGCTATGAGTTTCTTGCCCTGCCTGCCATTGTGGGCCATCCCCTCCACGGAAAATCTTTCGTCCTTGCCCAATGCAAAGCTCAGATTGTCCCGCGAGAGCTCATCATCATCCACTATGACCACTTTGTACTTGTCCATTACAAAACATACCTTAATTTGCAGCGAATATAAAGATTATATCGTTTTCCTCCAAAACCCACAAAGGCAGATTGGGATTATCTGCCGCAAAACATGGATTATGCGGTCAAAAATAAGGATCAGGACGCGACTATTAGTTACAAAGCATAGTCATAGTGGTCGGGCAGGCGGAAGGCCACGCAACACCCTTCCTCCCCATCTGCCAAAGAGACATTCCGGATGGAAACGTCAATGGCTTCCCGGTTCTTCTGGTTCAGTATCTGGATGGTCTGCATGATGACTTTCAGCCCGGTACCCGTACCCCGGTTGAGGCTGTCGGGACGGAACCCTCCGCCATTGTCCGTAATCCGGATGTCGATGCCCCCCGGCACTCTCCGGGCTGTTATCCACAGACGGCGGCTCCCCTCCTTGTCCTTCAAGGCATGTTTCAAGGCATTCTCCACCGGTATCTGTATCAACATGGAAGGCAGCATCACCTCGTCCGGGGCCACATCCGGTTCAATGGTGATATCAGCATGGAAATCAGGCCCCAAGGAACTTTGCTTCAACTCAAGGAAGGTGCGGACAAAGTCAAGCTCCTCCGTCAAGGTGACGCAAAGATGCTCGGCCAACTCCAGGTTGCGGCGCATCAGCTTCACCAAGGAAGACAGATTCTGATGCTCGGAATCATTCAGGCCGGCCATTTCCTGATTGAGCACATTGAAGATGAAGTGCGGGGAAAGCCGGTTGCGGATGTTCTCCAGACGGAGCGTGGAGACCATCCGTCGGCTCTTCGCCAGCATCAGGGCACGCTGCTTCTTATTATATAGATAGACAAAGCAGGCAATGAGCACGGCCAGCACGGCTATGGCCCATACGATGAACTGGGCCTGGCGCAACTCCAGCACCTCGTTGCGCTGCTCCTGCAGAAGCACCCGGTGGGCCATCAGCGTAGAATCCTGCTGGTAGCGCAAGGTCAGGTCGGCCGTGCGCATCCGGACGCGCTCGCTGCGGATGGAGTCGTCCAGACGGGCATCTTTCTTCAGGAAATAATAGGCCCGGCGATAGTCCCCCACGTCCTCGTGATACTGCCGGAGATACTGATAGCGGATATGGACCAGGTCGGGGTCAATGCCGTTCGAAGAGACGCCCTCCCGAAACACCCGGAAAGCCGTGGCATAATCCCGGCGGAGCAATGCCAGCTGGATGTGCTGCGTGTCCAGGTAATACAAAGCGGTGTTCACGCCAAGCTTCCGGAAAAAAGGCTGGCAAAGTCCCAGGTATTTGGCCGCCGAATCCGCCTCGCCCAACTGAAGAAAACAATCACTCAGGTTCAGGCGGCTCAAGTTCTGCTCATAGCTCATGTCCGGATAGTCATCGGTCAGGCCTTCCGCCCAACGGAAATAGTCTATGGCGGTCAGGTAGTCACCCCGATAATAATAGGAAGTGCCCCGGTTGTTCAGGTAAAAGTGCTTCTCAAAAGGCAACATCTGGTCATAACCACGCACGGCCAGGTCATAATAATGGTCGCACAACTCAAAATCGCGCAAGGAAGAATAGACCTGTGCCAATCCGTAATAGATGGGCACCTTGTGGGTCGAAAGCAAATAAAGGGAATCACACAAAAGCAGGGCGCGCCGATACCAGTAGGCACTTTGGGTCAGCTTTCCCTGCCGGTTGCAGGCATCGGCCAGGTTGATGAGGATGTCCGGCACGACATCCGTCCGCACCCCTTTCATGCGTTGCTCATAGGATTGGCGGAAACAAGCCTCGGCGGAATCCATGTAACCCATACGGGCATATACATTCCCCTTCATGTTGAGGCACTCGGAGCGCAGGTCCGCCAGGCGGGGAGAGAAAGGCTGCCTGTCCGTGAAAGCTTCGATTTGCCGGATGAGGAGGCGGGCGGAATCCACGTCAAACGTGGCCAGGCACGTCTTCAGGACAAATGCCAGGTAATCGTGGCGCACCAGGCTGTCCCGGCACGCCTGCATCCGGCCGATGGCCTCCGCACGCACCTGTCTCGGCGCAATGGTGATGGAATCATAATGCGTCCGGAAGAAAACATCGAAGGCTTCCATCTCCGATGACACCGGATCGGGACATCCTTTCGAACACGAGATTTGAAAGAGAGGCCCCCCTACCAGAAGCAACACAGCCAGAAACAAGGGGAAACGATGTCCAAAGCCTTTGTTCTTCATACCGTACACGTTTGTTTTGGGAAATAAGCAGCAAAGCAAAACTTTAATGAATGGTCACCAGCGTGGCACCGAAACCATACTCCTGGAAAGAAGCATCCTGCGCCTTGCAGGCGGGATACTTGCGCTTCAGCTCGTCCAGCACAGCCTTGCGCAAAACGCCTTCCCCCTTGCCGTGGATGAAGACAATGCGCTGCTCGCGCTTGTTCTTGTATTGCTCCATCACCTCGCGGAACTTCTGAAGCTGGTATTGCAACATCTCCGCATTGGACATGCCGCGCGTGTCGTCCAGCAAGGCATCAATGTGCAGGTCCACCTCCACGGGGTCGTTCTTCCCCTTGTTTTCCGGCTTGGGATAGGGCTTCCGGGCAGGCGCGTCGGTGGACTTTTTCTTCATCAGGGCCTCTTGCAGGTCTTCGGCCGAGACGTGCACCTGGCGGACAGGCTGGTCATCGCGCACCAAATCATAGAGCAAGGCGGGCGTCTCGAAGAAATCACTGGGCTGGAAGGTGTGCAACTTGTAGAACTTGACCACATCCACCCGCAACTCCACGCTGACGGCCGGCTTGAGGACAAACGACGTGCGGTCCTTGAAGGCAATAAACTGCACGCAGACACGCTCGCGGTCGTTCAACTCCGATTTCTCGAATTCCTCCAGCAGGAACTTCATGTTGGGCTCCACCACCCCGTGCGAACGCACGCTCCAGGCATTGCCCTCGGCGCTGAGGTAGGTATAATAAAGGAAATAGTTGGAGTCATTCACCAGATAGGCCTCGAAGGGCGTGGTGCTGACGGCCTTGATGTCCACGGGCACGAAGGCCAGGAAGACATTCAGGCGGTTGCCCGAGCGCGTCTCCGGCTGGCGATACGTGGAGAGTTCGAGCTTCTCCACCTTGGCCTCGGCCTGTGCGGGATGCCCGGTCTCCTGCTTCTTCTTCACGTCCGCCTTCTGGGCCGGCGTGGGGATGTTGTAGTCGTCTGTTTCTATCACCACACACTCACGGACAGGCATCGGGATGTCAAACCCGTCCTCGTCCTCCACCAACACGATATCCTTTCCCTGGAAGCCGGTGACCCTGCCTCCACCTACCTCGCTCAAGAAGCGAACTTTATCTCCTATCTTCATACAATGCTATATTTTGGATAACCGGCACAAAGGTAAGAAATAATTCCGTACCTTTGCACGCCCAAAAGACAGATATATGAACGAGAATCCCAAACATATCCATATCCGGGACTTCCAGTACGACCTCCCGGACGAACGCATCGCCAAGTTCCCCCTGCCCGAACGGGACCACTCCAAGCTCCTGCTCTACCGGCACGGGGAAGTCAGCGAAGACCGTTTCTACAACCTGCCGCAGTATATCCCGCAGGGCAGCCTGATGATATTCAACAACACGAAGGTCATCCAGGCACGGCTGCACTTCCGCAAGGAGACGGGCGCCCTCATCGAGGTGTTCTGCCTGGAACCCGTCCGGCCCGCCGACTATGCCCTCAACTTCCAGCAGACCCGCCACGCGGCCTGGCTCTGCATGATAGGCAACCTGAAGAAATGGAAGGAAGGACCCCTGCACCGCAAGATGACCGTCCGCGGACTGCCCGTCACCCTGACCGCCACCCGCGGGGAATGCCGGGGCACCAGCCACTGGGTGGACTTCACGTGGGACAATGAGCAGGTCACCTTTGCCGACATCCTGGAGGTGTTCGGCGAACTGCCCATCCCCCCCTACCTCAACCGGGCAACACAGGAGAGCGACCTCGTGACCTACCAGACGGTCTACTCGAAGATCAAAGGCTCGGTGGCCGCCCCCACGGCCGGCCTGCACTTCACGCCCCGCGTGCTGGACGCCCTGCAGCAACAGGGCATCGACCTGGAGGAACTGACCCTGCACGTGGGAGCCGGCACCTTCAAGCCCGTGAAGAGCGAGGAGATTGAGGGGCACGAGATGCACACGGAGTACATCTCCGTCTCCCGGCAAACCCTCGTGAAACTGCTGGCCCACCAGGGACAAGCCATCGCCGTCGGGACCACCTCGGTGCGCACGCTGGAGAGCCTCTACCACATCGGGCTCACACTGATGGAGCATCCCGACGCTTCCGAGGAAGAGCTGCACGTCCGTCAATGGCAGCCCTACGAGCTTCCCGCCGAGAAGAAAGACATCCCCGCCACCGAGGCCCTGCAAGCCATCCTGGACTATCTGGACCGCCACGGCATGGAGGCCTTGCACACCAGCACCCAGATCATCATCGCCCCGGGCTACGACTACAAGATAGTAAAGGCCATGGTGACCAACTTCCACCAGCCGCAGAGCACCCTGCTGTTGCTCGTCTCGGCCTTCGTGCACGGCGACTGGCGGAAAATCTACGACTATGCCCTGGCACGCGGCTTCCGTTTCCTGAGCTACGGGGACTCGTCGCTGCTGATGCCGTAAATAGGAATTTAGCGGGGCGGAGCCCCGCAGCTACAAGTGATGAGCTACGAGCTACAAGTAGCTGTGCACTAAAAGACTAATGCAACTTGACTCGTAGCTCGTAGCTTGTAACTCGTAGCTAATAAATTATCATTGATGAACCAAGACAACAACGAAGAACTCTTCCCCGTGGTGGACGAGCAGGGCAACATCCTCTCCTCCGCCACCCGGGGCGAATGCCACAACGGCAGCAAGCTGCTGCACCCGGTGGTACATCTGCACGTGTTCAATTCCCAAGGACAATTATATTTGCAAAAGCGTCCCGCATGGAAAGACATCCAGCCCGGCAAGTGGGACACCGCCGTGGGCGGCCACGTGGACCTGGGCGAAAGCGTGGAGCAAGCCCTCCGCCGGGAAGTACGCGAGGAGCTGGGCATCACCGACTTCACGCCCCAAGCCGTCACCCACTATGTATTCGAGTCTGCCCGCGAACGGGAACTGGTCTTTGTACACAAGACCGTGTATGACGGATCTGTCACCCCCTCGGACGAGTTGGACGGGGGACGCTTCTGGAGCCTCGACGAGATTCGGGAAAGCATGGGCAAGGGCGTCTTCACGCCCAACTTCGAAGGCGAGATCGGCAAGGTCGTCACAGACTTGTGACCCTCCTCCCGCACCTATACAAAAAAGGGGCGCATCCGCCATGGAGCGCCCCTCCGGCTTTTCGCACCAGCCATTTTTACTGGCGGGCACCCAGTTTGTCATCAATGTAGTAGATGCCGCCCTCTCCGGCTTTCTTCAGCACCTCCACGATGCCGGAAGCCGTGGCTTCTTCTTCCACCTGCTCGCGTACGAAACTCCACAGGAAATCCTGCGTGGCCTTGTCCTTCTCGGCGGAAGCGATGTCCGTCAGTTCGTCAATCATCTTGGAGACACGGCACTCGTGCTCATATACTTGTTGGAAAACCTCCAGGGGCGTGCCAAACTCGTTGGGCACCACGTCCACCTTGTCCACGAAAGCCACCCCGCCGCGCTTGATGAGGTAGGATGCCATCTGGCAAGCATGGTCGTTCTCTTCCTGGGACTGCTTCTTCAGCCAGGCAGCCATGCCGCTGAAACCTTCCTTCTCCATGTAGAAGGACATGGACAAGTACAAGTTGGCCGACCACAGCTCGGCTGTAATCTGGTCATTGATTGCTCTTTGTAGTTTCTCTGTAATCATAATCGTAAGTTGTTTAGATTAAACGCTGCAAATGTAACGAGAATGCGGGGAGGTTGTTCTCCCTATAACATTTTTTAATCCGCACCCCGCATTCCTCCAACGGAGGCTCAGTCCTTGGCCGTGTGGATGGTGAGTTGCGGGAAGGGGAACCCGATGCCCGCCTGGTTGAACTCCTCGTAGATGGCGCGCTGCACGTCGTAGTACACGCCCCAGTAGTCGGCGTTCTTCACCCACACGCGGATGGTGATGTTGACGCTGCTGGCATCCAAGGCGCCGAGGGCGATGGTCGGGGCGGGCGTGTCCAGGATGCGCTTGTCCGCGGCCAGGATGCGGCGCACGGTCTCCTCCACCCGGTCGAAGTGCTCGCCATACTCCACGCCGACGGTCCAGTCCACCCGGCGCGTGTCCTCGCGGCTGTAGTTGACGATGGTGCCGCTGGAGGCCGATCCGTTGGGGATGTAGACCACCTTGTTGTCCGCCGTGGTCAGGATGGTGTGGAAGATTTGGATTTCCTTCACCGAACCGCTCACGCCCTGCGCCTCAATCCAGTCGCCGACTTTGTAGGGGCGGAATATCAGGATGATGAGTCCGCCCGCAAAGTTCTGCAGGTTGCCGCTCAAGGCCATGCCGACCGCCACGCCCGCCGAGGCCAGCAGGGCGGCAAACGAGGTGGTCTCCACACCCAGCTTGCTGATGACGGCTATCACCAGCAGGATCATCAGCAGGATATTGACCAGGCTGCGCACGAAGGTCTGGACGCCGGCGTCCACCTTGCGGCGTTGCAGTACGCGCGCCACCAGCTTGTTGATAAACGAAACAATCAGGCGACCGATGATGAAGATAATCAGCGCAGCCAGGATGCGTTTGCCCAAATCCAGGCCTCCTGCCCACAGATTGGGCAGGATGTCATTCACAAAAGCAGGGAAATTCCCTGATAACAATGTCAGATACATAACAATTGATTTTCAATAAATATAGGATTAATAAATCGTGCATACCCGCACGAGCATAAGCGTGCACACCCGCACGAGCATAAGCGTGCACACCCGCTGGGTTATAACCCTGCACCCCCACCGGGGCATAACCCGGCGTACCCACCGGAGCATAACCCGGCGTACCCACCGGAGCGTAACCCGGCATACCCACCGGGATAAAACGCTCACTGCCCCAGCAGATATTCCTTGAAGTGCGCGAAGTCCTTCGGCAGCTCCACCGTCTGCTTCTCGCGCTCCAGGAAGGCCCGCAGGCGGTCGGGGATGGAGACGGGCTGGCCGATGATGCGCTGCACGGTCTCGCGGAACTTGGCAGGATGGGCGGTCTCCAGGAAGATGCCGTCCTCGCCCTCGTGCAAGCCTTCCCGCAAGGCACGGCAACCGCACGCGCCGTGGGGGTCGAGCAGGTAACGGTGGCACGCCCAGACCTCGCGGACGGTCTCGGCAATCTGCTCGTCGGTGTAGGTGGCACCGGCCATGTCGCGGGCGATGGCATCGTGGTCGTCCCCGTAGAGGTCGAGGATGCGGGCAAAGTTGCTGGGCGCGCCCACGTCCATGGCATTGGCGATGGTGGCGATGCTGGGCCGGGGCGTGTAGACGCCGGTCTGCAGGTATTGGCAGAAGACGTCGTTGCGGTTGTTCGCCGCGATGAAGCGGCTGACGGGCAAGCCCATGCGCCGGGCAAAGAGTCCGGCGGTCAGGTTGCCGAAGTTGCCGCTGGGCACGCACACCACCAGGCGGCGGGCATCGGCCTCGGGCTGCAGCTTCCGCCACTGGGCGTAGGCATAGAAGTAGTAGAACGCCTGGGGCAGGAAGCGGGCCACGTTGATGCTGTTGGCGCTGGTCAGCTTCATGTGGGCGTTGAGGTCGGCATCCAGGAAGGCTTCCTTCACCAGGGCCTGGCAATCATCGAAGGTGCCGTCCACTTCGAGGGCGGTGATGTTGTCGCCCAGCGTGGTGAACTGCCGCTCCTGCAACGTGCTGACCTTGCCCTTGGGATAGAGCACGTAGACACGGATGCCCGGCACGCCCAGGAACCCATTGGCCACGGCACTGCCCGTGTCGCCGGAAGTGGCCACCAGCACGTTGACTTCCGTATCCCCCTCGCGGCGGATGAAGTAGCCCAGCAGACGGGCCATGAAGCGGGCGCCCACGTCCTTGAAGGCCAGCGTGGGGCCGTGGAAGAGTTCCAGGGAATAGAGGCCGTCGGTCACCGGCACGAGGGGCACGTCGAAATTGAGGGCATCGCGCACCAGGCTGTGCAAGGTGTCCTGCGGCACGTCCTCGCCAAAGAAGGCGTCGGCCACGTGGCAGGCGATGGTGGGAAAGTCCATCAGGTCGATATGTTCGAAGAACTCATGCGGGAGTTTCTCGATGCGTTCGGGCATATAGAGGCCCTTATCGGGGGCCAGGCCGCGCACCACGGCTTCTTGGAGGGTGGCGGCGGGAGATTGGTGGTTGGTACTGTAGTAGTTCATAAGCAAATGATAATTTATCGGCGTTTTTTGGCGCGGATTACGCGGATTTCACGGATAAT
>CALNEX010000020.1 GCA_939791845.1 uncultured Mediterranea sp. | reverse complement strand
GCCAAAGGGGACAATCCTGCTTGGCCAAAAGGGGCAAAGTCGCGTGGCTTTTCCATTGGCTGAAAGCGTGATAACCATTTCGCAAAAGCCCATCTATACGTTCTATGACCCGACGAATACGGAAGTCACAACGGCATGGGGAACAGAATTTGAGATGGAAACTGACCGGTTGCTAGTTACCAAAGACAATTTATATAGTAGATATGGAAACACGCACAGCAATGGTCGTGAGAATACGTTGAACATAGTGCCGTCAACAAGTGAATATTATAACTACTTACAGTGGACAGACGTATTGAATGTATCTACTGAGTATTGGGGTGAGTTGAAGTCTCCTTATAATACGATGTGGTTTGCCTGCTTGGGACGTAACCGAGATTTGAATGGTGATGATATTGTGCAAGAGGACGAAATCCGTTGGTACATTGCTTCCATTGACCAGCTTACTGACTTGTGGATTGGACAGAACTCGCTGAATGAGTCGGCACATCTGTATCAAGGATCGGAGGCCAATGGTGAAAATCGTTTGCACGTGGCAAGCAGCAGCTACTATGATAACGATCCGAGTTATGTTTGGGTGATTTGGGCGGAAGAAGGTGCTTCCAGAGGTTCTTCCTATGCCGCTGCAGGGCATGATAATTATGCAGGCAATAAATATGGGGATTACTTCGAGTATCGTTGTGTGCGCAATTTGGGCTTGTCCTTGGACGATACGGGTGGTACGGCGCAAGACTATGTAGTTACTTCGACAAATGTATATAATAACGGTTCAAACTGGTATTCCGAATATATCATTGATGTATCACGGCTGGAGTCCAATTCCTTGCGTTCGTCTTCTGTAACAGGGGATGGTGTGGAACTCCCTGCCCATCATGAGCGCGAAGGTATGAATCGTCCTTATATGAAGTTTGCCGTACTGCGTGGAGTTAATGGTGGAAGAGACAACAATGTATTATACCCAGATGAAGATCATGATTGGTATTATTATCAGAACAACTCCGTATGTCCGGACGGCTATAGAACCCCCAATCAACGTGAGTTAATGCTGATGTACACATCATTGACCGATGAAAATGAGAAAGGGCATTCGATGACGTGGAATCAACGTTATATGACATATACAGGCTTCAGTTTCAATGATAACGAACTATATGATCAGAATGATTTTGGTGCGGATGTACATCGTCCGGGCTTTGTGTATGGAGATAATAATATGCAGTTGATAACGGTAAAATACACGGAGGATAGCCAGGGTAATGAAACCATTACGGATTATGGAATGAAAGGCCGTATACGTTGCGTCCGCGACGTCACCAACTAGATCATTAAAAATTCACTCTCTCCTTGCCCGCCGTGAGGCGGGTCCTCCTTCCCCCTTAGTGTAGGGGGAAAGAGCCTTGGAAGCGACAAGCTTCCTACCGTTTGTTTGTTTTGTTTGCGGAGGATGTCTTTGGATAAAGGGCATCCTCCTTATTTTGGGGGGAATTTGTCGGGCCATGGTAATATTTGTGCCTATAATTTCCGCCTTTTCGAATAAATTGCTACTTTTGTGCTGAACCTCAAGTTAGGATGGTATGAACGAGAAATTCAAGAGTGTGGAAGAACAGGAGATTGAGCGGGAAGATACCTCTTCCGGGATGGTGATTACCCAACCTTTCTCTCCCAATGATATCAACCTGAGCAATCCTCCCATGAATCTGGGAGACTTGATAGACAGGATTCAATATGGCTGGATTGATTTTCACGCAGAATACCAGCGGAAGGAAGACTTATGGTCGCCCGGCAAGCAGAGCCGGTTGATAGAGTCGGCCCTGTTGGGGCTGCGCCTTCCTGCTTTCTATTTTGAGGAAGTTACCCGCAAGCAGTGGAAAATCATCGACGGCTTGCAAAGATGCTGTGCCATCCGCAACTTCTGTGTGCGTGAGTCCTTGACATTGTGCGAATTGGAGTTCCTGAATTTTAACGGGAAGAAGTTCAGCGAGCTCCCTTTTGACTTGCAGCGCGACATCCGGATGTTGCCCATCACGGTGAATCTGCTGAACAGCGGTGTGCCCGACAAGGTGAAATATGTCTTGTTCAAGCGTCTGAACACAGGCGGCATGGAGTTGAAGCCCCAGGAGATACGGAATGCCGTCTTTCAGGGCAAGGCCATTGAACTGGTGAAGGAGCTGGCCTCGAACGCTGCTTTCCTGGAAGCCACCGGGCACAAGATTCCCGACAAACGGATGCAGGACCAGGACTTCGTGACGCGCTTCATGGCTTTTTACTTGTTGGGCTACGAGAACTATGAGCCGGATTTGGACAACTTCATGAACACTTGCCTGGAGCGAATCAACCATGGACAGATTTCACAAGAGGACATCGACCGCATGAAAGAGAATTTCACCCGGGGGATGGAACTGGCGCACGAGTTGTTCGGCGATGATGCTTTCCGGAAACGTGAGTCCGGCCGGGACGCCACAAGGCCCATCAACAAGGCCTATTTCGAGGTGATAGCCGTCACGCTGGCCAAACTGGGGGAGAGGGACCGCAGCCGGTTGTTGGCCTGCAAGGATACGTTCAAGGCGAACCTGATGGAAGAGATGCGCACGAACAGGTCTTACAATAATTCCTTTTCCAGTGGCACTGGGAAGCCGGAAAATGTCCGGAAACGCTTCGCCCGGTTTGCCGAAATTCTTCAACAGAGCATTGACAATCCCAAATAGCATGATGTAATGATAACCCAACTAAACCTGTCCAATTTCAAGTCGCACAAGGACACCCGTCTTGATCTCGGCAATCTGACGGTGTTGACGGGCGTCAACGGTTGCGGCAAAACCAGTGTCATTCAGGCACTGCTCTTGCTGAGGCAGTCCTTCCTGAAAAACCGCCTTGCACAAGGGCTGGATTTGAACCAGCCTTTGTGCAGCATAGGCATTGCCCATGATGCCTTGTACCGCCTGGCGAAGGATGACCTCATCACGTTCCGTTTTGTTGCCGACCGTGCGGTCGAGTATGAATTCCGTTTCAAGGCTTTTTCCGGTTCTCGTTGGAAGACCCACGGCGGTTCACCAGGACAAACGCAGTAGAGCAAGGTGCTCCTGTATATCGGGAAAACAGTACTGGATACTATTGGTATCGGGACAATCTTCATAAGACACATTATGAAGTGTTCGATGCCAGCGGGCATCATCATCTTGGCGAGGCAGACCTTGACGGTAATTTGGACAGGAAGAAAAAGGACCGGAACAAGAGGATTGATATAAGCTGAACAGGATTAGTTATTTGTCAAATAAAGTAGGAATACACAATGAAACGAAGCATGACCTTTGCCACACTGTGGCTCGTATGTATGACAATGTCTTCCTGCACCGGGCGCACGTCCGGGCAGACGGCACCAACTCCTAAGGCGGAAACCACGGAGACAGTCCCGCAAGACACGCCGGACGGCGAGGAGCCTTTCCCCTTTCCCGACATTCCCGAAGTGATGACCAACCCCGATGAACGCCGCAGCTACCTCCTGCAGCACTATTGGGACCGCTATGACTTTGCCGACACGACCCTGCTGCACCGCGCCGGCGTGACGGAACAGGGACTGGTGAACTATGTGGCGTTGGTGGGCACCCATCCGGACCGGGCGGAGGCCGACGGGGCGGTGGACGGGTTCTGCCGGAAGATGGCGGCGGGGGAACAGTCGCGCCAGGTGTTTGCCTCCTTGCTGGAGAAGTACCTCTACGACCCGATGTCGCCCTTGCGGGACGATGCACTTTATGTGCGCTTCCTGGACCGCCTGCTGGCCCATGCCCCGAAGGAAGAACCCCTCTGCGACCGCTGGAGCTTCCTCCGGGAGCTGGCGGGGCGCAACAATCCCGGCGAGGCGGCCACGGACTTCACCTATTACCTGCCCGACGGGCGGAAGCAGACGCTCTACGGGACGCCGGGCAGGCAGACGCTCCTGTTCTTCTACGACCCGGAGTGCGAGAACTGCCACACCACGCTGCTGGAGATGAAGGCCAGTGCGTCCCTGGCCGAGGCCGTGCGTGCCGGACAGGTGACGGTGCTGGCCGTCTATACGGAAGGCAATCCGGACGTGTGGCGTGCCCGGCTGGGCGAGATGCCTGAGGAGTGGATTGTGGGCACGGACCGGGAAGCCATCAAGACCCAAGCCCTGTATGACCTGAAGGCCATGCCGACGCTCTATCTGCTGGACGCGGAGAAGCGGGTGGTGCGGAAGGACGTGGCCTTTGGGCAATTGGCAATTGGCAATTGGCAATTGACAATTAGCAATTGACAATTAACAATTAGCAATTGCCGGGGACGTAGAGGGGTTCCCGTTGGCACGGCATTGTTAATTATCAATTGACAATTAGTAATTGACAATTGACAATTAGCAATTGCCGGGGACGTAGAGGGGTTCCCGTTGGCACGGCATTGTTAATTGTCAATTATCAATTGTCAATTGCCTTGACGAACGCCCTGCGCCGCTTGTGCTGCTCCGTCTTGAAGTAGTCCCACTGGGCCTGCACCTTGCCGTTCAGTTCCAGTTCGGGGTTGCTTTCGGCATATTCGAAGCCCAGTTGCTGGTAGACGGGGATGAGGTCGGAGAAGAGCAGGGCGTTGACGCCCTTGTTCTGGTATTCGGGCTTCACGGCCACCAGCATCAGGTCCAAGATGTGCGAGCGGCGTTTGAAGAACAGGGCTTTCAGCAGGTAGTACCAGCCGAAGGGCAACAGACGGCCGTGCGACTGCTGCAAGGCGCGGGACAGGCTGGGCATCGAGATGCCCACGGCCACCAGTTGGTCTTGGGCGTCGGTAATGAGCGTCACCATGCGCAGGTCCAGGATGGGGAGGTACATCTTGACGTACTGGTCAATCTGCCGTTGCGACAAGGCCGAATAGCCATAGAGCGGTGCGAACGCCTCGTTGATCAGCTCGAAGATGGCTTGGCCGTAGTCTCGGGCTATTTTCTTGCCCGAGGTGTATTTCTTGACCTTCAGCCCATATTTGCGTTGCACCAGTTGCGAGATGCGCTGGTGCTTTTCTGGGATGGCGTCGGGGATGTAGATCTTGAACTCCACCCAGTCGGCATCCTTCCGGAAGCCCAAGCGTTCCATGTGGGCGGGGTAGTAGGGATAGTTGTAGATGGTGGCCATGGTGCCCAGCTGGTCGAAGCCTTCTATCAACATGCCCTCGGCATCCATGTCGGTGAAGCCCAAGGGACCTTGGATGTGCGTCATGCCCCGTTCCTTGCCCCATTGCTCGACGGCGCGGATGAGGGCTTCGGACACCTCCGTGTCATCAATGAAGTCTATCCAGCCGAAGCGCACTTCCTTCTTCTGCCACGTCTCGTTGGCCCGCCGGTTGATTTTGGAAAAAAGGATTCATTTTGTTTTTTGAGCAGCATTTTTCAGTCCATTATATAATTATGTATGCGTAAGGATTCTTCCCGATGGAACTTCTTGGCGCGGTCCCGCATCCTCTCCGCCCGCAGGCGGGGATACCTGCGCCCTCGCTTACCCGTACCGCCGCCCGTGCCCCGCGATGCCCCTGTTTGAATGGGTAGATTTATCCTTGTTTATCAATAGGTTAGGAGAAAGATCCCGCCTCGGGTCGGGGCGTTTGCAGGACTTGTTTTCAGAATCTGCCGAAAATATGTGTCCTGTTTTATTAATGTTTGCCCATATTTGCCTATATTTGTACTTCGGGATTTCAAAGGTATGGAAGTCCGCCTGATTTAAAAGACTGATTTTTTGGAAATAACCCAGTTTTATGCCATGGAGAAAAACTTTTTCCGTCTATATTGCCTGATGCTGTGCGTGTGGCCGATGCTGGCCGGTGCGGCAGAGATTGATTCCTTGCTGGACCGCCTGGATGCCGTCATCAAGGAGTGTCCACATTATATAGAAGAGAAGAAAAACCGCTTGCTGGAACTGAAGCTACGCCTCTATCCCGGCCTGCCCGCCGAGGAGCGTTTCGAGCAGTTGGGCCTGTTGTTCGAGGAATACCGCTCGTTCAATGCCGATTCGTCGCAGGCCATTGTGCGCGAACGCCTGCAACTGGCCCGCCGGCTGGGCAGTCCGGAACGCTTGGCCAACGCCCGCATGAACCTGGCCGAGGTGATGGGCATCGCCGGTATGTATAAGGAAGCGTTGGAGCGGATGGATTCTGTCTGCCTGGATTCGCTGGCGGGCTACCTGCGCCCGTATTATTTCCACAACCTGCGCACGTTTTATGGTTGGATGGCCGACTATGTGGTGGTGCCCGAGGAAGAGGCGCGCTACCACCGGCTGATGGACTGCTACACCGACTCGCTGCTGAAGTATCATCTGGCCACGGGCGACACTTTGTCCTACGTGCTGAACCGCTGCCAGCACTACAACCAGTCCGGTCGTTATGACGATGCCATCCGATTGATTGGGCGTCACCTCCACGCCGGCGATATCCATTACGAGGCCCTTGCCGCCTATACGCTGGCCGAGTCCTACCGTCATAAGGCCGACGCGGGGCAGGAGAAGAAATATCTGGCCATCTCCGCCATCGCCGACATGTCCACCCCCGTGCTGGAATATGCCTCCCTGCCCCGTCTGGCCGTCCTGCTCTTCTACGAGGGCGACGTGGAGCGTGCCTATACTTACCTGAAACTCTGCATGGAGGACGCCGTGGCCTGCAATGCCCGCCTGCGCATCCTCGAAATCCTGAAGATATTCCCCGTGGTAAACGATGTCTACCAACTGCAAATCAAGAAGCGGCAGCGGCAGATGTCGTGGGCTTTGGTGTCCATCAGCCTGTTGTCCGTCTTCCTGGTGGTGGCCGTGGTCTACGTGCGCCGTCAGATGAGGCGCGTGGTGCAGGCTCGCCGCGAGGTGGTGGAGGCCAATGCCCGGCTGAAGGAACTGAACGACGAGTTGCACCGCTCTAACGCCAGCCTGAAGGAGGCCAACCGCAGCATCGCCGAGAACTCCTACCTGAAGGAGGAATACATCGGCCGCTACATGGACCAGTGCAGCGCCTACATCGAGAAGCTGGATGCCTATCGCCGCCACTTGGGCAAGCTGGCCGCCGCGGGCAAGGTGCAGGAACTGTACAAGGACCTGAAATCGTCCAAGCAGGTGGAGCAGGAACTGAAGGAGTTCTACGCCAACTTCGACGACACCTTCCTGCAACTCTTCCCGACCTTTGTGGAAGATCTCAACTCTCTGCTCCTGCCCGATGAACGAATCACACCCAAACCCGGCGAACGCATGAACACCGAGCTGCGCATCTATGCCCTCATCCGGCTGGGCATCACGGACAGCGTGAAGATTGCCCAGTTCCTGCGCTACTCCGTCACCACCATCTACAATTACCGCACCCGTGTGCGCAACAAAGCAGCAGGCAACCGCGACGAATTGGAGGCGCTCGTGGCTCGTATCGGACGGCTGAGGATGTAGCAGGTTCATTTTCAGCCACTACTTTTTGGACTATCCTGGCAAACGGTATTTGCTTGACAGACAAGTTCTTGATTTAGATCAAGCACTACTTTTTCACTATTTCGGCGAATCGCCCCTTGTTTTTTCCGATACTTTTGCATCGTGCTTCTTCACCCGGGAGAAGGGGCCGCCAAGTGTTTGTTGAATCATAAATTTTAATGTCATGCAAAACGACAAGAATCCATTCCGATTCCGGCTGTTCGCACTATTGGCCGGGATTCTGTGCGCGACGCAAGTCTTCGCGCAGCAAATCACAGTGCAAGGTATAGTAAAGGACGAAACCGGCGAGACCGTCATTGGCGCCAGCGTGGTGGAGAAAGGCACGACGAACGGTGTCATCACGGGTCTGGACGGCGACTTCAGCCTGATGGTCTCCCCGCAGGCCACGCTGGTCTTCTCTTACGTGGGCTACAAGACGCAGGAAGTGCCCTTGGACGGGCGCACCAGCCTGCAAGTGGTGTTGGCAGAAGATGCCGAGATGTTGGATGAAGTGGTGGTCGTGGGTTACGGCACCATGAAGAAGAGCGACTTGACCGGTTCTGTCGCCTCGTTGGGCAACAAGGAACTGCGCAACACGCCCGTTTCCAACCTGGGACAGGCCATCCAAGGCAAAATCTCCGGCGTGCAGGTGGTGGATGCCGGACGTCCGGGCGACAACGTGTCCATCAAAATCCGTGGCTTGGGTTCCATCAACAACTGCGACCCGTTGGTGGTGATTGACGGCGTGCCCACCGACTTGGGACTCGCCTCGCTGAACATGGCCGACGTGGACCGTCTGGACGTGCTGAAGGATGCCTCGGCCACGGCCATCTATGGTTCGCGCGGCGCCAACGGCGTGGTGATGATTACCACCAAACGCGGCGTCGAAGGCAAGGGACGCCTCTCGGTATCAGCTAACTACTCTTTCCAAAACGCCACGAATGTGCCCAAGCTGCTCAACGCCGCCCAGTATGCCGAGCTGAGCAACGACATGATGACGAACAGCGGCCGCAACCCCAATCCCGAATGGGCAGACCCCGCCTCCTTGGGGGCAGGAACCGACTGGCTGGACCTGCTGCTCCAGACCGGACATGCACAGAACTACACCGTCAGCTATTCCGGCGGCAATGACAAGTCGCATTACTACGTCTCCGGCGGCTTCCTGGACCAGGAGGGCATCGTGAAGAGCGTGGGCTACCGGCGTTTCACTTTCCAGAGCAATAGCGACGCCCAAGTCCTGAAATGGCTGAAATTCTCGAACAACATCACCTTCAGCGCCGACGTGAAAGATGCCGGCACCTTCAGCATCGGCGATGCCCTGAAAGCTCTGCCCGTGCTCCCCGTGAAGAATGAAGACGGTTCGTGGGCAGGTCCGACGGGTAACTCCGAATGGTATGGCAGCACGCGCAATCCCATCGGACCCACCGAGGTGAACAGCAGCGAGACCAAGGGCTACAACTTCCTGGCCAACCTGACCGCCGAACTGACCTTCACCAAGTGGCTCAAGTTCAAGAGCACCTTCGGCTACGATGCCAAATTCTGGTTCATCGACAACTGGACGCCTGCCTATGACTGGGCGCCGACCCCCACCGAGGAAAGCACGCGCTACAAGAGCGACAACAAATCCTTCACCTACCTGTGGGACAACTATTTCCTCTTCGACCATACCTTTGCCGATAAACACCGCGTGGGGCTGATGGCCGGTATGTCCGCCCAGTGGAACGAGAACGATTACCTCAACGCGCAGAAGAACGTCTTTATGTTCGACAACGTACACGAGATGGACAACGGCGAGAAGATGTACGCCATTGGCGGCAACGAGACCGAGTGGTCCCTGTTGTCCTACATGGCCCGCCTGAACTATTCCTACGAGGACCGCTACCTACTGACCGCCACCGTGCGCCGCGACGGTTCCAGCCGCTTCGGCAAGAAGAACCGTTGGGGCACCTTCCCCTCCGTGTCGGCCGCTTGGCGCGTGTCCGAGGAAAAGTGGTTTCCTCGCAACAAGTACCTGACCGATTTCAAGCTGCGCGTGGGCTATGGTGTCACCGGCAGCCAGGCAGGCATCAGCAACTACGGTTACCTGGCCACTTACAACACCAGCATCTACCCCTTGGGCACGGCGGGCAACAACCAGACCGCCCTCGTCTCGCTGACTTTGGCCAATCCCTACCTACACTGGGAGGAAGTGGCACAGACCAACATCGGCTTTGATGCCTCGCTGTTCGACTCGCGCCTGATGGTCTCCTTCGACGCTTATATCAAGGAGACGCGCGACATGCTGGTGAAAGCCTCCATCCCCATCACTTCCGGATTCGAGGACACCAGCACCACGTACACCAACGCCGGCCGCGTCAGCAACAAGGGTGTCGAGGTGAGCCTGCACTCCATAAATCTGAAGGGCGAACTGGGTTGGGAAACCACCGTCACCGCCACGTACAACAAGAATAAAATCAAGGACCTGAACAGCGACGTGCCGTACTATATCAACCAGATTAACAACTCCTACGTGACGATGCTCGACAAGGGCTATCCTATCAATGTCTTCTATGGCTACGTCACCGACGGCTTGTTCCAGAATCAGGATGAGGTCAATGCGCACGCCGTGCAACCCGGCGCCGAACCCGGCGACATCCGCTTCAAGGACCTGAACAACGACGGCGTCATCAACGATGAGGACCGTACCGTCATCGGCAATCCCAATCCGTCGTGGATGTTCTCCATGAACAACAGCTTGACCTACAAAGGCTTTGAATTGTCCGTCTACTTGCAGGGCGTGGCAGGCAACAAAATCTACAACGCCAACAACATTGACATCACCGGCATGTCTGCTGCCTACAACCAGACTACCGACGTGCTGGACCGCTGGCGCGGCGAGGGCACCAGCAACTCCATGCCCCGTGCCGTCTATGGCGATCCCAACCAGAACACCCGTGTGTCCGACCGCTTTGTGGAGAACGGCTCCTACCTGCGCCTGAAGAACATCACCCTGTCCTACACCTTCCCCAAGCGGTGGTTGCAGAAGCTGATGATCGAGAATGCCCGCCTCTCCATCTCATGCGAGAACGTGGCCACCATCACCGGCTACTCCGGCTTTGACCCCGAGGTGGACATCAACGGCATCGACCAGTCGCGTTATCCCATCTCGCGCACCTTCAACGTGGGACTGAACTTTAATTTCTAATTCCTTATAACCCCGATTTGATATGAAAAAGAAGATACAACACCTCATACTGGGACTGGCAGCCGTGCTGCTGGCCTCCTCGTGCAGCGACTTCCTGGAAAAGTCGCCTCTCAACACGGTAGACCCTGAAACCAACGTGACCGACGATGTGGCCATCGCCCTGACCACCGCCTGCTACCGCACGCTCCAGTCGTCCAACATGTACAACCAGCGCATTTGGACCCTGGACATCGTGGCGGGCAACAGTGAAGTGGGCGCCGGAGGCGGCACCGACGGGCTGGAGACCATCCAGGCTGCCGACTTCATCACGCAGAGCGACAATGCCATGGCCCTCTACATGTGGCGTTCGCCATGGGTGGGCATCGGCCAGTGCAACATCGTGCTCAACAGCCTTCCCGGCGCGGCCGACGTCAGCGAAGCCGTGCGGAACCGCTGCATGGGCGAGGCCTACTTCCTTCGTGCCCACTATTATTTCCTGTTGGCGCGCCTCTACGGCGGGGTGCCCTTGCGCCTGATGCCCTACAATCCGGGCGAATCTACGGCCATCGCCCGCAGCACGCTGGACGAGACCTACGCGCAAATCCTGTCCGACTGCCAGCAGGCCATCGATCTCCTGCCCGGCAAGGCGGAATATGATTCGGAGAACGTGGGACGTGCCTGCCGCGAAGCCGCCCTCGCCATGATGGCTGAAATCAAGCTGACCCTGGCGCCCGGCGAGCCTTCCTATTACCAGGATGTGGCCGACTTGTGCGACGAAATCGCTTCGATGGGCTATGACCTGGCTGCCTGCAACTTCGCCGACAATTTCGACGCGACCATCAACAACGGTACAGAATCCCTCTTCGAGGTGCAATATTCCGGCAACACGGAATATGATTTCTGGGGTAATAACCCGCAATCGTCTTGGCTCTCCACCTTCATGGGACCCCGCAACTCCGACTTCGTGGCTGGCAGCTACGGCTGGAACCTGCCCACGCAGGAGTTCATGGACCAGTGGGAGGAAGGCGACCTGCGTAAGGACATGACCGTCTTCTACGAAGGCTGTCCTGACTTTGACGGGAAGGCCTACAAGGCTTCCTATTCCAACACGGGCTACAACGTCCGCAAGTTTCTCGTCACCAAGGCCGTTTCGCCCGAGTTCAACACCAGCCCCGCCAACTTCGTGGTCTACCGTTATGCCGATGTGCTCCTGATGAAGGCCGAAGCCCTGAACGAGATGGGGCAGACCTCCGCAGCCGCCGCTCCGCTGAACATCGTGCGCCGCCGTGCCGGGTTACCCGACATCTCCGGCCTGTCGCAGGACCAGATGCGCGAAAAGATTATCCACGAACGGCGCATGGAACTGGCCTTCGAGGGACACCGTTGGTTCGACCTCATCCGCTTGGGCGGGGACGGGCAGTATGCCATTGACTTCCTCCGCTCCATCGGCAAGACCAACGTCACCCGCGACCGCCTGCTTTTCCCCATCCCGCAGACCGAGATGGATGCCAACCCGCTGATGACGCAAAATCCCGGTTATTAATCCCTTAAAAACACGATATCATTATGAGACAACATATTCTACATTACGCATGGTCGCTCCTCCTGGGCGTCGTCACCCTGACGGCCTGTGTGGACGATGACTATATGGAGACCGATAAAGGCCACAACGAACTGGCCCTCTCCGCCAACAGCACGGAAATCGTGCTTGACGAACAACAGCACGCCGGCACTGCCCTGGAACTCACCTGGACCACCGGCACCAATTATGGCACGGGCAACCGCATCGCTTATACCGTGGAACTGGCTCGGGCAGGCACGGATTTTGCCTCGCCATACGCCGTGGTGCAGGATGCTGTGCAGCAATATGCCTGGACGGCGACCGTGGAAGACCTGAACAACCTGCTGCGCGACCACTTCGGCGTCATGGGCGGCGAGACCCTCTCGCTTGAGGCGCGTGTCACGGCTGCCGTGGCCGGACAGGAGCAGACGCAGGTGGCACAGACTGCTTTCAGTGTCACGGCCTACGAACCCCTCACTACGACCCTCTACCTCATCGGCGATGCCACGCCCGGCGGATGGGATAACAACGCCGCCACCGAGATGACCCGCAAGGACAACGGCATCTTCACGTGGACGGGACAGTTGAATGTCGGTTCGTTCAAGTTCATCCTGACGCCCGGCACCTTCTCGCCCTGCTACAACAACGCCAATGAAGACGGCACCTTGTATTACAGCGCGGACGGCATGCCGGACATCAACTTCACGGTGGACGAGGCCGGTTTCTATCAGGTGGATGTCAACCTCTTCACGGCTGTCCTGGGCCTGAAGCCGGTGGAAGGCAACCAACCGCCTTACGACCAGATTTACTTCATCGACGGCACGGCCGGCTACAGCTTCGCTCCGATGACCCGTGACGCCCTCGATCCCTTCCTCTTCCGCTACGGGCACGAGTTCACGACGGCGGGCGACTTCAAGTTTGCTACGGCCAATGGCAGTTGGGAGAACAACTACAAGGCCACGCAGCCCAATGCGCCCTATACCGACACGTCCGTCGAGTTTGTCAGCGGCTTCGACCCCGACAACAAGTGGATGCTCCAGACATCGGAGGTGAACAAGGCGTATAAGATTTGCTTCGACATCCGTCCAGGCAAGGAGCGGATGCTGATGGGCGAGTTCACGCCTTACGGGATGATTTATATGATTGGCGATGCTACCTCCGCCGGCTGGACGCTGGATAACGCCGTACCCATGACCGCCACGGACGACCCGTATGTCTTCACCTGGACGGGCAGCCTGAATGCGGGCGAGCTGAAGTTCACCTGCGACAAGCAGGCCGACTGGAACGGCGCCTGGTTCATGTCCGCCACCAACGGCGCGGCGCCCACGGGACAGACGGAGCAGATGCTCTTCCTCGACAAGAGCAGCGATGCCTGCAAGGCCCAGTATCTCGACGTGGCCGTCACGGGCATCGACAACAAGTGGAAATTGACGGAGGCTGGCACCTATACCATCACCCTCAATCAACTGGAAGAAACCGTCATTATTCAGAAACAGTAAAACCTGACAATGAAGAAGAATATGCTATCCATGCTTTGCTTGGCCGCCTGCCTTTGGGCCTGTGGCGGTGACAATGAACCCGCTGCACCCGGCGGAGGAAACAAACCCGGTGGAGGCGAATCCGGCGGTGTGACCGAGGTTGTCACCGTCACCTCCGACCTGACTGTTGATTTGCGTACCGACAAGGCCTGCTATAAGCCCGGTGAGACCGTCACCTTCACCGCAGAAGGCACGTTGCCCGTCGGGGCCAAGGTCCGCTATCGCCACGGCACTGAGGTGGTGGACGAAGCCGATGCCGCCTCCTCTACCTGGACGTGGACGGCGCCCGCCGACGACTTCACCGGATATCTGGTGGATGTCTACCGCACCCGCGAGGACGGTGCCGAAGTGGTGTTGGGCACCATCGCCGTGGATGTCTCCAGCGACTGGACCCGCTTCCCGCGCTATGGCTTCGTGGCCACGTTTGACGGCTCCAAGAACCAGCCGGGATTGATAGAAGAGGAGATGCAGTTCCTGAGCCGCTGCCACATCAACGGCGTGCAGTTCCAGGACTGGCACAACAAGCACCATTGGCCCTTGGGCGGCACGCGCGACAATCCGGCGGAGAACTACCGGGACATCGCCAACCGCGAGGTGGTGGCCGAGGTCATCCGTCGTTACATCGACACGCAACATGCGTTGGGCATGAAGGCGATGTTCTACAACCTCTGCTTCGGTGCCCTGGACGATGCCACCGAGGACGGGGTGAAGGACGAGTGGTACATCTTCAAGGCGCAAGGCCGGACGGATCGCGACCTGCACGATCTGCCCGACTCGTGGAAGAGCGACATCTATCTGTTGGACCCCGCCAACACCGAGTGGCAAGCCTACATAGGCCAGCGCAACGATGACGTGTACGCCACGTTCGACTTCGACGGCTACCAGATAGACCAACTGGGCGACCGCGGCGACCGGTACGACTACAACAGCAACCGTGTGAACCTGCCGTTTGGCTATGCCTCCTTCATCCACGCCATGAAGGATCGCCATCCCGACAAGCGTCTGGTGATGAACGCCGTCTCTGGTTATGGCGCGTCGCAGATAGCTGGGACGGGACAGGTGGACTTCCTCTACAACGAAATGTGGGGTGGGGAAGACGGCTTCGACGACCTCCGCACCGCCGTCATGGCCAACGACCAGTACAGCAACCATACCCTGGGCACGGTCTTTGCCGCCTACATGAACTACAATGTGGCCGACAACAAAGGCACGTTCAACACGCCGGGCGTATTGCTGACGGATGCCGTGATGTTTGCTCTCGGCGCTTCGCACCTGGAGTTGGGCGACCACATGCTGTGCAAGGAATACTTCCCCAATAGCAACCTCGTGATGGGCGATGACCTGCGTACCGCCATCGTACGCTACTACGACTTCCTGACGGGCTACCAGAACCTGCTCCGCGGGGCCGATACCAGTGCCGAAACCGATGTGCCCCTTACAGCCGCTTCGGACGGCGTGTCCGTCAACGCCTGGCCTCCCCGCCAAGGCAGCGTCACGACGTATGCCCGTCGGGTGGACGGCAAGACGGTCATCCATCTGCTCAACTTCCGCGATGCGGACCAACTGAGCTGGCGCGATGTGGACGGCACCATGCCCGAGCCGCGGCAACTGAACCGGATCGCTCTCACCTTGGACTATCCGGACAAGGTGAACAAGATCTGGGTGGCCACGCCCGACCGTCATGCCGGTGCACCCGAGGAACTGGCTTTCACCCAGACAGACGGCAAGGTGATGTTCACCCTGCCTGCCTTGAAGTACTGGACAATGCTGGTGTTGGAATAAATTTCCTCGTCGAAAATTGTATCCAATATGTCAAAGAACTATTTTTGCAAGGATTTACCTATAATATTAAACCTTTAGAAACAATGAAGAAAACTTTACTCACAGCAACTTTGCTGCTGACCTCCCTTTGGGGAAGTGCCGAGGGAATCTCTTCCCCCTCCGGCACCGTGAATGTGAACTTTGAACTGGCCTCCGGCGGCGTGCCCACCTACACGGTGGACTACAAGGAGCGCCCCGTCATCAAGCCCAGCCGCCTGGGCCTGGAGCTGAACGGAAAGCCCAATCTGATGGACGGCTTCGAGGTGGTGAAAACCTCCACGTCGTCCTTCGACGAGACCTGGCAGCCCGTCTGGGGCGAGGTGAAGGACATCCGCAACCACTATAACGAACTGCTGGTGGAGCTTCGCCAGCCCGAGACCGACCGCTACATGAACATCCGCTTCCGCGTCTACGACGACGGCATGGGCCTGCGCTACGAGTTCCCCCGGCAGAAGAACCTGGTGTACTTTGTCATCAAGGAGGAACATACGCAGTTTGCCATGACGGGCAACCATACCGCCTGGTGGATTCCCGGAGACTACGACACGCAGGAATATGACTACACCGAGAGCCGCCTGACCGAAATCCGCGGCCTGATGGAAGGAGCCTATACGGGCAATATGTCCCAGACCGCCTTCTCGCCCACAGGCGTGCAGACCTCCCTACAACTGAAGACCGACGACGGCCTTTACATCAACCTGCACGAGGCCGCCCTGGTGGACTACTCGTGTATGCATCTCAACCTGGACGACAAGAACCTGGTGTTCGAATCCTGGCTGACGCCCGACGCGCAGGGCAACAAGGGACACCTGCAGGCTCCTTGTCGCAGCCCCTGGCGCACGGTGATGGTGAGCGACGACGCCCGCGACATCCTGGCCTCCAAGCTCATCCTCAACCTCAACGAGCCTTGCAAGCTGGAAGACACCTCCTGGATCAAGCCGGTGAAGTACGTCGGCGTTTGGTGGGAGATGATTGCTGGCAACCGTCCCTGGGCCTACACGTGGGACCTGCCCTCGGTGAAGCTAGACGAGACGGACTACTCCAAGGTGAAGCCCAACGGCGTGCATCCCGCCAACACGGAGAACGTGAAGAAGTACATCGACTTCGCCGCCGCCCACGGTTTCGACCAGGTGCTGGTGGAAGGCTGGAACATCGGCTGGGAAGACTGGAGCGGCAACATGAAGGATTACGTCTTTGACTTTGTCACCCCTTATCCCGACTTCGACCTTCCGGGCTTGAACAAATACGCCCATGACAAGGGCGTCCGCCTGATGATGCACCACGAGACCTCCTCGTCCGTCCGCAACTACGAGCGTCACATGGATGCAGCCTACGAACTGATGGACAAGTATGGCTACAACGCCGTGAAGAGCGGCTATGTGGGCAACATCCTGCCCCGTGGCGAGCACCACTACGGCCAGTGGATGGTGAATCACTACCTTTATGCCGTCAAGGAAGCCGCCAAGCACCACATCATGGTTAATGCCCACGAGGCAGTGCGCCCCACGGGCCTGTGCCGCACCTGGCCCAACCTCATCGGCAATGAGTCCGCCCGTGGTACGGAGTACGAGGCATTCGGTGGTAGCAAGCCTTCGCACACCACCGTCTTGCCTTTCACCCGCCTGCAAGGCGGCCCGATGGACTACACGCCGGGCATCTTCGTGATGGACTTGAACACATGGGCGCCCACCAACCACTCGCACGTCAACTCCACGCTGGCCCGCCAGCTCGCCCTGTACGTCACGATGTACAGCCCGCTGCAGATGGCCGCCGACCTGCCCGAGCACTACGAGCGTTACCTGGACGCCTTCCAGTTTATCAAGGATGTGGCTGTGGATTGGGACGACAGCCGCTACCTGGAAGCCGAGCCGGGGCAGTACATCACCGCCGCCCGCAAGGCTAAGGGCACGGGCAACTGGTTTGTCGGCTGCACCAGCGGTGAGAACGGCCACCAGTCCGTGCTGAAGCTGGACTTCCTCGACCCGGGTAAGACCTACGTCGCCACCGTCTATGCCGATGCCCCGGACGCCCACTACAAGGACAACCCGCAGGCCTACGTCATCCGCAAGGGAACCGTCACGGCCAAGACCGTCCTGAAGCTGAAAGCCGCCCCCGGTGGTGGCTATGCCATCTCAATCATAGAGGCGGCGGACAAGTCGGCCACGAAGGGATTGAAGAAACTGAAGCTGTAGTATGATAGAGATACTTGAGTAATATGAAGGAGGACGACCGGAAGGCCGCCCTCTTTTTTTTTAGATTTCCTTGACGAACGCCCTGCGTCGCTTGTGCTGCTCCGTCTTGAAGTAGTCCCACTGGGCCTGTACCTTGCCGTTCAGTTCCAGTTCGGGATTGCTCTCGGCGTATTCGAAGCCTAATTGCTGGTAGACGGGGATGAGGTCGGAGAAGAGCAGGGCGTTGACGCCCTTGTTCTGGTATTCGGGCTTCACGGCCACCAGCAGCAGGTCCAGGATGTGCGAGCGGCGTTTGAAGAACAGGGCCTTCAGCAGGTAGAACCAGCCGAAGGGCAGCAGGCGTCCGTGCGACCGTTGCAGGGCGCGGGCCAGGCTCGGCATGGAGATGCCCACGGCCACCAGTTGGTCCTGGGCGTCGGTGATGAGCGTCACCATGCGCAGGTCCAGGATGGGCAGGTACATCTTGACGTACTGGTCTATCTGCTTTTGCGTCAGCGAGGAATAGCCGTAGAGGGGTTGGTAGGCCTCGTTCACCAGCTCGAAGATGGCCTGGCCGTAGTCTTGGGCAATCTTCTTGCCGGAGGTGTATTTCTTTATCTTGAGGTTATACTTGCGCTGGATGAGGTCCGAGATGCGGCGGTGCTTGTCGGGGATGGCGTCGGGGATGTATATCTTGAACTCCACCCAGTCGGCATCTTTCCGGAAGCCCAGGCGTTCGATATGGGCGGGATAGTAGGGATAGTTGTAGATGGTGGCCATGGTGCCCAGCTGGTCGAAGCCTTCTATCAACATGCCCTCGGCATCCATGTCGGTGAAGCCCAAGGGACCTTGGATGTGCGTCATGCCCCGTTCCTTGCCCCATTGCTCGACGGCGCGGATGAGGGCTTCGGACACCTCCGTGTCATCAATGAAGTCTATCCAGCCGAAGCGCACTTCCTTCTTCTGCCACGTCTCGTTGGCCCGCCGGTTGATGATGGCGGCCACGCGCCCCGCCAGCTTGCCCTCCTTGTAGGCCAGGAAGTACTCTGCCTCGCAGAACTCGAAGGCGGCGTTCTTCTGCTTGTTGAAGGTGTTCAGCATGTCGTCGTAGAGGTCAGGCACCGAGTAGGGGTTGTGCTTGTACAGTTCGTAGTTGAAGCGGATGAATCGCTTCAGGTCCCGTTTGGTGGAAACTTTCTTGATTGTTACGGCCATAATGCTTTATCTGTCTATTCGGGCGCAAAGATACGGCAATTCGTCAGCAATCGGAAGCAAACGGGACGTTTTTTCGCCCGGAAGTTTCCGTTATTCGCGGAGAATCCCTATTTTTGGCGGTTACTTATCAATATATAATAGTTGTGCTTATGAGATACAGGACTTTTCTGTGGTCCCTGCTGTTGGGACTGTTGTTTGTGACTTATGCCTGCTCGGACGAGACGCCGGGCATGTCTGTGGATTTGCCGTCGGGCGGAAGCGTCTCGCTGGGCGCGGAACAGGGGGCGGACCAGACGTTGTCCTTCCATGCCGGCCAGGACTGGACGTCGAGCGTCAATGCCGACTGGCTGGAGGTGGAGCCCAGCAGCGGCGGGGCCGGCGACCATGCCCTGAAGCTGCGCGTCATCAAGCCCAATGACACGGGCAAGGCGCGCACCGCCACCCTGACCCTGATTTCCGGCGAGGACCCCTTGCGGGTGACCGTCACGCAGGACGAATATATCCGCCTGGACGAGGAAACCTATCAGATGCCGGTGGAGGGCGGCCCCCTGCACATCAACTTCTATACCACGTTGGAGAAGGAAAAGGTCGGCGTCTATGCCTTGACTGTAGACTGGGTTACGAGCCAGGAGGGGCAGGCCACGCGCGTGGATGAGTCCGGCTACCACATCTCCCTGTACGTCCAGCCCAACGAGGGAGACCAGGCACGCACCGCCCTGTTCTACTTCGTGAAGGAACCCCATGACGGCGACCATGTGGAGCGTAACATCCTGGCCACGGCCACGGTGTTGCAGGCAGGCCGGATGAGCGGGACCAGCGGGAACTACGAGGACGACGGCAAGGTGACCGTCCTGCAGGAGCACACCGCCGGCAACGGCATCCCCCTGGTGCTGATGGGCGACGGCTTCATCGACACCGAGATAAAGAGCGGCTATTACGGCCAAGTGATGGACAAGGCGGTGGAGAACATCTTCACGGAGCACCCCATCAGCGAGTTGAAGGAGTACTTCGACATCTACAGCGTCACGGTGGTGTCGCCCGCCAATACCTTCGGTTCCGGCCAGACGGCCCTGGGCTGCTGGATGGATGCCGGCACGAGCACCGGCGTGGGAGGCGACGACGAGGCCGTGCAGACGTATGCACAAAAGGTGGAGGGCATCGAGCTGGACAACACACAGGTGGTGGTCATCCTGAACTCCGACGCCTACAAGGGCACCAACTACAACTATTGGTACTCGGACGGACGGCCGTCCGACTTCTCCATCGCCTACTTCCCGATCATTGCCGACCGGCAGGGCGACAACCCCGACCGGCAGGGCGACGACTCCGACAACCTGGAGAGCGAGGACTTCCGCCGCGTGCTGGTGCACGAGACCGTGGGCCACGGCATCGGCAAGCTGGACGACGAGTATGCCTACGAGGAGAATCCCGTGATGCCCACTGACGAGATGGAACAGCGGCGCCAGCAGCAGGAGGACTTCGGCTGGTGGCAGAACGTGGACTTCACGGACAGCAAGGCGGACGTGCTGTGGAGCGATTTCCTCTTCGACACCCGCTATGACGGCCAGGGCCTGGGCATCTTCGAGGGAGCCTGCACGTACATGACCGGCGCCTACCGTTCGACGGAGGAGAGCATGATGCGCAACAACATCCAGGGCTTCAACGCCCCCTCGCGCCGCGCCATCTACAATAACATCATCCAGCGCGGCGAAGGCCGCACGCCCAGCCTGGAGGAGTTCATCGACTTCGACCAGCGGACGTATGCGGTGCCCGCGCAGACCCGTTCCCTGGTGCCGAGCCGTCCGTTCGGCCGCCCGCAGGTGCGGAGGCTGGACCGCCCCTTGGGACAGTGACTGCAGAACGTATGATATAAAAGGCGAATCCCCGTCCGCAGTGATTGCGGGCGGGGATTCTGGTTGAAAAAGAAGCAATAATCAGCGTTTTCCCGTATCGTTTTATTTCGTGCGTGTCACGGTGTGCAGCACCTTCCCGTGCTTGTCCAGCATGCGCAGCTCCAGCGACTGGGGAGAGGCGGAGAGGATGGAGAAGCCCGGCTCGGGGCTGCAGAACACGGTGCCCTCGATGGGCTGCACCTTGCGGCTGAGCGAGCCGGAGGAGTTGGTGATGTAGTCTATCTTGCTGCCCTGCACGCGGATGTGCTGGAAGTTGTGGATGTGCCCGTTGATGTACATGTCCACGCGGTGGCGGCGCAGGATGGTGTCCACGCGCTGCT
>CALNEX010000019.1 GCA_939791845.1 uncultured Mediterranea sp. | reverse complement strand
AGCCCTTCCAACTGAGGTTGGTCGTGATGCCGCCGTTCACCTTGGGCGTAGGCGAAGCATCCAGCAGAACGGACGTGGCTTCGTTGTAGTTGCCCGTCACGGTTTTCTGGCCCGTCTCCGGGTCTACCTTGAACCACAAGGGCGTGCCGTCCAGCGCGTTGACACCAGCCCATTCACGCATATACCAGTTCATGTAGGGATAGCCCACGGCTACTGCCTGCATGGTCAGGTCATCACCCGTAGGCAGGTAGGTGATTTCGTTGTGGTTGTAACCCATGTTGAAGCTGATGTCCCAGTACCAATCTTTGGTCTTGATGATTTCCGGCGTCACGGTGATTTCGAAGCCCTTATTCTCCATCTTGCCGTCATTGGCCGTCTGACGGTTAAAACCGCTGACCGCGGGCATGTGGCGCAAATAGATCAGATTCTTGACTTTCTTGACATAGCCATCGAGAACGAGACTGACGCGGTCGAAGAGACGGACATCCAAACCAACGTCCAAGCTGCCCGTCTGCTCCCAAGAGAGGTTGGGATTGCCTGCATAGTTGGAGTAGAAAGCAATCTCGTTGGCATATTGCTGGGTGATGGAGTACACCGTGGCCCATTCGTAGGCACCGTTGGGCTGGTTGCCGCTGATACCGTAGGAGATACGGGGCTTCAACTGGTTGATCCAGCCCAGTTCCTTAATCCATTCCTCCTCGTGCATGTTCCAGCCCGCACCTATGGACCAGAACGTGGCCCAACGCTTGTTGGCACCGAAACGGGACGAGCCGTCATGACGGACCATCAACTGGAAAAGGTATTTGCTGTCGAACGTATAGTTGCCGTTGAAGAAGACGGCCATGTTCTTCTGCTCGCTCTTGGAGCCCGAAGCAGAGGGGTCGTCCGCTCCCGCATTGATAATCTCCGCGCCTTGGAAAATCTTGTAAGCCGTGGCGCTCAGGTCCCAATAACGGTATTCATCATACTCATAGCCCAGGTAAGCGTTGATTTCGTGCTTGTCGCCGAAGGTCTTGAGTATGTTCAGCACCTGGCTGGCATAGATGGAGCGCGTGTTGCTGTTGGCATCATAGAACGAACCGTCCGTGCCCACGCCGCCACGACTAGTGGGGTCGGTGTACGAAGACGAATAAGCATTGGTAAAGCCGAAACGGTTGTTCGAACGGAATATCAGCCAGTCGAAGAACTTGTATTCCAATCCGAGGCCCAGGTCCATGGCATTCTGGCGGCTCTTGCTCCAGTTGAGGTGACGGTCGTAGGCATAGTTGGTGCCGCCGTCGGAGTACCAATAATCACGCGGGTCGGCAGTCTCGGCCACCGATGCATCCGGCATGCCTTGGCTGCCGTCCTTCAAGTTGCCTTGGGAATCGTAAGGCGTGTCCCACGGCGTATAGCTGGTATAGGCCAGCGAATGTTGCTGGTTGAACGTCTCCTTGTAGCTGGCGGCGATGTTGGCCTTCAGCGTCAGGCGTTTATTTACGATGTAGTCTGTGTTGGAACGCAGGGTGAAGCGCTGGTAATCAAACCCTTTGATGGTACCATCCTCCGTATAGTAGTCACCGGAAATGTAGGAACGGATTTTGTCATTGCCGAACTGGTAACCGATGTTGTAATTCTGCGTCAAGGCGTTCTGCGTGGCGTAATCCCACCAGTCGAAGTTGCAGTTGCGCAGATAAGGCTGCAACCATACTTGGCTTTCCAGTGTGCCGGCGTTCGTAAAGGCCTCATACAGGTAGTCGTAGTATTCCGCACCGTTCATCATGCGGAGCTTGCCGCGCTGCAATGTCGAGACGCCGAACTTGGCGGACAGGCTGACTTGCGATGTACCCATCTTGGCGCGCTTGGTAGTCACCTGAATGACGCCGTTGGCACCGCGCGAACCATAGAGTGCCGTGGCCGAACCGTCCTTCAGGATGGAGATGCTCTCAATGTCGTTCGGATTCAGTTCCGCGCTGGAACTGCCCACCACACCGTCAATGACCCACAAGGCCTCCTGGTTTCCCTGGATGGAGCCTGTGCCACGGATGCGGATGCTGACGCCCGCACCCGGCTGGCCGGAAGTGGAAGTTGCCACCACGCCGGCCACCTTGCCCTGCAACATGTTGGAAACGCTGGGCGAGGTGATGCCCTTCAGCTCATCGGCCTTGACAGACGAGATGGCACCGGTGATGGAGCTTTGACGCTGCATGCCGTAGCCCACGACCACGACTTCATCCAGCGTCTCGGCATCGGGATGCAATTGAAGCTTCACGCCGCTTGCCGTGCCATTGACCGTATATTCCACGGAAACAAAGCCCACGAAAGAAGCCACCAGCACAGAACCGCGCGGCACGTTCAACGTGAAATTGCCGTCTATGTCGCTCACGGTACCCTTGCCGCTCTGTCCTTTCACCGAGATGTTGGCACCGGGGATGCTTTCCCCTTTCTCGTCGATGATTTGTCCCGTCACCTTGACGTTGCCGTTCTGTTGCGGAGCCTGCCCGGCCACAGCCTTGGGGGCCACAACGACCTGCCGCCCGTTGATTTTGCATTCCAAGTTGGCGGCCGAAGCCAGCTTCTCCAGGATTTTCTCCACTTTCTCTCCGTCCAAGGGGATGGAAACCTGATTGTCCAGGGCTTCCAGCAGGTTCTTGGAATACAGGATGACGTAATCACTGTTTGCTTCAATATAGCTCAGCACTTGCTTCACCGTCTGCGCGGAATGCTGTTCGTTCCCGCTCTTGCTGTGCTCCACAGCTCCCAACGGAGTCATCATGCTTCCCAAAGCCATAAAAAAGCATAGGCTAAGACAAAAAGGCATAAAACCTCTTCGCCTTTCATTGAAAGTTGTTTTCTTTTTCATACATTTGAATTGATTTTGTTACAGGTAATTTTGTTATAAAATCAGTTTCGGCCGGAGGATATGGCAGTATCTTCCGGTCGTTTTTCATCGGTCAGAAAGGGCTATTCCCACTTCCTGTTTTTCAAGGTTCTTCTTACTTCATACTCTTTTCTCGGTTCTTGTTTTTAAAGGTTATTAATCAGGTTCGTATATCTCTCGCATGATATCAGGTCCATTCTTCACTTGATGTAAATCGCCCCATCGTCCTTGCCGGCTTCGCCTGGCAACGTCAGACGGATGGCTTCAAGCACCTGGCGCACATCGCCGTCCAGGAACAACTTGCCATAGAAAGGCTCTCCGGCCACGGCGGCATCACAGCCAATCTCCACGCCGTAATAAGCGCCCAAGTCCTGCAACACCTCGCGCAAGGGTTTCCCCTCCAGCACCCACACCTTGTGCACCCAGCGGATATATGCCTGCGCATCCACCTTCTCTTTCGTCCCGATGCCGGCCTCGTCCACCTCCAAGCGCTCATCGGGCTGCATAATGACCGACTGCCGCTGCGCGTCTTCCACGCGCACGGAGCCTTCCACCAGCACCACGGCGCCCGGGGCGTCTTCATAAGCCTTCACATCGAAAGAGGTGCCCAGCACTTCCACGGCAAAAGCATCCGTATGCACCACAAACGGGCGGGCCTCATCGCGGGTGACCTCCAGATAGACTTCACCTTCCACGAAAATCTCACGCCGCTCTTGTGCGAAGGCACGCGGATAAACCACCCGGCTGCCTTCGTTCACCCACATCCGGCTGCTGTCGGCCAGCATCACCAGACGCACGCCGTCCCCCCCTTCCAGGCAGACGGAATTCTCCATGCACGGCCCTATAGACGAAGGCAATGCCTCACCGGGCTGCCACTGGCGGAACACATAGCCCCCCAACAGCAACGCCACCATGGCCGCCGCTCCCCAAAGACCGCGCAAAAATAACCTGCGCCGGTTCCGGGAACGCCGTGCGGCCTCCTGCTCCTCGTGCTCACGGATTTTTTCGGCCGTCTTGGCCCATACCTGCCCCGCATCCATCCGGGGGGGCTGGCATTCATCCCACACGAAATGCAATTTGCTCTCCACCTTGTCCGCACCCGGCGAAAAAACGGAAGAGCCTGACTTTCCTTGATTGGTTGTCTTTTCTTTTTCCATAAACAAGTCTGCAAAAGGATAGACGCAGTTTTTCCGCGAATCCCCTAATGGATGAGTGATTTTTTTCGATTTATTTTTCCAGGACGGCCCGAATCTGCTTTAAGGCATTGGCAATGTGGTTGTCTATGGTCTTGACGGAGATGCCAAGCATACGAGCGATTTCCTTGTAAGGCAGTTTTTCGATCTTGGCCAACACGAAGACTTGCCGGCATCGGGGAGGGAAGCTGTTGATGACCCGGTTGATACGGGCGATTTCTTCCCGACTGACCAATTGTTCATCGGGAGTCTGCAGGTCGGCAGGCAAGGCGTTCGCCCCGGCTTCTTCCAACAGCACCGAATCAGGCACGTTCGCCCGCTGCCGCAAGCAGGAGATGCTCCGGTTGTGCACCAACGTGAGAAGCCACGCCTTCATATTCTGAATCCCGGACAGATTGCCACGGTTCTGCCACACCTCCAGGAACACATCGCTCACCACCTCCTCCGCCTCCTCGCGCGAATGGAGCAGATAGCAGGCATAATAGAGCAGATCGTCCGAATAGGCTTCGACGAACAAGCGGAAAGAACGCTCGTCCATCTCCGGGCCGTATGTGTTCCGATGTACAGACATTTACTTCCTTTCTCAACTTTACTCCCGCAAACTTAGGCAAAATTCATAAAACTTGCTATTAAAAGCGCAAAAAGTATTCTAAAAGTCTACCCCATAAGGGGCTTTTGCTCCGGCGTACCGCCGGACGCAAGCGGCGGTACCGCCGGGCACGGGCGGAGGTACCCCCGGACACGGGCAGCGGTACCGCCGCTCATTCCAATGTAACACGGTGTACTTCCACCGCTTCGTTCAGGAAAGTCGAGGCAGATTCCGAGAACTTCTCTTCGGCCTCAGTGGTGTAATAAGTGCAGGTGCCGCCACGCGTGCAGCGGACATCCATCTCCGGATGACGGCGGAGATAATCCTTCAGGCTCCCGGCCACCAGCTCGCCTTGTGCCACCACCCGGATGCCGGCGGGCATATAACGCTGGATTTTGGGCAAGAGCAGGGGATAGTGGGTACATCCCAGGATGACCGTGTCTATCCGGTCGTCCTTGTGCAACAGTTCGCCGATGTACTTCCGCACGAAATAATCGGCCCCGTCGCCCAAGGCCTCGTTGTTCTCCACCAGCGGAACCCACAAGGGGCAGGCCTGCCCGTAGACCGTGATGTCCGGAAAGAGCTTGTGTATCTCCAGCGGATACGACTCGGACTTGATGGTGCCGGCAGTGGCCAGCACCCCTACATGGCGGCTGTGCGTGACGGCACCTATGCTCTCCACCGTGGGACGTATCACGCCCAACACGCGGCGCGTGGCGTCCAGCCGCGGCAAGTCGTGCTGCTGGATGCTGCGCAAGGCCTTGGCGGAAGCCGTGTTGCAGGCCAGGATGACCAGCGGGCAACCCATGGCGAACAGGCGGCACACGGCCTGGCGGGTGAACTCGTACACAATCTCGAACGAGCGTGTCCCGTAGGGAGCGCGGGCGTTGTCTCCCAGGTAAACATAGTCATATTGGGGGAGTGCCTCGCGGATTTTGCTGAGAATGGTCAAACCGCCATAGCCGGAATCGAACACCCCGATGGGACCGGGCAAAGAAGAGAACTGCTGCATGGGAAAAAAGAAGAGCCTCTCCCCCACTCTCCCCATAGGGAAGATACCGGCGGAGAGGCTCTGAAGATGGTTGATAATATTTTCCGAAACTTACTTGATGCCCAACTGAGCCTTGACCTTGGCGGTCACATCCACGCTCTGCGAGCCTACGAAAGCCACCGGCGTACGGGCCATGTCGAAGATATAAATGTAACCTTCTGCCTGGCCGACGGCCTGGATGGCGGCCTCCAGCTTCTGCATGATGGGAGCCATGGCATCCTGCTGGGCCTTCTGCATGGACTGACGGGCTTCCTGCTGGAACTCCTGCTGGCGCTGAGCCATATCTTGCAATTCCTTCTGACGACGCTCGGCAATGTTCTGGGGCAGGGAATCAGCCTGGGCCAGGAACTCCTGGTACTTCTTGTTGAACTCCTCTTCCGTGCGCTGCATTTCACTTTGGTATTCCTTGGCCATGGCGTCCAAATCAGCCTGGGCCTTGGTTACTTCGGGCATGGCAGACAATACTTCCTGCGAGTTCATGTGAGCAAATTTAGCCTGTGCCATAGCTGCCAACGGCAGGGCAATCATAGCGGCAATAAGTGCAATTTTCTTAAGCATAGTTCTACTATTTATTTGAATGATTAATTGTTACGTGGCGCAAAGATAGTACAAAGCGGGGGGATAACAAAACAAGCCTGCTTATTTTTACGGCAACACCTCTGCATAAAGCCGTTTTTTCCTACTTGGCATGGCCCAGTTTGGCCAGCACCTCGTTGCTGATGTCTATCTCGGGCGAGGCAAAAATGATGCTACTGGCCGAGGCACGGTCCGTCACGACGGCATAGCCCTTGGCCGTGGCAATCTCCTTGACGGCTTCATAGATGTCATCCTGCAAGGGACGCATCAACCGGGCTTGCAGCTTGGCCAGCTCGCCTTCCGGGCCGAAGTACTGGCGGCGCAGTTCGGCCAACTCGGTTTCCTTGTTCACGATGGCTTCTTCCTTGGCCGTGCGTTGGGCATCGGTCAACGAGGAAGCTTTCTGCTGATAGTCCTCATACATGGACTTCGCCTCCTGGGCCAGTTTCTCCACCTCGGCCTGCCACTTCTTGGAGGATTGCTCCAACTGCTGGTTGGCACTCTCGTAGGCAGGAATGTTCCGCAGGATGTATTCCATGTCTATCAGGGCAAAACGCTGTGCCCGTACCGTCAGGCAGGTCACGAGCAGCAGGAAAGTAATAAAAAGACTCTTTCTCATAAGGCTTGTCTTAAAAAGTTCTTGTTTACAATCAGAATTCCTGGCCCAGGATGAAGTGGAACTGGCTGCCGCCATACGAGCTGCTGCCTCGAATCTTGTCGAAACCGTAGGCCCAGTCGATACCCATCATGCCAATCATCGGGAGGAAGATGCGCACACCCACACCGGCAGAACGCTTCAGGTCGAAGGGATTGAAGTCACCCACTTCCTGCCAGGCATTACCGGCTTCCACGAAAGTCAGCGCATAGATGCTGGTGCTGGTCTCCAACATCAGCGGATAGCGCAACTCGATGCCCAGACGGGCATAAGCATAACCTTCATTGCCGTAAGAGGACAACGAACCGTTCTCGTAACCGCGCAGGGCGATGGTCTCCGTGCCGTAAGTGGAATAACCGGTCATGCCGTCACCACCCACTTCGAAAGTGCCGAACGGGGATTTCTTGTACTTGTTGTAGTGGCCCAGCAAACCGAAGTCCACGCGGCCCATCAACACGGGCGTACGCTTGACGGTCATGTAATCCATCAAAGGAATGTAGACCTTGGAACGGAATTTCCACTTGTGGTATTCCACCCAACGCTGCATGGCGTTGATATCCTCCTGCTTGTTTTGGTTATACTTGCTGTAATCTTTTCCGTCGAACAAGGAATAAGGCGGCGTAATCTGCAAGGACAGGGCAAACTCCGAACCTGTACGTGGATAGATGGGGTTGTCTATGGAACTGCGGGACAACGTGAGGTTCAGGCTCAGGTCATTGCAGTTGCCGTTGGTCACCATGAAGTATTGCCAGTCGCGCAGGATATAACGCTGGTAAGAAAATTCGGCCGTGAACTGGAAGTAGTCATCGGGCCATTTCAGGAACTTACCGAACATCACGGCCAGACCGAACATCTGCACGGACTTGTCGGGGTCGTAATAGTTCTCGTAATTGACATAGTTGCCATAGTTGTACATGCCGTAACCGTACATGCCGCTGTAATAGCTGTTGTAGAAGTTGCTGTACAAGGCGTCATTGTAATACTGGCTGCTGATGTCCGTCTGGCGGGAATAGAAAGCTGACACAGAAAACGCGTTCTTACGCTTGCCCCCAAACCATGGGTCATAGAAAGACACGCTGTACGACTGGTAGTAGCGGGCATTGGTCTGTCCGCTGATGGTCAGCGTCTGTCCATCGCCCTGCGGCAGGATGCCACGATAGTTCTCGCCCGGATGCAGGAGGTTGGCCAGTGAGAAGTTGGTGAACTTCAGGCTCAGCTTGCCGATGATACCCGTCTGTCCCCAACCGGCGGAGAACTCCACTTGGTCATTGGCCTTGGACACCAGCTGATAGTCAATGTCCACCGTGCCGTCTTCAGGACGCGGCTGTATGTCCGGATTGATTTGCTCGGGGTCAAAATGTCCCATTTGGGCAATTTCACGATAGGAACGCATCAGGTCTTCACGGCTGAAAAGCTCACCGGGACGGGTACGCAGTTCACGACGCACCACATTCTCGTACAAGCGGTCATTACCGCTGATCATCACCTTGTTGATGGTGGCCTGGCGACCTTCGAAGATACGCATCTCCAGGTCGATGGAGTCGCCCACGATGTTTACCTCCACGGGGTCGAGGCTGTAAAACAGGTAACCGTTGTTATAATAAAGGTTGCCGATGGCATCTTCATCGCCGGTCAGACGGTCATTCAATAGTTTCTGGTTGTAGACATCGCCCTTCTTCATCTGCAACATATAATCCAGTTGCTCGGAAGGATACAACGTGTTGCCCACCCACGTGATGTTGCGCAGGTAGTATTTCTGGCCTTCCTCAATGCGCATGAAGACGTCCACCGTGCGGTCGTCATATTGGCTGATGCTGTCTTCCACAATCATGGCATCGCGGTAACCCAGCTCGTTGTACTTGTCGATGATGAGTTGCTTGTCGGCCTCGTAGTTCTCTTCCACGAACTTCTTGGTACGGAACAGGTTGATGAGCTTGCCTTTCTCGTTGGTCTTCTTCATCACGCGCTTCAGCTTCTTGGCGCTCAAAGCCGTGTTGCCGACAATCTCAATGTGATGCACCTTCACTTTCTCCTTCTTGTCTATCTGGATGTCCACAATCACCTGGTTCTCGTTGGCGGGGTCATCCTTCTGGTTGATGAACACCTCGGCGTTCTTGAAGCCCTTGTCATCGAAATAACGCTTGATGAGCGTCTCGGCGCGGTCCACGATATTGGGAGTAATCTGGCCGCCCTTTATCATGCCGATGCGTTCCTCCAAGTCCTCGCGCTCGGACTTCTTGACACCCGAATAGCGGATGTCCGACACACGCGGACGCATGGTCAGGTGAATGGTGAGCCACACCTTTCCGTTTTCCTCCTTGTCATCTGTAATGCTCACGTCCGAGAAGAGGCCATGGCGCCAATAACGTTTGCAGGCCTGTGTGATTTCATCGCCTGGAATCGAAATGACCTGCCCTTTGGCCAGTCCGGAAAGGCCGATGATGACATAATCCTCATAATTATCCGCGCCTTCCACCTTGATGTCCGCAATCTCCAGCTTTTTGGGAGTATTGGAATAAAGGACTACCGGCGTTTCTACATTCACGCTGTCTGTTGCCACTTCCTGTGCGACACTTTTCACCGCACCGGCAAACAAGCCGAGCATCGCTATGAATAGGACGAAAATACGTTCGTGCATCTTTAGGTTCTTATTTTTAAGTATAATCTGTCGTTACTTTATTGCATTCAAGAAATTTGCTCACTGGTCTTCCCGAAACGGCGTTCCCGCCTCTGATAATCCACAATGGCCTTGAAGAATTCCTCTTCGCGGAAGTCCGGCCAATAGGTGTCACAGAAGTACAACTCCGAATAGGCACACTGCCAAAGCAAATAGTTGCTCAAGCGAAGTTCCCCCCCGGTCCGAATCAGCAAATCGGGGTCGGGCATAAAATTCGTGGCCAGGTAACGGGCAAACAGTTCGCTATCCACCTCTTCGGGCTTCAACGCCCCGTTACGCACGGCCAAGGCCACCTTTTTGGCCGCCTCCGCAATTTCCCAACGGGAAGAATAGCTCAAGGCCAGCACCAGACTCATGCCCGTATTGCACGCCGTATGTTCAATACAGGCATCCAGACGCTCGCGCACATAGTCCGGCAATTTCTCCGTATCTCCGATGACCCGGAAGCGGATATTGTTCTTCATAAAGGTGTCTTCTTCAATGGAGTCGAACAAAAGCCCCATCAGTGCCGTCACCTCATCGGCCGGCCTTCCCCAGTTTTCCGTGGAGAAAGTATAGAGAGTCAGATACTTCACGCCCAGTCTGGCCGCTTCCTCGGCAATGACGTGCACGGTCTCCGCACCCACTTGGTGCCCATAACTCCGCTCACGTCCCCGCTGCTTGGCCCATCGTCCGTTGCCATCCATGATGATGGCCACATGGCCGGGTATCCGATTCAAGTCTATTTGTTCCTTATATGACATTTTCTCTCGTTATTATAACATTCATGCCGAAGCCGTTCTTACTACCTATTTATATATAAGGAGAAACACCTCCGGCCGCCCGGGTTCTCATTCTCTTTCAAAGCCCAACCTGTTGAGCCGTCCGCGCCATACCTCATTGGACTGGCCGTTCCCGCCGAAAATCACCCAAATGAAATCGCGCTTGTCGATAGCACCCGCCGCATCAGCAGGCGTGGGATCCACCACTACCGTATAAGAGGTTTTCCCGGCAAAAGCCGATGGCAACAGGAACTTTTCCTCGGTCTGATACCAACCTATGCCGGCCACAGACTCATAAATGCCATCCATAGTGCCTCCGAACGCATAGAAATGCCCACCGTAATACAACAGCACCGGATTGTCCATACCGGGACAAGAGGCCCCTTCTATTTCCGTCTCCGAAGAAGCCCAGGACAAACCGTCCGTGGAAAACCAAGGAATGGTCTTCTCTGCTTGCTGACGGGGCATTCCCATCACCATCATCTGACCGGCTCCTCCGCCCGTCAGATAGTCAACACTATAGATATTCTGCATCGGGAATCCGGCAGGCACCACGCTCCCAGATGTCCAAGTCTGCCCATCGGTGGTGAGGCAGAATTCATTTTCCGCATTTCCATTCAGACGGATGGCCACCAAAGCCGCCTCCTGTCTTGTCACCTCATTGGAGGGTCTGGAGGCTACCAGCGACAGCACGCCGCCGCTCAGGCTTTCCGACTTCTGCCACGCCACTGCATCTTCCGAGACATACACATCGCCTTCGGAAAGCATATAGAGGCTTCCTTCAAAGTTGATGAGGGAGGTCACATCAGCCTGTGCAGGCAATCCCGTCACACTGGAATGGCTCCATCCATAGTGCCCCGGTGCAGCTGAAGTGCGATAAAGGGTTGTCGGTGAAGTATAGAGCAACACATCCCCGTTCAAGGCAACGGCTTTCTGGCTACCGTCATTCACCGTCTGCGAGAACACGTCTGCCACGGTATCCATGTGTACCCACGTCAAAGAGTCGGGGTCTTGCCTGTGCACCCGGATTTGCAGCGTGTAGGTACGGGTGGTCACCCCATCGGGGGCATAGACCTCCAGTTTCACGCCATTGCCGCCCGTGGCATTCATGGCGGGCAACAAGTTGTGGTAGACCTCCGTTGTAAAGCTAGAATCGCCGGACATGACACCGAACATGACACTCAATTGGTCCACCTGTATGCTGTCTATCAAGGTGTCAGCATCCACCGGCATGGAATCCGGATTGTAAATCAGGTTGTTCAATTGGTCTATTTCAAATCTATAGTCCACTCCATGGATTGTATCCAGGCTGAAAGCATGTATGGTGGCATCCGTACTGTACACGGGAGCTTCATCATCCGAGTTCAGACAGGAGCTCATCGCCACGGACACCAGCAGAAAGCCTACAATCACAGACAGAAATCTTGTTCTCATTCCTTATGTTAGTGTTTATTTACAAGTTGCAAAAATAGGAACAATTTTCGCTATAAACCTCCTCTACGGGAAGTTTTATACAAAATTATAGATAAAATAACCGAATTGCACGATAAAACGCCCTTCCGACAAGGTCAAAACTCGCCTTTCGAAGCCTTATAATGACGAATGGAACGCCCGAAATGCTGCTCGATTCCACAGATTTTTTTTTCATCCATCCGCGGAGCCTGCACGCCTGCCTGCAAACAAAGGGGTGCCTCCTCCACAAAAGCCTCGTCCCACAAGCCCGCATCCAGAAAAGACTGCAGGGTAAACGCTCCTCCCTCCACCAACAACGATTGCAGGTGGCGGGCATAAAGTGCCTCCAATAGCTGGGGGACCAACGGGCGGTTGAAATCGGCCGGCACATGCTCCACATTCGGACGAACCGCCCTCGCTTTTTCCGCAACAACCAGCGTTGGCACACGGCCATCAAACAGGTGAAGGCTGTCCGGCAAACGGTTCTCCCGGTCAATGACCACCCGCACGGGCGAAGGGCCATACCAATGACGCACGGTCAGGCCCGGATTGTCCAGCAACGCCGTGCGGGTTCCTACCAGAATGGCACTATGCTCGGCGCGTTTCTTGTGCACCAGCATTTGAGTCAAGTCACTGGACAGGCGGACGGGCATTCCCCCCGTGCGTTGCAGGTCCATGAAACCATCGGCCGACTGCGCCCACTTCAACGTGACGTAAGGACGGCGCAACGTATGAAAGGTAATGAAACGACGTATCAGATCGCTGCATTCGTCTTCCAACACACCAGCCACGACTTCCCGGCCGGCCTCCTTCAACTTCTGTATGCCACGGCCCGCCACCTTGGCGAAGGGGTCTACGCAACCCACCACGATGCGCGGGATGCCCTTCTCCACAATGAGGTCTGCACAAGGAGGTGTCTTCCCGTAATGGGCACACGGCTCCAAGCTGACATAAAGGGTGGAGCGCGTCAGCAACGAAGGGTCCTTCACCGAACGGATGGCATTCACTTCGGCGTGAGCCTGCCCGCAACGCACGTGGTAACCCTCGCCGATGATTTTGCCGTCACACACGATGACCGCCCCCACCATCGGATTGGGAGCCACATTGCACAACCCGTTACGGGCCAATTGCAAGCAACGGCGCATATACTTTTCGTCTTCCATAACTTTCAGTTTTGACGCGCAAAAGTAATACTAAATTCGGAGATGAAGAAGAAACGGCCGACCTTTTCCTCACTCGTTCAACGCCCCGCAACAAGGGCAAACGCCCTTCCGCGCCAAGGCTTCCCCGCAATTGCCGCAACGGTAGAGGGAGGTGTGCAACGAACGGCGCAACACCCGCACAAAAAGCACGGCCAACGCCAACAAGAACAGATAGCCCACATAGATGCCGGTGGTCAGGATAAAAAAGAAATAACAGAAGATGCAGGCGGAGGCCAATCCTAACAGATAGTGCAACGCCGTAACCAAGGACAAACGACGGAACAAAACATCCACCGTGGCCACCAGCACCACCACAAACGCCCAAAGGCCCGTCAAGAACAAAGAAAGCAACAAAGGCACTTGGAAAGGGGACAAGGTGGGATTGTAATAGAAATGTTCCCACGTGTCGGGCACAAAGACCTGCATTGACTCGTACAATGTAGCGCAAAAGGCCATCAGCAGGCAGAGCAGCAAGGGATAGACACTGTCTATGTCACTGAACCCCGTGCGCTTCAACGACTTGCGCCGCAACATGCGAACCAGTCCAAAGGCCACGAACAAAGCACAAATGACTATAAAATAAGGTACGTGCGTGTCGCTGAACAGATAAATGGCCTGCGAGACGCTGTCCGCCGGCACGAAAGCCCGTTTCATCTCACACTCCCGCACCCATCCCTGCACCTCTTGCGAATGGGCCAGCTTCACCCACAAGCTGTCCACAGTATCGTTGGGATGCACGTCCAAGTCGGCCACCACCACGCGGTCACCCTCATAAAGGGTGCTGAAACTCTCCTTCAAGGGCAAAGCCACCAAGTTCAAGGAATCGGCCTGAAGCACCAGATTGGTATTCCACGTGTAATGACGCTCGAACAGATAGGCCACGGAATCACGCGTACGCTGATCTACGTCTTCACCGGACAACACAGGCGGGGTGTAACGGCAAGAGGCCAACAATCCCAAGCAGAAAAGCATCCCCAAGACTTGCCCTACACCACGGCTTCGCCAAAAAACAATGCCCCGCTGCCTGTTGTCCTCACTCCGCCGCATAGACTTTCATCTGACAGTTCTTGCAATCGAAAGAAAGACGGAAACTCCGCCCGTCCGAAGACACCAGGTTATACGGCTCCCGATAGGGCGAACGTCCCTTCTGGAAAGTGGGGCACCACCCCATATTGTACCGCAGGCAATGGCGGCAGAACATCAGCACCGCCCCCGGTACCGCCTGCACCTCATAGGCAGGAGCCACCGAAGCGACTCCGTGCTGCAAATAGAAACGCCGCGCCTCCCCGTTCATCACATTGCCCAGATAGGTCAACGAAGATGCCGGAAACGAATGGGTGGTAGGCTTCCATACCTGCAACTCCCGCCGATAACGGATGCGGCGCACCTCCAACAACCTGTCCGTCACCTGCCTGCGCCAGTCGGCCACCACCGATGCCGGCAGAAACCAATTGTCCGAGAAGCGAATCTCAGTTTCGTCCGCCGCCTCGAAGGGCGTATTGCCCAACTTGCCCAGCTGTGCCCGCAGATTGGCATCTTGAGGCGAACGCGCCTGCTCCTTGGCATGGTCGAAAGAAAGCACCGCCCGATTGCCGTCTTCATCCTCCGCCGAAAGGGCAAAACCTTGCGGTGTGTCCCACAACGTCCAATGCAAAGCCATCTTCCGCTCGGCGGACTTGCGCGCCAGCAATTTCTCAAATTCTTGGTCGAAATTGCGGTACAAGCGGGTACGGGGAGGAATGCGGGGCACCTCGCCAGCCGGGAAAATCCGGTTGTCCTCCACCCTATTGACACGGAAGCCCTGCAAGCGTCCCTGACCGTCCAGGTAGCAGACGCCATCTCCGTTGTGGAAAGGCTTCACGCCCGCCACAGTCAGGCTATGGACACGCTGTTCCTTCAAAGTCCCCATCTCCTCACCCAACGACTTGGGCGTGTCGAACGAAGCGACTTCCTCGCCCCGCCCTTGCAGGAAATAATGGGTGAATCCCCGGCTGAAACTTTTGTCCAACTGAGGAGTAAAGGTATAACGGCAACTCCCCGAGGAGGAGCGCACATATTCGGGACGGCGTGCCAGGATCTCATCAAGGCGGAGGCGATAGGCCGCCGTGACATTCTTCACATAGGCCACGTCCTTCAAGCGGCCTTCTATTTTCAAAGAGGAAGCTCCGGCATCGAGCAACTGTTCCAGTCGGTCGCTCTGGTTCAAGTCTTTCAAGGACAACAGATGTTTGTCCCGCACTATCGTTTTCCCGTCGGCATCCACCAGCGTGAAGGGCAGGCGGCAGAACTGGGCACACTCGCCCCTATTGGCACTGCGCCCGAAGCAGGCCTGGCTGGCATAGCATTGCCCGCTATAGCTGACGCAGAGCGCCCCGTGCACGAATACCTCCAACGACACCTGCGGACAAGCCTCGTGAATGCGCTTGATTTCCTGCAATGACAATTCGCGCGCCAGCACCACCTGACGGAAACCTGCCTCGGAGAGGAAGCGTACCTTCTCCGGCGTGCGGTTGTCCATCTGCGTGCTGGCATGGAGAGGGATGGGCGGCAAGGACAGGCGCGTGATGCCCATGTCCTGCACAATCAGGGCATCTACCCCGATGCGGTAGAGGTCGTGTATCAGCCGCTCCGTCTCCGCCAGTTCCTCGTCTTTCAGGATGGTGTTCACCGTGACGTAGACGCGCACCCCGTAGACATGGGCATACTCCACCAAGCGGGCTATGTATTCCAATGAATTGCCCGCGGCAGCCCTTGCCCCGAAACGAGGGGCACCGATGTACACGGCATCCGCACCATGGTCCACGGCCGCCAAGCCGCACTCCAGGTTCTTGGCCGGGGAAAGCAGTTCTATGGGACGAGGTTTCATTCGATGTCGTTGATATTATAAGGTGTCTCTTGGTAAACAAAATAGTTCAGCCAGTTGGAGAACAACAGGTTGGCATGGGCCCGCCAACGCACCAGCACGCCCTTCTCCGGGTCATTGTCAATGTAATAATTGCGCGGCATCTCAATGGGAAGTCCCTTGCCCAAGTCGCGCCGGTACTCCCCGTCCAGGGTCAGGGGTGAATACTCCGAATGACCGGTCACGAAAAACTCCCTGCCCCCGCGTGCCATCACCATATAAACACCCGCCTCATCCGACTCGGAGAGCAATGTCAGTTCAGGCACCTTGAGGATGTCCTCACGACGCACCTCGGTGTGGCGGCTGTGGGGCACATAGAACACATCATCGAAGCCGCGGAAGATGGGATGCAGAGGCTGCAACGTCCGATGGGGGAAGATGCCGAACATCTTCTTCTCCAAGGGATACTTGGGCACGCCATAGAAATGATACAATCCCGCCTGCGCCGCCCAGCAGATATAGAGCGTGGAAGTGACGTGCGTCCGAGCCCAGTCGAAAATCTCCGAAATCTCGTCCCAATAGTTCACCTGTTCAAAGTCCATCTGCTCCACAGGCGCCCCAGTGATGATCATCCCGTCATACTTCTCGTTGCGCATCAGCTCGAAGTCCGTGTAGAAAGCCTTCATGTGCTCGATGGGCGTATTCTTCGACGTATGGCTCTTGATTTTCATAAACGAGATTTCCACCTGGAGCGGCGTGTTGGAGAGCAGGCGCACCAAGTCCGTCTCCGTCGTGATCTTCAGGGGCATCAGGTTGAGGACAACAATGCGCAGCGGGCGGATGTCCTGCCCCGTGGCGCGTGTCGTGTCCATCACGAATATGTTTTCCTGCTTCAGCAACTCGATGGCAGGCAATTTATCTGGTAACTTTAATGGCATGAATCTGTGGTTTTCTGTTTCGGGGCGTAAAGATAGGGAAAATTACGGGAAAATATATGGGGAGGGAGGAAGGAAATGTATTTTTTCACATTCTCTGCTCCCTCATTAAAGCGTGCAATTCATGGATTATTCCCCAGATTGACAAATGCCTTGTTCGCAGCGTACTCACGAGGGAATCCCACTGATGTCAATGGAACACACAACCACAATCTCCGGAAACAGACGTGTTCATCGGCGGAAAAGAGGAAACAGACGGGAAAAACAGTCTATCCATCCATCTTCTTTGCAAGAAACAAAGCCATTGGTTTACTTTGTGGCACGAATCAGTATAGAAATAGAAATCGTATGAGAAAGGTAAAAAGATTGATGGCAACCGCCTGCCTCTTCCTGGGATGCACGACGCTGTGCGCCCAGGAGGCGGCACCGGCGGCCCCAGGAGACAGCCTGCCCGCACGGTGGGACTTGCAGACGTGCATTGACTACGCCCTGCAACACAACATCACCATCCGCAGAAACCGTATCAACGCCGAAAGCTCGGCAGAGGATGTGAAGACGGCCAAGGCCGAATGGTTCCCCGCCCTGAGCGGAAGCGTCAGCCAACGCATCGTGAACCGCCCGAACACCAACAACGGCACCATCATCAGCGGCGACAACATCACCACCAGCCAAAGCGCGACGTCGTACAACGGATCGTATGGCATCGATGCCAACTGGACGCTGTTCAACGGCGGAAGCCGCGTCAACGGCATCAAGCAGCAGAAGCTGAACGAGCGCATCGCCCGGCTGGCCGTCAGCGAAAGCGAGAACAGCATCCAGGAGAGCATCATGCAACTGTACATGCAGATACTCTATGCCGCCGAGGCGGTGAAGGTGAACGAGGGCACGCTGGCCGTCAGCCGCGCCACCTACGAACGGGGACGCCAGTTGCTGGAGGCGGGAAGCCTGAGCCGCGCCGACCTGGCACAGTTGGAGGCACAAGTGAGCAACGACAACTACCAACTGGTGACCGCCCAGACCACCCTGCAGGACTACCGCCTGCAACTGAAGCAACTGCTGGAGCTGGACGGTGCCTACGAGATGGACCTCGACCTGCCCGAACTGGACGCCACCGACGTACTCTCTCCCCTGCCCGGCAAGGACGATGTCTACCGCACGGCCCTGGCCCTGCGCCCGGAAATCGAATCGGGCAAGCTGAGCATCGAGGCGGCCGACCTGAACATCAAGGTGGCCCGCGCGGGATACATCCCCAGCATCAGCCTGACCGCCGGCATAGGCAGCTCGAACGCCAATGGTAATGACTTCACCTTCTCCGAGCAAATCAAGCAAAATTGGAACAACTCGCTAGGCGTCACGCTTAGCATCCCTCTCTTCGACCGCCGACAGACGAAGAGCGCGGTAAACAAGGCGAAGCTGCAGAAGCAGACCAGCCAACTGGACCTGCTGGACCAGCAGAAGGAGCTGTACCGCACCATCGAGAACTACTGGCTGGATGCCTACAGCGCCCAACAGCAATACGATGCCGCCACCCAGCAGGTGAAGAGCGCGCAGGCCAGCTACGACCTGGTCAGCGAGCAGTTCAACGCGGGCATGAAGAACACCGTAGACCTGCTGACGGAGAAGAACAACCTGCTCAACGCCCAACAGGCACAGCTGCAGGCCAAGTACATGGCCCTGCTGAACGCCGGCCTGCTGCGCTTCTACCAGGGAGAACCACTGACTACCAATCGCTAAACATTAAACATTATATCACCGTATGAACAAGAAGAAAATCATCCTCATCACCGCCGCCGTCATCGTGGTGGCAGGCGTGGCCGTTTGGGCTTTCTCCGGCGGCAGCAAGAAGCAGGAGGTGAAGTACGAGACCGCCACGGTGTCGCGACAGGACATCTCGAACTTCGTTACCGCCACGGGCACCATCGAGCCGGTGACCGAGGTCGAAGTGGGCACGCAGGTCAGCGGCATCATCGACAAAATCTATGTGGACTACAACACGGTCGTGAAGCAGGGACAACTCATCGCCGAGATGGACAAAGTGACCCTCGAGAGCGACCTGGCCTCGGCGCAGGCCACGTATGACGGCGCCAAGGCGGAGTATGAATACCAAGAGAGCCTCTACCGACGCAACAAGGGCCTGCACGACAAGCAGCTCATCAGCGACACGGACTACGAGCAGAGCCTCTACGACTACCGCCGCGCCAAGAGCACGTATGACAGCAGCAAGGCGGCCCTGGAGAAAGCGAAACGCAACCTGAGCTACGCCACCATCACCGCGCCCATCGACGGAGTGGTCATCAGCAAGGACGTGGAAGAAGGCCAGACGGTGGCATCAGGCTTCGAGACGCCGACCCTCTTCACCATCGCCGCGGACCTGACGCAGATGCAGGTGGTGGCCGACGTGGACGAGGCCGACATAGGCGGCGTGGAGGAAGGGCAGCGAGTGGAGTTCACCGTGGACGCCTATCCCGGCCAAACCTTCGCGGGACAGGTGACACAGGTGCGCCTGGGCGAGTCGAGCGACGCCAGCGGCACGGCCACATCAAGCAGTACGGTGGTGACCTACGAGGTGGTCATCTCCGCGCCCAACCCCGACCTGAAGCTGAAGCCGCGCCTGACGGCAAACATCACCATCTATACGCTGGACAAGCGCGGCGTGCTCAGCGTGCCCGCCCGCGCCCTGCGCTTCAACCCCGTGGAGCCTATCGTGGGCAAGGACGCGGTAATCAACGACTGCCCGGGCGAGCACAAACTGTGGACGAAAGAGGGCAATACCTTCACCGCCCACCCCGTGCAGACGGGCATCACGAACGGCACGTACACGGAAATCCTCGGCGGCGTGGACGAGGGCACGACGGTCATTGCCGATGCCCAATTCGGCGGCATGCCCGCCCCGCAAATGGGCATGCCGGAGGACATCGAACGCAGCCCGTTCGCGCCGGGACCTCCGGGACGTGACAAGGACAAGAAGAAAGAGTAAACAGGAATTTAGTTTAGGCGCGGATTACGCGGATTTCACGGATTTATTATTTTATAGTCAATGGAATCCAACGATTTAGAATAAAAACATCCGTGGAATCCGCGTAATCCGCGCCTAAAAACACCGATAAATTATCATCCGACAACAATGAGCAAGACCGTCATCGAACTACATGACATCCGCCGCGACTTCCAGGTGGGCGACGAGACCGTCCATGCCCTGCGCGGCGTATCGTTCTCCATCTGCGAGGGCGAGTTCGTCACCATCATGGGCACGAGCGGATCGGGCAAATCCACCCTGCTGAACACCTTGGGTTGCCTGGACACCCCCACCAGCGGGGAATATCTGCTGGACGGCATCAGCGTGCGCACCATGTCGAAGTCGCAACGAGCCATCCTGCGCAACCGCAAGATTGGGTTCGTCTTCCAAAACTACAACCTGCTGCCCAAAACGACGGCCGTGGAGAACGTGGAGCTGCCGCTGATGTACAACCCCGCCGTCAGCGCGGCCGAGCGACGCCGACGCGCCGTGGACGCCCTCGTGGCGGTGGGGCTGGGCGACCGCCTGGAGCACAAGTCCAACCAGATGTCCGGCGGACAGATGCAACGTGTGGCCATCGCCCGCGCGCTGGTGAACAATCCCGCCGTCATCCTGGCAGACGAAGCGACGGGCAACCTGGACACGCGCACTTCGTTTGAAATCCTCGTGCTCTTCCAGCAACTGCACAAGGAGGGACGCACCATCATCTTCGTGACGCACAACCCGGACATCGCGCAATACAGCAGCCGGAACATCCGCCTGCGCGACGGCCACGTCATCGAGGACAAACCGAACAACAACATCCTCTCGGCGGCGGAGGCACTGGCCCGGCTGCCGAAGAACATAGACGACTAACTATGAACGGAACAAACCTCTTCAAGATAGCCCTGCGCGCCCTGGCAAACAACAAGATGCGCGCCTTCCTGACGATGCTGGGCATCATCATCGGCGTGGCGTCGGTCATCACGATGCTGGCCATCGGCCAAGGCTCGAAGCGCAGCATACAGGCGCAGATAGCCGAGATGGGCTCGAATATCATCATGATACACCCCGGCGGCGAGCGGCGCGGCGGCGTGCGCATGGACCCCAGCGAGATGCAGACGCTGAAGCTGGCGGACTATGAGGCCCTGCGCAACGAGACCAACTTCCTCTCCGCCGTCAGCCCGAACGTCAGCAGCAGCGGACAGCTCATCGCGGGCAACAACAACTATCCCAGCAGCATCAGCGGCGTGGGGACGGAATACCTGGACATCCGCCAGCTGTCGGTGGAGCAAGGGGAGATGTTCACCGAGGCCGATATCCAGGTGTCGGCCAAAGTGTGCGTGGTGGGACAGACCATAGTGGACAACCTCTTCCCCGGCGGGGAGGACCCGATAGGCAAAATCATCCGGTTCAACCAGGTGCCGTTTCGCGTGGTGGGCGTGCTCAAGGCCAAGGGCTACAACTCCATGGGCATGGACCAGGACGACATCGTGCTGGCTCCCTACACCACCGTGATGAAGCGCCTGCTGGCACAGACCTACCTGGAGGGCATCTTCGCATCCGCCCTCAGCGAGGACATGACGGACTATGCCACGGACGAGGTCACCACCCTGCTCCGCCGCAATCACAAGCTCCAGGCCGACGAGGCGGACGACTTCACGATACGCTCGCAGCAGGAACTCAGCACGATGCTCAATAGCACCACCGACCTGATGACGACGCTGCTGGCCTGCATCGCGGGCATCTCGCTCGTGGTGGGCGGCATCGGCATCATGAACATCATGTACGTGTCGGTGACGGAACGCACGCGCGAGATAGGCCTGCGCATGTCCGTCGGGGCGCGGGGCATCGACATCCTGGCGCAGTTCCTGATAGAGGCCATCCTCATCAGCATCACGGGCGGACTGATAGGCGTCGTGGTGGGTTGCGGGGCATCATTCATCGTGAAGAACGTGGCCCACTGGCCCATCTTCATCCAGCCTTGGAGCGTGTTCCTGTCCTTCGCCGTCTGCACGGTGACGGGCGTGTTCTTCGGCTGGTATCCTGCCAAGAAGGCGGCCCAACTGGACCCCATCGAGGCCATCCGATACGAGTAAAGGAAATTATCATTATTCAAGTTTCGCAAGTTCAACTTGCAGGTTTTAATCTATAAATGTCGCAAA
>CALNEX010000018.1 GCA_939791845.1 uncultured Mediterranea sp. | reverse complement strand
AACGGCCTGACGTGGAAATCCGTTACACCACGGACGGCAGCCAACCCTCCGCTTCATCCAATCCATACGAAGAAAAACTGTCAGTAGACAAGGACATGACCATCAAGGCCGCCACCTTCTCCAACGGACAACAGATGGGCGAAATCCTGACCCTCCCCTTGAGCTGGAACCTGGCCACAGCCAAACCTTTGGCAGCAGGTCCGAAAGCAGCCTCCATCGTGGTGAACGGTTTGCGGGGCAGCCTGAAGCAGACCGACTTTGAATGGTACACGGGCGATTTGGGCAAGGACTTCTCCCTCACAATAGACCTCCAACAGACTACAGACATCAGCCAGTGCACCGTGGGCTGCGTCACCAACTATGGCATGGCCGTGCACAAGCCGAGACGGGTGAAGGTGGAGGTTTCCGAAGACGACCAAACCTTCACGGAAGCCGACCAGCTGACCTACACGGATACGGACATTTTCAAAGAAGGCAATTTCATAGAAGACTTGTCATTGGACACCTCCGGCGCAAAAGGCCGTTACGTGCGGTTCACTTTTGAGATGCCGGGTAATTGCCCCACCGACCATGTACGTCCGGGGCAACCTTCCAGAGTCTACATCGACGAAATCATCATCCGATAAACAAGACAGGCGCGGACAACGGGAAACTTCCCGCATCCGCGCCTGATTCATTTCATCCCGCTACTTCTTACTTCTTGTAATTATACACTTTCAGGTTCGTGAGGCTGCTCTTGAAGTCGCCCGCTTTCTCCAACGGGAATACCAAAGTGGGCACCACGCGGATGTCACCTTTGTGTTCCTTGTTGTGATAGATGGTGCGGGTGTTCAACTGGCCAACCACCTTGCCGTTCACCTTCAGCACCGTCGAGGTATTGTCGCCCACAATGACCACATGAGCCTTCTCGCCGGGGAAGAACTGATAGTTGAACGTGTACAGGTAGCCGTCGCGGGCAAAGCCCAACTTCTGGCTGATGGGATCGGAAAGGTAGAACACGGCATTTTCCGAGCGGAACAGTTCCGTACCCGGCTTCTCATCGGCAGCCACGAGGTCAAACTCCACGGTGTAGTCATAACCCACTTCGGGATAAGCTAACTTGTCACCGGCCTTCACCGTTTCCTGCTCCAAAATCAGCGAATTGGGTTCGCCCCACTTGGCCATCTGGTTCACGCCCGGAGCCTCGCTCAACGCCTGGCTCTTTTGGATGAATTCATCGTAAGGCACCGTCACGTTGACACCGTCCCACATCTTGGCGGACAAGGTCTGCAAGGCGGGGAAAGAGCGGTGATGAATGTCCTTCACCGAAATGCCGTTGCCCACATGGTCATTCCACACGGCATACATGCCGCCCAGGATGGCCGGGTCTTTCTCCTCGAACACCACATTGGCCACGTGTGCGGGCGTCCATTTCTCATATAGGTGTTTCGTGTTCAGGTAATCATAGTAATAGCCTGCGGCGGGGACGATGTACAGCAATCCGTCCGGCATGCTGATGAGCTTGTAGCCCTGCTTCACCATCTCCTTCGGGTCGGCATAACCGTTGTACCAAGCATTCATGATGACATTCTCAGACTTCACAGGAGTCTCGCCCTTGGCGTGCGTCAGGGCACCCCACATGCACACCTGCTTGCCGAAACTTTCCACATATTTAATATAGTGGTCCGTAAAGGCACGGAATTGCTCCACCACTTCCTGGTCCTTGTTGGAATATTCATCCGTACCGATATTGACACGCGGCCCCACGAACACGGGGTTCTCCCCTTCCAAGTATTCCTTGAACAAGCCGTCCATGAAAGTGTACACCTCGGGGTTGGACAAGTCGAAATGATCCATGCCATACTCCTTGCTGCCCAATTCCGGCTTGTAGTGGCTGAAGGCCAGGACGTGAGCAGGCGCGTCGATTTCGGGGATAATCTCCACAAAATCCCCGGCGGCCTCCACCTGGAAGTCACGGAACTCGTCCTTGGTGTAATGTCCGTCGCGGGCCGTCAGACCGGGATAGGTGTCACACTCCAGACGGAAGGCGGAGTAGGTCTTGTTCCAGTCATCCTCGAAATACTGCTTGAAGCCATTGTCATTCAAGTGGATTTGGAAGACATTCATCTTGTAATAAGACATGGCCTTGGCAAAATCCTTCAAGTAGGCCATCGGGATGAACTTGCGGCCGCAGTCCATCATGAAGCCGCGCACGGCATAGTCCGGCCAGTCCGTTATCTTTCCCTGGGGCAGGGCGCGCGTCTCGCTCTGCTCGCTCATCTGAAGCAACGTGCGAGTGGCCCAATAAACGCCCACGGCTTCAGGTGCCGACACCACTACCTGCTTGCCTATCTGGATGGAGTAGCCTTCCTTGCCCAGTTTTTTGTCTTTTTTCAACGTCAGGCGGAAGTCACCGTTCTTGCCCTTGCCGGTTGCCACTTCGGGCTTCGTGCCGAACATCAAGGCATAGTCCTCGGCAAAACTCTGCGCAACGGGCAGCAATGTTTCGTCGTCATACACAATGCGGGTCTGGGGGGTAGGCACAAAGTCGCCCGTCTTCCCACTCCACTCCTTCAGTTCGGGGATGACAAATGGCTTGGGATTCTGCGCGTTCAGCATCACGCCGGTCAGCAGGAAAGCACCGAACAGGCACAACATTCTCAAAGTCAACTTGGATTGTTTCATGTCTTTTGTTTTAATTGATAATTGAACATTTGGTTTTGAGTTAATAAAGGTAGAGGTTTATGAAGACATTTCCCGCATAACGGACTTTCTTTTAATGTTTATTAATCATTCAAGTGCCTCAAGTTCAACTTGTCTGTTTTAATCCGATATAAGGATACGGCTTTCAGGTGCGACAGATTCAGGAATGTCCGATAAAATGAATCTTGCGATATGGCTCAGTCCGTAGGGTAAAGGCTACCCAAACAAATTGTCAAGAGTTACTAGAAAAACACTGAAGTATTTTTTCCGTTATCCTTAAGTCTTTCCGCAAAAATACTTAAGAGTTATGACCAAAATACTTAAGTGTTTTTTGGAGGAAGCATCAGAAATCGTATTCGATTGATTATCAGTAATTTATTTTAAGTAAAATCCTTACAAAAATTATTTTTGTAAGGAAACGTCACCACAGATTGCATTGAATCCCAATAAACATGCAATTTTCAGCCAAAAAACCATCAATACCGAGATGACAGGCATCATGACATCATCACTGAAACGTCAACAATTCAGAAAAACTCCTCCCGGCAGAGACCTCCATCGCCGAAGTACGCCCCTACCTTCCTACACCTTATAATATATATAACTTTCGCCGGGATTAAGTGGAAACTGACAAGTGACAAATCTAACAAGGCGATTGTGCGGGCCGTTTCAGAACATTATTCTGTCTTTCATAGTGATTGACCGCGTCCGCCGGAGCGGAAACATTCCAAGTGCGCACACAACTTTTCCTAAAATTACATATTTTTTACGACATAGTGTTGCTTATATAAAAAATTTCATCTACTTTTACACTCGAAAAGTGAGCCTTAAACTTCAGCAATACCAGGATACTAATACCAGGACACCATTGCAGAAGAGTAAGAGACACCTTTATTTAATAAATCAATCAACTAAATTCAAACTTTTATGCTAAAAGTAGTGAAGCCTATTGGAATGCTGCTATTCTGCTCGGCATTGGGCATGGGCAATGCGTATGCCATCCCGTCCGGAGGAATAGCCAACGTACAAAGCGTGCAACAAGAAGGCACATGTACGGGCGTAGTCGTCGATGCCACAGGCATGACGGTAATCGGAGCTTCTGTCCGGGTGAAAGGCACCCAAAACGGTGCCATCACCGATTTGGACGGCAAGTTCTCGTTGAAGAATGTGGCCCAAGGGGCCATCATCGAAATCACCTACATCGGCTACCAGCCGGTAGAGGTGGAGTGGAACGGCCAACCACTGAACATCACCCTGAAGGAAGACAGCGAATTGCTGGACGAAGTGGTGGTCGTAGGTTATGGCACGCAGAAGAAAGTGAACGTGACGGGTGCAGTATCCATGGTGGATTCGGAAGTGTTCGAATCGCGCCCGGTACAGAACGTGACGCAGGCCTTGCAAGGTCAGATTCCGGGTTTGACCATGGCCACACCCAACACCGGTGGTGAACTAGGTGGAGAAATGAGCATCAGCATCCGTGGTGCAGGTACGGTAGGTGCAGGTTCCAGCGCGCAACCCTTGGTGCTGATTGACGGCATGGAAGGAGACATGAACGCTTTGAACCCCAATGACATCGAATCGGTATCCGTACTGAAGGATGCATCCGCTTCTTCTATTTATGGTGCACGAGGTGCCTTCGGTGTAATCTTGATCACCACCAAAAGCGGCCAGGCCGGCAAGACCCGCGTGAACTACACGGGCAATGTCCGCTTCTCCAGCCCGACACGCCTGCCGGAAATGGCCAACTCCATCGACTGGGCCAATTACTTCAACAAAGCTTTGGGTTGGAACATGTTCTCACAGGAAACCATCGACAAGATGCATCAATGGCAAGCCGGCGAGTTTACAGATCCCACAACACCGGAGTATTACGGTACTGTAGTCGGCACGGACGGTCGTTACCAGGCTTATGGCAGTGCTTATGCCAACACGGACTGGTTCAAGGAGATGTTCCGCAGTAACGTGCCTTCGCAGGAACACAACATCAGCCTCAGCGGAGGTACGGAGAAACTGACCTACTTGATAAGCGGCAACTTCTTGGGCCAAAATGGTCTGCTTCGTCATGGCAAGGATAAGTACAACCGTTACACCTTGAACAGCAAAATCTCCGCCAAACCCACCGACTGGTTATCCATCAACTACACTAACCGCTGGTCACGCGAAGACAATAGCGCACCGACCTACATCAAGCAGAGCGGCGGTAACTTCTACCACAATATCGCACGCCGCTGGCCCAGCAACCCTGCACGCACGCCTCACGGGTGGATGCCGGGTATGGAAATCATCGAATTGGAAGACGGCGGCACCCAAAGAAGCCAACAAAACACTGTATCCAACCAGTTACAACTGATTTTCGAGCCCATCAAAGACCTCCACATCACTTTGGAAGGCAACATGCGCCGCTATACGGAAAGTCAACATTACGACATTCTCCCTATCTACGCATATGATTCCAATGGAGATCCTTACGGTGTCTCATGGAACGGAAGAAGTATCGGAGAGTCATACGTCCGCGAATTCCGTCGCACGGAAGACTACTACTCTACCAACTTCTTGGTGGATTACTCCAAAACCATCAATGACCACTATTTCAAGATCATGGGTGGATTCAACTCCGAGCTCTATCGCCGGGATGACTTGTACGGCTCCGGTTATGACTTGATCACAGGTTCTGTTCCGGAACTGAACCTGAGCCAAGACAATCAAAATGCGTGGAACTCGAAAGGTGAACGAGCCGTAGCCGGTTTCTTCGGACGTATCAACTACAACTGGAAAGAACGCTACATGCTGGAGGCCAACCTCCGCTATGACGGTTCGTCGCGCTTCGTTGGCGACAAACGTTGGGGACTCTTCCCATCGTTCTCCGCGGGTTGGAACATTGCCCGTGAAGAATTTTTCGAGCCTCTAACCCAATACATCGGCACTTTGAAACTAAGAGGTTCTTGGGGACAGTTGGGCAACAACAACACAGACAACTGGTATCCCTTCTACCAAACGCTGAGCACCGGCGTAGTCAGTTCAAAATGGGTCATCAACGGTGCCCAGCAGAACACGGCTTCGTTGCCCGCCATCGTAAGTGACGTACTGACGTGGGAAACCATTGAGTCTTGGGATATCGGCTTGGACTTTGGTTTCCTCAACAACCGCCTGACCGGTTCTATCGAATACTATAACCGCTACACGTATGACATGGTAGGACCGGCTCCGACATTGCCTGCCATCTTGGGTGCCGATGCACCACGCGTCAACAATGCCGACATGAAATCCTATGGTTGGGAATTGGACATCTCCTGGCGAGACCATATCCGTGATTTCAACTACGGTATCCGCTTCAACCTGTCCGACAACCAAGACAAGATTCTGGAATACCCAAATGAAAGTGGAAGTTTATCCAGCAGCACTTATCGTGCCGGTCAGAAGTTAGGTGAAATTTGGGGCTATACCACCGTAGGCATTGCACAAACCCAAGAAGAAATGGATCAACACCTGGCAAATGCCCGCCCGAACTTCGGTTCATCTTGGGGTGCCGGCGACATCATGTATGCCGACCTGAACGGTGACGGCGAAGTGACCAACGGTTCGAACACCATCTATGACCACGGCGACCTGACCATCATCGGCAACAGCACGCCGCGCTACAACTTCGGTCTGACATTAGACGGTGAATGGCACGGCATTGACTTCTCCATCTTCATGCAAGGTGTGATGAAGCGCGACTATTGGGCTGACCAAGCATACTTCTGGGGTGCCTACGGCGATGAATGGCAATCCACCTGCTTTGTGGAGCACTTGGACTATTGGTCTGCAGACAATCCCGGTGCTTACTACCCCCGTCCAATCATGACTTCGGACGGCACGTTGGCACAACAGAACCACCAAGTACAAACCAGATATCTGCAAAGTGCCGCCTATATGCGTCTTAAGAACGTGCAGGTGGGATATACATTCCCACAGAAATGGGTGAACAAAGCAGGTATCGAATCGCTGCGCGTTTATGTATCTGCCGACAACCTGGCTACCTTCACCGGCTTAAGCAAGATCTTCGACCCCGAAGCATTGAGCAGCGTCAATGGTGGTAGTGGTAAGACTTATCCGTTGCAACGGACCATATCAATCGGTGTAAATCTTAACTTCTAAAATCGACAAGAACAATGAAACTTAGTTTAAAACATATCAGCTTATGCTCGATGGCCCTTGCGGGAGGACTGCTGACCACCTCATGCGAGGACTTTTTGGACCGCGAACCCATCACGGACCTAACGCCAGAAAGCTATTTCACCACAGCCGACCAAGTAGGGGCGTATGTAGTGAATTATTATGTAGATCAATTGAGGGATTCCCGCGACAAACTTTTGACCCACGAAACCCCGTCATACAACAGTTGCAAAACCCGCAACGATGATGTTACAGACAACTTGTACGTAGAACAAGGAAGCCTGACTTATTTTGCAGGGAACAAACTGGTGCCTGCCGGAAAAAACCTGCAGACCTTGTATTCAAGGGTACGAGTATGGAACTGGCTACTAGAACAAGTGGAGCCCAAAGTAGAAGCCGGCACTATCTCCGGAGATCCGTCTCAATATTTGGGTGAGGCTTACTTCTTCCGCGCGCTGGCCTACTATAACGGATTGGTACAATTCGGCGACTTGCCCATTATCACCAGTGTATTGCCTGATGATAACGCCGTATTGGTAGAGAACAGCACCCGTCAACCCCGTAACGAAGTGGCCCGTTTCATCCTCTCCGATTTGGACACCGCTATTGACCTGCTAGGTTCCAAAGCCAGTGTAGGCACACAACGCATCAACCGAGAAACAGCCTTGCTGCTGAAATCCCGTGTAGCTTTGTTCGAAGGCACATTCGAAAAATATCACCGCGGATCGGGCCGCGTACCAGGAGATGCGAATTGGCCGGGAACATCCTTCAATGCAGGAAAGACATTCGATATAGACACGGAAATCGCATTTTTCCTGGACGAAGCCATCGAAGCTGCCGAACAAGTGGGTGATGTCACCACGTTGACCACAAACTCTCACCAAATGAATCCCGAGTACGGAGAGATTTCAGGTTGGAATCCTTACTTTGACATGTTCTCCAGCGTGGATTTGAATGGTTATGATGAAATCTTGTTGTGGAGAGAATACATCTCCAACGCGGGCATGCACAACGCCACCTACCAGTTGACACGTGGCGGTGACCGCACTGGCTTGTCCCGTGCGTATATCCGCTCGTTCCTGATGCAGGACGGCCTGCCATATTACGCATCTTCTTTGTATGAAGGCGATGCTACCGTCATGCAGGAAAAAGCCAACCGCGACGAACGCCTGCAATTGTTCGTGGCAGGTGAAGATGACGTACTGTCATCAGCCACGGATGATCCAAGAACAACCACCACAGTAGAAGTGAACGGAGAAGAAACAGAAGTGAAAGACGTGTACCGACTGGACACGTTGTTAATCGGCGGCATGGGTGAGCTGCAGAGCCGTGATCCGAGTGGTTACCGTCCGCGCAAATACATCAGCTATGACTACAGCGGACAGAACTACACACAATCCGCTTCCACTACGGGCTGCCCGGTATTCCGCAGTGCGGAAGCCCTTCTGAACTACATCGAAGCCTACTATGAACGCCACGGCCAATTGAATGACAAGGCACGTCGTTACTGGCAGATGCTGCGTGAACGTGCCGGTGTCAGCACCGACATAGATGCCACGATTGCTGCTACCGACCTAAACCAGGAATTTTATTTGGACGGCAATCTGGTGAAAGGCGACCTGGCCGTATACTCTGGCGGTCAAATGGTGAGCACTACACTCTACAACATCCGCCGCGAACGTCGTTGCGAATTCATCTCCGAAGGCATGCGTTGGGATGACTTGAAGCGCTGGCGCTCTTGGGATGCTATCCTGGCCAGCGGCTCCACACGCTTTATGTTCCAAGGCATCAATCTGTGGGACGAGGCATACAAGAAGTACGGCATTGACAAAGATTATCCTTTGAGTGGATATGAAGCCTATGAACGTGATGCCAGCAACAAAACTAATCCAGAATATCCTTACCTATGGGGCTCGTCCAACACACCATTGATTGTAGACGGTGAAGGTGGCAATGGCAATGTATCTGCCCCCGATGACCCGATGACCGGCAAATACCTCAGCCCGCTCCGTGTGGACACACGCGGCAGTTATCAACTGAATGGCGGCTATAGCTGGTATGAAGCCTATTATCTGGAACCACTGGGTGTACAAGACTTGACCCTGACGGCTACCGACCCGACCAATCCGTCCACTTCTGTCATGTACCAAAATCCATACTGGCCGACAGACGCCGGGCGTGCCGAGCAATAAAAAGATTTGCGCGTTGAAGGAAAGATTGCAGTTTTCTTGCTGCAATCTTTCCGGATTAATTGGTAATCTTCTTCGGAAATCCTATCTTTGCACACGATACGTGTGCTTGGATTTCCAAGAAGGTTATTTTTTTATTTACCATACATCAAAAACCCATGAAAAGGATTAATCAACTAATGACTGCTGCCTGCTTGTTGGCAGCCGCGTCACTGACAGGTTGTTCGCAGAAAAGCGAAGAGTACTACGTGAAACATGTGGAATTCCCCGAAGGGGCCACATTGGAACAGAAAGTGGACATGGCCGCCCGCCTGGTTCCCACTCCACAACAAATGGAGTGGCAACAAATGGAGCTGACCGCCTTCCTGCACTTCGGCATCAACACCTTCACCGACCGTGAATGGGGAGATGGCAAGGAAGACCCAGCCTTGTTCAACCCCACCGAACTGGATGCAGAACAATGGGTGCGCTCGCTGAAGGAAGCCGGCTTCCGGATGGTCATCCTGACGGCCAAGCACCACGACGGTTTCTGCCTATGGCCCACCAAGACCACCAAGCACAGCGTGGCCTCCTCTCCGTGGAAAGACGGCAAGGGCGATGTGGTGAAGGAGTTGCGCGATGCCTGCACAAAGTATGACATGAAGTTCGGCGTCTATCTCTCGCCGTGGGACCGCAACGCCGAAAGCTACGGCGACTCTCCGCGATACAATCAGTTCTTCATCGACCAGCTGACCGAATTGCTGACCAACTATGGCGAAGTACATGAAGTATGGTTCGACGGAGCCAATGCCGAAGGCCCCAACGGCAAAAAGCAAATCTATGACTGGGACGCCTTCTACAAGACCATCCAAACCCTCCAACCCAAAGCTGTGATGGCCATCATGGGTGATGATGTGCGCTGGGTGGGCAATGAACGTGGCTTAGGCCGCGAGACGGAATGGAGTGCCACTGTGTTGGCCCCGGGCATCTACAACCGCGCGGACAGCGTGAACACGGCATTGGGCATAGGCTCCACCTCCGCCGACCTGGGCAGCCGCGAAGTGCTGGCCAAGGCCAACGAACTGTTCTGGTATCCGTCGGAAGTGGACGTTTCCATCCGTCCGGGATGGTTCTACCACGACAATCAGAACGACCAAGTGAAGAGTCTGAAGCACCTGATGGACATCTATTACCAATCCGTGGGCTATAACTCCGTCCTCCTGCTGAACATTCCGCCCGACCGCCGCGGCCTCATCCATGAAAACGATGTGAAACGCCTGAAGGAATTTGCCGACTACCGCAACCGCGCTTTTGCCGACAACCTCGTAACAGAAGGACAGGTGCTGTGGACCGCCGGTGCCGGCGAAAGCCGCGAATACACACTGAAGGAAGGCTCTCCCGTCAACCTCATTGTATTGCAAGAAGACCTCAGCAAAGGCCAACGCGTCGAGGAATTTGAAGTGGAAGGCTTGGTAGACGGCCAATGGCAATCCTTGGGCAAAGGCACGACCGTGGGTTACAAGCGCATCCTCCGCATTCCTGAGACCAATGCCACCCAGTTGCGCGTGAAACTTCTCTCCACCCGTCTGAAAGCCAATATCTGCAATGTGGCCGCCTACCATGCCGCCCCGCTGGCCGAGACGCAGGACGAAGCCCAATGGAACAACCTGCCGCGTGAATCGTGGAAAGTGACCGCCACACAACCGCTGGCCATTGATTTGGGCACAACAATACTGCTGAAAGCATTCACTTATGCACCGCTGAATGGCGAAGCCAAACCGACCATGGCTTTCAAATACACTTTCAGCATCAGCACGGACGGCAAGCAATGGACAGAAGTGCCCACATCTGGTGAGTTCAGCAACATCATGCACAATCCCGTGCCGCAAACGGTAACCTTTGAAAACAGGGTAAGAGCGCGTTTCATCAAGCTGGATGCCAAGACCACTACCGGCCAAGCGGCTGAAGTCAGTGCGGACGAAATCGGTGTGACAAGACTGGTACCGCCTCCGGCACCAACAATAAAGCCAAAGAATTGACAATGTTTGGGAGAGGAGCGTCAAAGATAGTTTCTTTCGACGCACTCTCCATTTTATATCCTCTTCAAACAATCCCGCTCATTATGAAAAGAATCCTCCTCCTTTGCCTGCTGACCTGCATAGTCGGCACACTGCAGGCGCAAGTAAAGTTTGCCAAGGACAAGCTGTACAACATCGTGCCTGCCGGACAAACCGACAAGGCCGTCAGCTACAAGTCCGGCACCACGCAAGCCATCCTGGTCTCCCTCGACGGCAAAGACCAGCAGCAACAATGGAGCGTCACCGACCTGTCCGGTAGTTTCCGCTTCATCACTCCCTTTGAGAACAAGGCCATCCACGCCAAGGCCGACAACACGCCGGGCATCACCGAAAACAACGGATCGGACGAATCGCAGCTTTGGACCATCCGCAAACAAGGAAAATCCTACCAGCTCATCCCCAGCAATGCCATGAGCCTGATGCTGACCTGCGATGCTTCCGGCAAACTGCTTCTGAAGCCCGCCGACCAAGTGACCGACAAGCAGGAAAGCCTCTTCCTCATCAAAGTCAGCCCCATGCCCATGCCGGGAGAGGCCGACCAGATGATGAGCGACCGCTCCAAAAACTATTGGGAGAACGAGACCATCTTCGCCGAAAACAAAGAACCGGGACATGCCACCTACATCCCCTACGCCTCGGAACAAGAGATGCTGGCCGACAAAGACTATTATGCCACTCCTTGGACCGATGTACACAGCTCACGCTACCAGTTGCTGAACGGGGAATGGTCATTCCAACTGGTGCCCGAACCCTCGCAACGCCCGCTGGATTTCTACAAGGAAGGCTACGACGTGAGCGGCTGGGACAAGATTCCTGTTCCCTCCAACTGGGAAATGCAGGGCTATGACCACCCCATCTACAACAATGTGGAATACCCGCACGCCAACACCCCACCCTTCATCAACGCCCGCAAAGGCTTCAACGATGGTGGAAAAAACTACGGCATCAACCCCGTAGGTTCATACGTCCGCTTCTTCGACCTGCCCGAAGGCTGGGAAGCACGCCGCACCTTCATCCACTTCGGAGGCATCTATAGCGCGGCCTTCGTCTACCTGAACGGACAATACGTAGGCTACTCGCAAGGCTCGAACAACGTGGCCGAGTTCGATCTAACCCCCTACCTGCGCACAGGAAAGAACCGTCTGGCCGTACAGGTGTTCCGCTGGAGTGACGGTTCCTACCTGGAATGCCAGGACATGTTCCGCATGAGCGGTATTTTCCGCGATGTCTATCTGTACAGCACCCCAAAGGCCGCCGTACGCGACCATTACATCACTTCCCAACTGAATGCCGCGTCGGGTTACAAGAACGGCACGATGAACGTAGCCCTGACCTTGGACAACCGCGACAGGTTGAAAGGAGAAAAGGATATCGCCGTCAAACTGTATGACCCGGAAGGGAAACTGGTGGCTGAAATAAAGAAGAACCTGGCTTATGCACCAGAACAAAAAGAACTCAAAACCGAACTGAGCTTTACCCTCAACGACCTAGATCCATGGACAGCCGAGACACCCAACCTCTACACCGTGCGCATCGTGCAAAGCGAGAACGGACAGGAAGAGATGGCTTTCTCCACCAAATACGGTTTCCGCGAGATTGAGGTGCGCGGACCGCTGGTATACATCAACGGACAGCGCGTTTTCTTCAAAGGTGTCAACCGCCACGACACGCACCCGATGTACGGACGTGCCGTCACCACCGAATCCATGCTGCGTGACGTCCTCTTGATGAAGCAGAACAACATCAATACCATCCGCACATCCCACTACCCCAATGCCGCCAAGATGTACGCCATGTTCGACTATTATGGCCTCTACACCATGGACGAGGCAGACCTGGAAGACCATGCCAACCAAAGCATCAGCGATATGGCGTCCTGGGAACCGTCATTCGTGGACCGCATTGACCGCATGGTGTTGCGTGACCGCAACCACCCCAGCGTCATCTTCTGGAGCCTGGGCAACGAGGCCGGCGGCGGCAGCAACTTCCAAGCCTGCTACGACGCTGCCAAGAAATTGGACAGCCGTCCCGTGCATTACGAAGGCACCCGTGACGGCAAGGAGTACGGCGGCAACCGCTTCAGCGACCTGTACAGCAAGATGTATCCCAACATGAAGTGGATGAACAAATACGTCAACAGCTTTGACAAGCCCATGTTCATCTGCGAATATGCCCACGCCATGGGCAACGCCATCGGCAACCTGCGCGAATACTGGGAAAGCATAGAAAACAGCTCGTCCACCATCGGCGGTGCCATCTGGGACTGGGTGGACCAAGCCATCTACGACCCGCAGGAGATGAAACAAGGCATCTACCGTCTCCACACGGGTTATGACTATCCCGGCCCGCATCAAGGCAACTTCTGCTCCAACGGCATCCTGCTGCCCACCCGCGAGGAATCACCCAAACTGAAAGAGGTGAAAGCCGCCCACCAATTCGTCAAGTTCCGCTATATGGGCACCAACGAAGAGCGGACCGAGGCTTGGGTACAGCTCAAGAACACCTACGATTTCCTCTCCTTGGAAAACTTCTACCTACGTTGGCAACTCTTGAAAGATGGTTATCCCTTGCCGGCAGACAGCTTGATGCTGGATACCATACAGCCCGATGACAGCACACTGGTAGCCCTGGCTTTGCATGACATCGACCTGGCACAAGCCGAAAGGGACGGCACGGAAATCCTGCTCAACCTGGAAGTACGCCAAAAGGACGCCACCCGTTGGGCCGGAGCCGGACACAGTGTCGCCTTGCAACAATATGAACTGACTGCACGCGGTCCTCTGCCCGCCCTCGCCGGAAAGCGGAAGCCCAAACTGAACATAGCCGAAACGGAAAGCCAGCTTATCGTGCGTAATGAGAACATAGAAGCCATCTTCGACAGGAAAACTGGACGCATCACCTCCTTGACAATGGACGGCCAAAGCTTCATCGCTCCAGGGCAAGGCTTCATCTATGACAACCACCGCTACATTGAAAACGACAAATTTGAGAAAGTGGAAAACGGCCTGAACGCAGAAGGCACCTGCCTGATAGAGAAAGAAGGCAGCAATGTCGTGGTGACCACCACACGTGAAGGTTCCTTGTGCAGCACACATATTTTATATACCATCTATCCGAATGGCACAATGGATGTGCAAGCCACCTTCTTGCCCCAAAAGTCCAACCTGCGCCGCGCAGGCTTGGTGTGTGGCATCGACTCCATGCTGAGCCAAGTGTCCTACTACGCCCACGGTCCATGGGAAAACCTGGCCGACCGTCTGGATGGTTGCCCGGTAGGTCGATACACCACTACCGTGGATGATATGCTTTGGCCGTACGTCAAGCCGCAATCCACTGGTAGCCGCGAAGGTCTGCGCGAACTGACATTGACCAACAGAGAAGGCCGTGGCATCCGCATCGAAACCCAAGGTCAGGTATCTTTCTCGGCTTTGCGTTATACGGACGAGGACCTGATGAAAGCTCCCCATACTTGGGAACTGAAGGCACGTCCGTACATCGTGTTGCACCTTGACGCCTATCTGATGGGTACCGGCAATGCCAGCTGTGGTGCCGACTGCGGTCCGCTGTCCACCTACCAGGTTCCGCAAAAAGAACAAAGCTACACACTGCGTATCAGTCCTGTAAGATAATTCCCAACACTTACATGTCCACAATGAAATCTACATTATTAACTCTATCCTTTCTTTCTCCCCTGCTTGGCCAAACGGCCACAGGGGCAGAAAGTCCTTCCGAAAACAAACAGCCACAAACCGCCCAACGCCCCAACGTCATCCTCATTTATGCCGACGACTTGGGGTACGGCGATTTGTCATGTTATGGCGCACGCGGCGTCCGTACCCCTCACGTAGACCGTCTGGCAGCCGAAGGCATCCGCTTTACCAATGCGCACGCCGTGGCAGCCACCAGTACCCCTTCACGCTACTCCCTACTGACAGGCGAGTATGCTTGGCGACGTACCGGAACCGATGTGGCAGCCGGCAATGCGGGCATGATCATTTCACCCTACCAGTACACTTTGGCAGACGTGTTCCACCATGCAGGCTACACCACCGCTGCTTTTGGCAAATGGCACCTCGGTTTGGGGGAAGAAAGCGGCACGCAAGACTGGAACGCACCTCTCTGCGCCACACCTGCCGACTTGGGCTTTGACCACCATTACATCATGGCTGCAACGGCAGACCGCGTACCTTGTGTATTCATTGAAAACGGCCGCGTGGCCAACTACGACCCGACTGCTCCCATCGAAGTGAACTACCAACGGAACTTTCCCGGCGAACCCACAGGCCGCGACAACCCTGAACTGCTCTACAATCAAAAGCCCAGTCACGGGCACGACCAATCCATCATCAATGGCATCAGCCGCATTGGCTATATGAAAGGCGGTGGACGGGCATTATGGAAAGACGAGAATATCGCCGATTCCATCACCACACACGCCATAGATTTCATCCGCGCCCATTGCGATGAGCCATTTTTCATTTACTTCGCCACAAATGATGTACATGTGCCTCGCTTCCCCCATCCCCGCTTTCGTGGACAATCTTCCATGGGGCTGAGAGGCGATGCCATCGTACAATTTGACTGGAGCGTAGGCCAAATCATGCAAGTTCTTGAAGAACTGAACCTAACAGACAATACACTCATCATTCTCTCCAGCGACAACGGCCCAGTGGTAGATGACGGCTATATAGATCAAGCCGAAGAACTACTGGGCGAACACCAGCCCTCAGGTCCTTTCCGTGGCAACAAATACAGTGCCTACGAAGGCGGCACCGCAGTACCTGCCATTGTCCGTTGGCCGACTCGTATCCATGCTGGACAAAAATCGGATATACTGATGTCACAAATAGATTGGATGGCATCGCTCGCTACCCTTATCGATGCCCGTCTGCCCCAAAACAGTGCCCCAGACAGTTATAACCGCTTGGGAAACCTGCTGGGCGAGGACCAGACCAACCGTCCATGGATCATTGAACAATCTTCAAACCATGTTCTCTCCGTTCGTACTCCGAAATGGAAGTATATTGAGCCGAACGACGGCCCATCCATGATTACCTGGGGACCGAAGATTGAGACAGGCAACAACCCAGTACCCCAACTCTACGATATGGAAACCGACATCAACGAGCAAGAAAGTTTGGCTACCCAGTACCCAGATACGGTGTTCCAATTGGCAACCATCTTGCGTAAAGTACGGGCCCGACAACTAAAGCTCTAATCCATGTCACAAACGTCCAGTCTATTGCTCTTAAGAAAATCAGATTCTTTATCCGAAGGGAGGTAAGAATTAACACTTGAGCAAGTATATATTTATCAAAGACTTACAAGAATACAGCTAATTTAAAATCAAAAAAATTCCGCAAATGCTTGTTTTTTACAAAGAAAAGTTATACCTTTGCACCCGAAATAAGAAAAAAAACATCGCGGAGTGGAGCAGTTGGTAGCTCGTTGGGCTCATAACCCAAAGGTCGTAAGTTCGAGTCTTGCCTCCGCAACTTTTCAAGGGATAACTTACTACAAGTTAGTAAGTTATCCCTCGTTTTTTAATGAATCAGAAAAATGTCGGACGCCCAAATCAAGTGACCCGAATTCGGGAACATCGGGTTCATTATGTTCAGACTGGCTACTCAATATGCCTGACATATCCTTGCACCAATCGGGAAAATCCGCTGCCCCGATATTATCCGGTTAATCCAAGATAAGGGGGAAGTCTGAGGTAGAGTAGTAAGAAAAAGAAAAGCCTCTAAGAAGCTCATTCTTAAAGGCTTAATCGAGAATTTGAAGTTAATTTCGCGGAAAGACAGGGATTCGAACCCTGGGAACAGTTGCCCGTTCACCGCATTTCGAGTGCGGCCCGATCGACCACTCCGGCATCTTTCCAAGGCCATCCTTTCGGAATGGCGGTGCAAAGGTAGTAGGATTTATTGTAAATCGTATGCTTTTCCGTGTTTTTTTTGCGGAGGGATGCATTTTTTGCTTAAAGGGGAGGCACGATAGAAGAAATTACATATATTTGTCCGCGAATCTTTAAACGAAACAAGTATGAAGAAAGTAATTAGTATGATGATGATAGCCGTATGCTGCATGTTTATGGCTACGACAACGGCCCAGGCCCAGCTGATCAAGTGGGGTGTCAAGGGCGGTGTGAACGTGACTAAAATTGACTTCGACAACGGGATCGAGGATGACATGGCGGGCTTCTTCATCGGCCCTATGGCCGAGGTGACCATTCCCTTGGTGGGGCTAGGCGTGGATGCCGCCCTGCTCTTTTCGCAGAAAGGTGTCAAGGCCGAAAGTGATGCCACCAAGCAAGCAGGCTTGGACATCCCTGTCAACCTGAAGTACACCATCGGGTTGGGCAGCACGCTGGGCATCTTCATTGCCGCGGGACCCGACTTCTACTTCGACTTCAAAAGCGAGGAGCATGGCTATGAGAAGAAGAAAGCCCAGATAGGCATCAATGTGGGCGCAGGTCTCAAACTGCTCAGCCATTTGCAAGTGGGCGTCAACTACAACATTCCTGTGGGGGACCACTTCGAGTTTGTGGACGCCGCTGAGAAGGTTTGGAAAGGCAAGGACAAGACCTGGCAAATTTCCCTGGCTTACATCTTCTAACGAAAGTTGGAGAAATTCGTAGATGTCATAGTGCCCCTGCCCTTGCCCGACTGCTTCACCTACGGGCTTCCCGCGGAGATGGAGGACGAGGTGCAGGCGGGCTGCAGGGTGGTGGTGCCCTTCGGGCGGAAGAAATTCTATACGGGCATCGTGAAGAACGTGCACTGCCTCCGTCCCTCGGCCTACGAGGTGAAGGAGGTGGTGACCGTGCTCGACGCGCACCCCATCCTCCTGCCCTTGCAGTTCAAGTTCTGGGAATGGGTGGCTTCCTACTACCTCTGCACGCCGGGTGATGTCTACAAGGCCGCCCTTCCTTCGGGCCTGAAGCTGGAGAGCGAGACCATCGTGGCGCTCAATCCCGACTTTGAGGCGACTGAACCGTTGTCCGAACGCGAGACGCGCATCCTCGACCTTCTCTCCGCCGCCCCCGAGCAGAGCGTCACCCGCCTGGAGAAGAACAGCGGCTGCAAGAATATACTGCCCGTCATCAACGCCCTGCTGTACCGCGAGGCCATCTTCGTAAAGGAGGAACTGAAGCGTTCCTACAAGCCCAAGACGGAGACGCGCGTGCGCCTCACGCCCGCCGCCACCAATGAGCACCGCCTGCACATCTTCTTCGACGAACTGCAACGCCGTACGCCCAAGCAGCTGGACCTGCTGATGAAGTATCTGGAACTTTCGGGAGCCTTGGGAGGCACGGAAAGGCCCGTGGCGAAACGCGACCTCCTGCAACGCGCGGGAGCCACTCCCGCCGTGTTCAACGGGCTGGTGGAGCGCGGCGTGTTCGAGGCCTACCAGGCGGAGGTGGGGCGGCTGGACACGCATCTGTCCGCGGGACAACCCCTTCCCCCCCATCCCCTTTCCATCCCCCAGCAACGCGCCTGTGACGAAATCCTCGATGCCTTCCGCACGAAGGATGTCTGCCTGCTGCACGGCGTCACCTCCAGCGGAAAGACGGAAATCTACATCCACCTCATCCAGTCGGTGCTGAAGCGGGGAGGGCAGGTGCTCTATCTCTTGCCCGAAATAGCCCTCACCACTCAGATTACCGGGCGTCTCCGCCGCGTGTTCGGCCATCGGCTGGGCATCTACCACTCCAAGTTCCCCGATGCCGAGCGGGTGGAGATCTGGCAACGCCAACTCTCCGACGCGCCCTACGACATCATCCTGGGCGTGCGCTCGTCCGTTTTCCTTCCCTTCCGCCGACTGGAATTGGTCATCGTGGACGAGGAGCACGAGGCCACCTATAAGCAACAGGACCCTGCCCCGCGCTATCACGCGAGGAATGCCGCCATCGTCCTTGCCTCGCTCTGCGGTGCCAAGACCCTCCTCGGCACCGCCACGCCCAGCCTGGAGACGTGGCACAATGCGGAGACGGGCAAGTATGCGCGGGTTTCGCTGACGGAGCGGCACAGGGCGGTGCAGCTGCCCCGCATCCTTCCCGTGGACATCCGCGAGCTGACGCGCAAGAAGCGCATGACCGGCTCTTTTTCGCCCCTCCTGCTGCAGCATGTCCGCGAGGCAATGGAGCGCAAGGAGCAGGTCATCCTTTTTCAGAACCGGCGGGGATTCGCCCCGATGGTGGAGTGCCACGTGTGTGGCTGGGTACCCAAGTGCAAGAATTGCGACGTGAGCCTGACCTATCACAAGGGATTGAGCATGTTGACGTGTCATTATTGCGGCTATACCGAGCCGTTGCCCCGCCGTTGCCCGGCGTGCGACGGCACCGACCTCCGCGCCCGCGGCTTCGGCACGGAGAAGATCGAGGATGAAATCAAGGCGTTGCTTCCCGAGGCCCGCGTGGCGCGCATGGACCTGGACACCACCCGCACGCGCACTGCCTATGAGCGCATCATCGAAGACTTCTCCGCGGGGCGCACGGACATCCTCATCGGCACGCAGATGGTGTCCAAGGGGTTGGACTTCGAGCGGGTGAGCGTGGTGGGCATCCTCAACGCGGACACCCTGCTGAACTATCCCGATTTCCGCGCCCATGAGCGTGCTTTCCAACTGATGGCACAGGTGGCGGGACGTGCGGGGAGACGAGACACGCAGGGACTGGTCATCCTGCAGACGAAGAGCGTCACGCACCCCATCATCGCGCAGGTCATCGCCAATGATTACGAGGGGATGGCCGCGGGGCAGCTGGCAGAGCGGCAGACCTTCCACTATCCGCCCTACTACCGCCTTATCTACGTCTACCTGAAGCATCGGCGCGAGGAAGTGGCAGAGCAGATGGCACAGGAGATGGCCGCCCGTCTCCGGGCACTCTTCGGGGCGCGTGTGTTGGGCCCGGACAAGCCTCCTGTGGCGCGGATTCAGACATTGTTCATCCGCAAGATTGTGCTGAAGGTGGAAAACAACGCGCCTGTGGCCCGTGTGCGCAGTCTTTTGACGGGCGTGCAGCGGGAAGTGTCTGGAGATGAACGCTTCAAAGGGGCGTTGGTGTATTACGATGTGGATCCTTTATAAAGACTCTTCTTCCTTTAGTGCTTCCCACACCGCCGGATGCAGGAAATAGCGCACATCGCGCCCCTCGGCCAGGGCTTGGCGGATGAAGGTGGAGCTGACGTCCAACACCGGCGCCTGCGTCAGGCGGACGTGGGGAGGCAAGGCGGAAGCCTCCACGGGATAACCCGGGCGGGGATAGATGAGCAGGTGATGCTCGGCCAGGATGCGCTCCGCCTCGCGCCAACGGGGGAAACCCGCCCAGTTGTCCGACCCGATGATGAGGTGAAACTCATGCGCAGGATACTCCTCCCTGAGCTTGTCCAGCGTGTGGATGGTATAGGAAGGCCGGGGCAGCCCGAACTCCACGTCCGAGGCGCGGAAGCGGGGATAGTCGCCGATGGCGAGTTGCACCAATCGCAGGCGCAAGTGGTCGTCCATCAGCTCCTGTCCTTCCTTGAACGGATTGCGGGGAGAGACGACAAACCACACCTCGTCCACCTCGTCGAACGCGCAAAGCCAGTTGGCCAACGCCAAGTGTCCGATGTGGACGGGATTGAACGAACCGCTGAACAGTCCTACCCTCATAACTTTTTGCCTTTCAAGCGAAGCCAACTCATAATGGCGTTGCCCGCCGAAACGATCATCACCAAGAGCATGGCAACGGCAATCACCACTTCCTCATGATAAATCGCCACGCCCAAGGCCGCTGCCGCTATGAGAAACAAAACGATGTTGATGCCCAGCAGGACCTTGTTCTGCTGGGGGCTGAGGGATTTTCCGCTATAATCTCGCTTCATGTCCTGTTCATTCTTCGTTCAAGAACTCCGTAATCACCCGCAATGCCTCGGCCTTGGCCGTCTCCAGGTCGTCGTTGACAATCACGCGGTCAAACTTCGGGGCGAAGGTCAACTCGTAGGCAGCCTTGGCCAGGCGGCTCTCAATGACATCTTGTGCGTCCGTCCCTCTGCCTTCCAGACGCTTGCGCAGCTCTTCTATCGAAGGCGGCTGGATGAAGACGGAGAGGGCGCGGTCGCCGTAGAATTGCTTGATGTTGCATCCGCCCACCACGTCCACGTCGAAGATGACGTTCTCACCCTCCTGGAGTTGCTTCTCCACCTGGGATTTCAGCGTGCCGTAGAAGCGGTCCTTGTACACCTCCTCATACTCCAGGAACTCGCCCGCCTCGATGCGTCGGCGGAACTCCTCGGGCGTGAGGAAGAAATACTCCACGCCGTCCTGCTCCGTGCCGCGCGGCGCGCGGCTGGTGGCGGAGATGGAGAAAGCCAGTTTCAACTGGGGTTGGGTCAGGAGATAATTGATAATCGTGCTCTTGCCAGAGCCGGAGGGGGCGGAAAAGATGATTAACTTGCTCATATCTGATTACATAACGTTCAACACTTGCTCCTTGATTTGCTCCAGCTCGTCCTTCATGCGCACGACAATCTTTTGCATCTCGGCGTGGTTGGACTTGCTGCCCAGCGTATTGATTTCGCGGCCCATCTCCTGGGCGATGAATCCCAACTTCTTGCCTTGGCCGTGTCCGCCTTCCAGCGTCTCGACGAAGTAGCGCAGGTGGTTGGCCAGGCGTTGCTTCTCCTCGTTGATGTCCAGTTTCTCGATGTAATAAATCAGTTCCTGCTCCAGGCGGTTTTGGTCATAATCCACGCTCAGCGTCTTCTCCAGCGCCTCGGTGATGCGGTCCTTGATTTTGCCCACGCGCTCCAGCTCGTATGGTTCCACCTCGGCCAGGAGGGCGGAGATGTTGGCAATCTTCTCGCGGAACTTCTTCTCCAGCGCGGCGCCTTCCTGCTTGCGGAAGTCCACCAATGCCCCGATGGCTTGCTCCACGGCCTGATGGGCCACTGCCCATTCCTCGTCCGTCAGCTCCTGCATCTCGTTCTTGGCCAGCACGTCGGGCAGGCGGAGCAGGGTGGAGAACCAGTCGGCAGGTTCGGGGATGCCCGTGGCTTGGGAAATCTCGCGGATGCGGTCATAATACGCCTTCACCAGGCTTTGGTCGATGGGCGTGGCCAGATCGGCACCCTCCTTCTTCTCTATCCAGAGGCTGAAGTCCACCTTGCCGC
>CALNEX010000017.1 GCA_939791845.1 uncultured Mediterranea sp. | reverse complement strand
TATAATCATGAACCTGAAATCGCAAAACAGCAATATGTTATTGGCCTTCCTCACCTTGCTGGGGATTGTAGCCATCGTGGCCCTCGTGGGATTCTTCATGCTGCGCAAAGGCCCGGAAATCGTGCAAGGACAAGCAGAAGTGACCGAATACCGCGTATCCAGCAAAGTGCCCGGACGCATCCAGAGATTCCTGGTGAAGGAAGGGCAAAGCGTGCAGGCCGGAGACACGCTGGCCATCCTGGAAGCTCCCGACGTGCAAGCCAAACTTGAACAAGCACGTGCCGCCGAAGCCGCCGCACAGGCACAAAACGAAAAAGCACTGAAAGGCGCAAGGCATGAGCAGGTGCAGGCCGCCTACGAGATGTGGCAGAAGGCGCAAGCCGGACTGACCATCGCCGAGAAATCCTACAAGCGTGTCAAGAACCTCTATGACCAAGGCGTGATGTCCGCCCAGAAGCTGGACGAAGTGACCGCCCAGCGCGATGCCGCCGCCGCCACGGAGAAAGCCGCCAAAGCCCAATATGACATGGCACGCAACGGCGCCGAACGCGAGGACAAGGCCGCAGCAGCCGCCCTGGTGGAGCGTGCCAAGGGAGCAGTGGCAGAAGTGGAATCCTACATCAAGGAAACCGTGCTGACCGCCCAGACCACCGGTGAGGTGTCCGAGATATTCCCCAAGGTGGGCGAACTGGTAGGCACCGGGGCACCCATCATGAACGTGGCCGTCATGGAGGACATGTGGGTCACCTTCAACATCCGCGAAGACCTGCTGAAGGGAATGAACATAGGCAGCGAGTTCGAGGCATACGTGCCGGCATTGGACAGGGACATCAAAGTCAAAGTATATTATATGAAAGACCTGGGCACCTACGCCGCCTGGAAAGCCACCAAGACCACAGGACAATTCGACCTGAAGACTTTCGAGGTGAGGGCCACTCCGCAAGAGAAAGTGGAAGGCTTGCGCCCCGGCATGAGTGTGATAGTGAAGAAGTGACATGACCCCCGAACGAAAATACATAGCCCTTTGGAACGTGATGAAGCGCGAATGCCGCCGCCTCGTCTCGCGTCCGCTCTACCTGTTCAGCATGGTGGTGGCACCCTTGTTCTGCTACATTTTCTTCACCACGCTGATGGATTCAGGGCTGCCGAAAGACATGCCCGTGGGCATCGTGGACCAGGACCAGACCACCACCACCCGCCAACTGGCCCGCACGCTGGATGCCTTCCAACAGAGCAAGGTGGTGGCACGTTATCCCACGTTCAATGAAGCGCGCGAGGCCATGCAGCGGGGCGAGATCTACGGCTTCTACTACATCCCCGAAGGAACCACCGCCGAGGCTCAGGCCCAACGCCGCCCCACCGTGTCCTTCTACACCAACAACTCGTTGCTCATTGCCGGCTCGTTGCTCTTCAAGGACATGAAGATGATGAGCGAACTGGCCTCGGGAGCCGTCGTGCAAGCCACCTTGCTGGCCAAAGGCGCCACGGAAGACCAAGCCATGGCCTATCTGCAACCCATCGTCATAGACACGCACCCGCTCAACAATCCGTGGCTGAACTATTCGGTCTACCTGAACAACACCTTCGCGCCGGGCATGCTGATGTTGCTCATCTTCATGGTGACAGTCTTCTCCATCGGCGTGGAAATCAAGGAACGCACCGCCCGCCAATGGTTGCGCATGGGCCACAACTCCATCTGGATTTCCTTGGCGGGGAAGCTGCTGCCACATACGGCCGTCTTCTTCCTGATGGGCATATTATATAATGTGTACCTCTACGGGTTCCTGCACTTCCCCTGCCACAGCGGCATTGGTCCGATGCTCCTGGCCACGCTGTGCCTGGTGCTGGCTTCGCAAGGGATGGGCATCCTGATGATAGGCACCTTGCCCACCCTGCGCCTGGGACTGAGCTTTGCCTCGTTGTGGGGCGTGCTGTCGTTCTCCATGTGCGGCTTGTCTTTCCCGTTGATGGGGATGCACCCCACGTTGCAGGCACTGGCCAACCTCTTCCCGCTGCGCCATTACTTCCTCATCTACGTGGACCAGGCCCTCAATGGTTACCCGATGATTTACTCGTGGAGCAACTACGTGGCCTTGCTGCTCTTCATGCTTCTCCCCTTCCTGATAGCCCACCGGCTGAAAGGGGCATTGATTTACTATAAATACGTTCCCTGAGATGAAAGACCTGACCTTCAAACAACGAGTGGCGCAAGGGGTCCACGACCTCTTCTACATCTGGAAGCAGGAGTTCCGCAACACCTTCCGCGACCAGGGCGTGCTGATATTCTTCGTGCTCGTCCCCTTGGTCTACCCCCTGATATACTCCTTCATCTACACCAACGAGACCCTGCGGGACGTGCCCACGGCCGTGGTGGACGACAGCCGCACCTCGCTGAGCCGCGATTACCTGCGCCGGGTGGATGCCACGCCCGAAGTGCAGATTGTCACCTACTGCGCCGACATGGAGGAAGCAAAATTGGCCCTGCGCGACCGCAAGGCATACGGCATCATCTATATCCCCGCCTCCTTCAGCGAGGACATTGCCAAGGGGCAGCAGACCCAAGTCAGCCTGTATTGCGACATGAGCGGACTGCTCTATTACAAATCCTTGTTGCTGTCCAACACGGAAGTGTCGCTGGACATGAACGCGGAAATCAAGATAGCCCGCGCCGGCAATACCACCGAACGCCAGGACGAACTGACCGCCTATCCCATTGAATACAAGGACGTGGCCCTGTACAACCCGACCAACGGCTTTGCCGCCTTCCTCATCCCCGCCGTGCTGATGCTCATCATCCAGCAAACCCTGTTGCTGGGCATCGGGCTGAGTGCCGGAACCGCCCGCGAGCACAACCGCTTCCGCGACCTGGTGCCTGTGCAACGGCATTACAACGGCACGCTGCGCATCGTCTTCGGCAAGGGGCTGAGTTACCTGATGGTCTATGCCTTGGTGGCAGTGTACGTCCTCGTGGTGGTGCCGCGCCTGTTCAGCCTGAACCAAATAGCCATCCCGGGCGAGCTGACCCTGTTCTGCCTGCCCTACCTCTTGGCATGCATCTTTTTCTCCATGACAGCCAGCATCGCCATCCGCAACCGCGAGACCTGCATGTTGCTGTTCGTCTTCACCTCCGTACCGTTGCTGTTCCTGTCGGGCATCTCGTGGCCGGGCAGTGCGATACCGCCGTTCTGGAAATACTTCTCCTACCTCTTCCCCTCCACCTTCGGCATCAACGGCTACGTGCGCATCAACAGCATGGGGGCGACGCTGAACGAAGTGGCCTTCGAATACCAGGCCTTGTGGATACAGACAGGCGTCTATTTCGTGACCACCTGCCTAGTGTATCGCTGGCAGATCCTGATGAGCCGCCGACATGTCATCGAAGCCTACAGGCGGTATAAAGCAAAATTTGTCACCCATAACCCATCATCCTCAACCAATGAAATGAAGTAATATCCGTTATCCCGTAAAGAGGGACTTGAGAAAAAACAATTCAGGCGTGGATTCCGCGGAATCCACGCCTGAACTTTATTCAATAGCTGTTCGATGCCGGCTTATTTCTTTCCCTGCTCTTTCAGCTTGGCCGTGAAGGCGGCAGCCTTGTCGGCAGCTTCCTTCTCAGCTTCGGGGGCAGCATAAGCGTGCTTGTAGCCCTGCACCTTGTTCCACTCGCCACGAGTGAAGTCGGGGAAAGCCACGGGAGCGCAACCATTGTCCATGGACAACTCGCCCAGTTCGGCCAGGCAGCACCATTCTGCCAAGTCATATACGTCCATATCCAGCGGCAGACCGTTCTGCAAGCAGTAAACCAGACGGCACATCATGATGAAGTCCATGCCGCCGTGGCCACCCACTTCCTTGGCCATCTCGCCATACTTCTTCAGGATGGGGTGCTGGTATTTCTCCACCAAGGCATCCATCTCGTCCTTCGGCAAGAAGCTGTGGGCGCTGAGGTTGTCCACCTCGGGCTGCACGCCGGAAGCGCTCAGCTGGTCGCCACCCAGGGCATAACCCTCGATGGGATACTTGTTGGCAAAGCCCTTGGTGCCCGTCAGCTGGTACAGACGGCTATAGGGCTGGGGAGTCATGACATCGTGCTGGATCTCGATGACCTTGCCCAGCTCGGTGCGGATGAGGGTCGTGGTGTGGTCGCCGTTGCGGAAGTTGTTGCAAGTGGAGTCCGTGCGCTCTTCCACCAAAGCCTTGCCGACCACAGACTTCGTGTCCATGGCCACGAGGGTCTTCATGCGGTCACCACGGTGAATGTTCAAGGCTTGGGCAACCGGGCCAAGGCCGTGAGTGGCATAGACGTCGCCACGATGGCGCATGTTGTAGTCCAGGCGCCAGCCCAGCTTGTCGTTCTCGCCATCCTTCCAGTAGTAATCCCAGAACTCATCGAGGTTGTGGATGTAAGCACCCTGTGCGCGGATAACCTCGCCGAAGACACCCTGCTGGGCCATGTTCAAGGTGTTCATCTCGAACCAGTCATAGCAGCAGTTCTCCAGAATCATGCAGTGCTTGCGGGTCTTCTCGCTCAGGTCAATCAGCTCCCAGCACTGGGCCAGGTTCATGGCAGACGGCACCTCGATGGCCACGTTCTTGCCGTTCTCCAAAGCGCACTTGGCCACGGGGAAGTGGTGCATCCAGTCGGTAGCCACATACACCAGGTCGATGTCATCGCGCTTGCACAGTTCCTCATAGCCTTTCTCGCCGCTGTAGATGGCAGCTTCGGGCATGGAAGCCTTGCGCAGATACTCCTGGCAACGCTCGGCACGTTCCTGCTCATAGTCGCAGAGGGCCACAATCTGCGTGCCGGGGATGTGGGTAAAGCTCTCCACGGCACCCGGTCCGCGCATACCCAAACCTACAAAGCCCACACGGACCACCTCCAGTTTGGGGACGGTCAGATTGATAGCGCTCTCTTGTCCGGCAGGACGTTCAGGCGATTCCACCACAATGGTTCCTTGTTCCCAATGCCAGTTCGTCCCCTTGTCGTTGGTGTAAACCGTGGGCGACTGCGTGGAACATGCAGCGCACAAGGCGACGCACGCTCCCATCAATACATACTTGATTTTCTTCATACTGTAAAGCACATTTTTAAAATTAATAATATAAAGTTTGTTTGGTAAATCTCGGATGGCCCACCTTCTGCAGACAGGCCGACAAAGGTAAGCATAACTTTCCAAATAGCCCAAAATAAACCCCATGAATTAATCATGAAACGCATCGCGATTGGAATTCTTTGGCAAGGAAATCGTGAAGACGGTTTCATGGTAGGGTTGCGAGCGGACGGACAATTCCCCGCCATGCATCCGCACAATCTGCCGGGACAGGCTGAGGCCGATGCCGGTTCCATCCGGCTTGGTAGTGAAAAAAGGAATGAAGATGTCTTCCATCAAGTCGGACGGGATGCCGGGACCATTATCCGCCACGCTGATGAACAGCATCCTTTCCCCGTCATGGACCTCCATGCGTATCTTCTTGTCCGGTTGCCCCGCCAAGGCTTGCATGGCATTTTTCAGCAGATTGATCAGCACTTGCGACAACATTCCCTCATCCGCATAGACCTGTATCCCGGACTGAAAACAGGCCATGGAGAAACCGATGTGCTGCCGCGACAACTCTTCCTGGTACAGCATCTGGATGTCTTGCAGCAAATCCGTCAACGAGAAGCTGCTGCGTTCAGGCGGTTTCAAGCGAGAAAACTGCCGGTAAGAGTCCGTGAAACACAACAGACTACGTCCCTGGTTACGGATGGTCTCCAAACCACGTATAGTTTTCCCCATGGTGAGGCCCGTCATCTCCCGGACATCCCTTGCCATCCCTCCCTTGGTCTGGAAATAAGACAGAAGCGTCTCGGAGAGTGAGACGACAGGCGTGACGGAATTCATGATTTCGTGTGTCAACACCCGCATCAGTTTTTCCCAGGACTCATACTCCTTCTGATGCAGTTCACGCTCGAACTCATGCTGCTTGTGCTCCGTCATCAGGGCATATATCCGGTTGAAAGTGGCGTGCAGGCAGCGCTGCTCCCGGGTGCCCGTGTTTTCCGGGAAATACAGCATCGACTCATGGTCTGCTATGGAGTCGAAAAAGAGCTTTATCCTCCGGTTGTAGGCATTCAGGTAGCAGACAAGCCTTCCGACAAGCCCCAAAGAAACCAAGACGGCAACCGCCCCCCAGATGAAGGCCCGCCCTGAGACAATGCCTGCAAGTCCAAGGCCCAGCACCAGGACAATGAGCCACACATACAATAGGATATGCAAATATAACCGGACGCTGAACATAAGCCTTCAGAAATTAAAACGCTTCAACTTGTTGTAGAGTGTCTGCCTGCTTATCCCCAGTTGTTCCGCCGCAGCCGTCAGGTTCTCTGCGTTTTGGGAGATGGCGGCCAGTATGGCTTTCCTTTCCAACTCCCTGAGGTTCGGCACCCGGTCGAAAGTGCATGTCTTGTCCGAATGCAGGGAGACGTCAGAGGGCCTGATTACCTCCTTTTCCGTCAGGATGACGGCTTTTTCCATTGTGTATTGCAATTCCCGGATGTTCCCCGGCCAAGGATGGCTTTCCAGCTTCTTGATGGTTTGGGGATGCAAGGTCAATCCCGGCCGCTTGTACAGGGCAGCATATTTTTTCAGGAAATAATCCGCAAACAAGGCGATGTCCTCCGTGCGGTGGCGCAACGGGGGAATCTCTATTTGTATCGTGTTGATGCGATAGAACAAGTCCTCCCGGAAAAGCGATTGCTTCACCATCTCGTGCAGGTTGCGATTGGTGGCAGCTATCAGCCGTATGTCTATGGGGATTTTCCGGTTGCTTCCCAAACGGGTTATCTCCCTGTTTTGCAAGGCGACCAACAGCTTTGCCTGCAAGGCCGGCGACAGGTTTCCTATCTCGTCCAGAAAGAGCGTGCTTCCGTTGGCCGCTTCAAATTTGCCTATCCTGCACTCACGGGCATCCGTGAAGGCCCCTTTCTCATGGCCGAACAGTTCACTCTCGAACAGTGACTCACTGAGGGCTCCCATGTCCACATTGCACATTTCGTGGCGGCCACGCAGCGAGAGGCGGTGGATTTCCCGGGCCAGCATTTCCTTGCCCGTGCCGTTTTCGCCATAAATCAGAATGTTGGCGTCCGTCTTTGCCACCTTGGTCACCAACCTGATGATTTTCATCATGGCGGGAGAATGCCCGATAATCATGGCAGGCCCGCCGGAAGCCTTGACGGGTTTGGCCGGCGATTTGTTTTCAGTTTCTTGCAGGGAGGTCCGTATCTTCTTCAGCAAACCGTCATTGTCCCAAGGCTTCAGCACAAAGTCCGCCGCCCCGCTCTTCAATGATTTCACGGCAAGGTCTATGTCCCCATAAGCCGTCAGCATGATGACAGGCAGTCCGGGCTTGACCTCACGGATACGCTGCAACCAGAACAAGCCCTCGTTGCCTGTATTGAAACCTACGGAAAAGTTCATATCCAGAATGACCAAATCGACGGCGCGTTCATCCAGCACGGAGAATATCCGGTTGGGGTCGGATACGGTTTCCACTCGTTCAAACTCCCTTTCCAGAAGCAACTCCAGGGAAGTCAATACACTCTTGTTGTCATCCACAATCAGGATGGTACCGCTTTGCATAGGCTCTTTTTGGGGGCGAAGGTATCGGTTTTACAAGTACCCGGCAAATAAGCGTCCAATTATTGGACACATTTGGGTTTTTATTGTATTCCTTAAATCGCAGTACTACTGACTTTGCCCGGCAAGTATATATCCGGAGACAGATGCAGTATATATTCAATCACACTCCATCCCGACCATCCCACGCAAAAAGCAGACGGATGAAAAAGCCCGCGTCAAAGAAATGGACGATGAGGTGTCAAGGATGTGGACGTTTTCAGCCTGCATGATTTATGCAGTCTATTCATTATCAATCACTTGATAAATTGGCATACGGTTTGCTTGATAAGAAACAAAATCATTAGAAAACATGGAAATGAATGCCCGGACACCCGTCAGAAAAAACTTATTGATTATCCTGTCCGTCTGGTGTACTTTGGCACCCGCAATCGGCATGGCCCAATCAGGATGGACAGAAGACGAATGCATGAGATATGCCATCAGGCACAACCTCCGGATACGCAACCGGCAACTGGAGGTGAAGAGAACCCAAGCGGACATCATGGCCGCTTATGGGGACTTCCTGCCATCCGTCCAGGCCACCGGTGCATCGGGCAAGCGATTCGGACGCTCCATAGACCCGCTGACAAACCAATATACGTCCGAAGCTTTCCGGGAAAGCACCATCGGCCTGAGCATTTCCCTTCCCATATTCGAAGGATTCTCGCGCATTCACAAGTTACAGTTCTACCGGTTGAACAAAAAAATCAATGTGCTTTCCTGCCAAATGGAGGAAAACGACTTGGCCTTCGAAGTGCTTGAGGCCTTTTACAACCATTGCTTTGACAAAGAAATGCATAAACTGGCCATTGAACAACGGAAGCTGAGTGAATGTTATCAGGAGCAGATGAGGGAGTATGTGGAATTAGGGCTTCGCTCCCTGTCGGACTTACAGGAAGTGAAAGCACGGCTGCAATCCGACATCTACCAGGAAACCGTGAAGTCAAACAGTTGCCGTCTTTCCCTGTTGACCCTCAAGGAACTGATGAACATGAAAGATGCCGACACATTGTCCGTCTGCCGGACGGAGGAGCAAACGGATGCGGCCATCTACCCCCCAAGTGCGGACGACCTTTGTGCAGCTTCCGAATCAGCCCTGCCCGAATTTCACATCATGCGAATGAAGGAGAAAACTTCCCGCAAGTCACTGGCCGTGGCAAACGGTGCCTTCTACCCTTCCGTCCGTTTGGAATTCAGCCTGAATACAGGATATTATGGCACCGAGAAAGACCCAGCCGGAGGCATTGTCCCTATCAGGAAACAATGGGATGACAATATGAACAAGTATGTGGGAGTATGCGTATCTTTGCCCCTCTTCAACGGGTTATCCCGCATAGGTGCCCGCAGAAAGGAGAAACTCCGGTTGCAACAAATACAAAATGACAATGAACTACAACGCTTGTCGCTTTACAAGGAAATACACGATGCCTGCCTTGCATTTTCGGCCACACGCGAAGAATGCCGGTTGGCCCAAGAACAACTCCGTGCGGACTCCCTCACCTGGAGGGAAAGCGAAGAAAAATGGAGGGAAGGACTGGTTTCCATGTTCGAACTGTTGGAAAAGCGCAACCGGTACATACGGGCCAAAGCAGAGACCGTACGCACAAAACTGCAATACAGCCTGAAGAAAAGAATGATACGGTTCTACCAGGAAGGAACCTTTTTATCCAACGACACCTTAATTAAATTAGACGAAAATGACGCATCAGATGGATTATAACGGCATGGATTCCAAGATTGAACGGAAACACCTATTGTCAAAGAAAACAGTTTATATCATTATCGGTTCGGCAACCTTGCTCACAGGACTTTTAGCATTCATATTCCGTGACACCTCTTCTTCCATGAACGTGGACAAGGAGGCCCTGACGATTTCCACCGTAAAGGAAGGCGAGTTCAACGACTACATCCGGGTGGTGGGACAGGTCATCCCCGACCACATCATCTACCTGGACGCCATAGAGGGCGGGCGCGTGGAAGAACGCTTGATAGAGGAAGGAGCCCAAGTGAAAGCGGGCGATGTCATCCTCCGCCTGAGCAATCCCCTGCTGAACATCGGCATCCTGCAGAGCGAGGCGGACTTGGCCTATCAGGAAAACGAACTTCGCAACACCCGCCTGAACATGGAGCAAGAACATCTCAGCCTGAAGCAGGAGCGCATTGCACTGGACAAGGATTTGACACAAAAGAAACGACGCTTTGAACAATACGCGCATTTGTACCAAAAGAACCTGTTGGCACGCGAAGACTACCTGCAAGCCCGGGAAGACTACAACGCCGCCTCGGAGCAACTCGAAGTGTTGGATGAAAGAATCAGACAAGACAAGCTGTTGCGCGACAACCAGCTTCAAAGCCTGAATGAGAATATCCGGAACATCAAGAAGAGCCTGCTGCTGGTGCGCGAACGTTTGGAAAACCTGAAGATAAAAGCCCCCGTCGACGGGCAACTGGGAAACATGGAAGCGCAAATAGGACAATCCATCGCACAGGGGGAACGCATCGGACAGGTCATTACCCCCGAACTGAAAGTGGAAGCCAAAATCGACGAACATTATGTGGAGCGCATCCATCCCGGACTCTCCGCCGACTTTGAGCGTGAAGGAAAAAAATATGCCTTGAGAATGACCAAAGTCTATCCGGAAGTGCAAGACGGACAATTCCGCACGGACTTGCATTTCATTGCCGACAGGCCTGCCAACATCCGCGCCGGACAGACTTATCACCTGGATTTGCAACTGGGCGACCCGACAGAAGCCATCCTCATCCCGCGCGGAGGCTTCTACCAGTCAAGCGGGGGTAAATATGTATATGTGGTGGATGAAGAAGAGAAGTCCGCACGTCGGCGTCCGGTACGTTTGGGGCGACAGAATCCCTTGTATTACGAAGTATTGGAAGGACTGAATCCGGGAGAGAAAATCATCACATCCGGATATGACCTGTTTGGCAACAACGAACGCTTAAATTTACGATAATGGAATACTTGTCTCAGATTATTAAAAGCCAACGGGCGAAGAAATCCCTTTCCGCCCTGAATGTGTTCGGCCTCTCCGTATGTATCGGTGCGGCTCTGTTGATCCTGTTTTATGTGAGGTTCGAATTGAGTTTTGACTCGTTTCACGATAGGGACCGGATCTACCGCGCCGAGAGCCGGCTGTATGAAGGAAATACATTGACAGACAACTGGGCCACCACCACATTCGGCCATGCTCCCGTCATGCATCGCGAGATTCCCGGCATAGAACGGTATGCGAGAGTAACCGCACAAGACCGCGAACAGGAAGTGACTTACGGCGACCGCCAGTTTATCGAGGAACGTTATTGCTATACGGAGCCATCCTTCTTCGAGTTGTTCAACTTCCCCATCATCCAAGGAGAAAAGACTGGGCAATTGGTCCGCCCCCATACCGCAGTCATCACGGAGAGTGCCGCACACCGCTATTTTGCAAATAGTAACCCCATTGGCAAAATCCTGACTTTCAAGACGCCCTCGTCCGAACAGCATTTTGAAATCACCGGGGTCATGGCGGACATGCCGTACAACTCCCACCTGCGTTATGATTTCTTATTATCCTATTCCTCCATCCCGGAAGCCCAACGCGACATCTGGTACATCCACGGCGTATATACCTATGTCCGCCTCGAACCGGGCAAGGATCCGCACGACATCGAGAAGGCTTTCCATGTCCTGTCACCGAAGTACAAGACTGCCGCCCTGAAGCACAAAGACTGGAGAATCGAACTTGTCCCCCTGAAGGACATACACCTGACCCCACGCAAATCTTATGAGAAAGAAGAAAAAGGAAGCAAGACCGCCATCAGCATCCTTTCGGTCATGGCCATTGCCTTGTTGCTGATAGGCTGGGTGAATGCCTTGAACCTGACCATCGCCCGCTACCTGGAGCGTGGCAGGGAATTCGGACTCCGCAAAGTGTTTGGTGCCTCGCGACGCCAGATTATCACACAAGGACTATTGGAGTCCGGCTTGCTCAATGCCGTGGCCTTGGTCCTAGCATTCGGGTGGGTTGAAGTCCTGCTGCCCGTCGCTTCCCGTTGGGTGGGACAAGATTTCGCGTCCGACGTATTCCAATCCTGGGAATGCTGGGGCATGGCAGCCCTGATAGTTGCCTGCGGTACCCTGTTCATCGGACTGTATCCATCCTTTTTACTGACCCGCATCAAGCCGTCGGACATCATGCGGGGAAAATTATTGCATAGCCGGAAGGGAAACAGTCTGAGAAAACTCTTGATGGTCCTCCAATTCATGGCCTCTTTCATCCTGGTTTCGGGAACCTTTGTCGTAATCAGGCAGATACATTACATGCAGCAAGCCACCTCTTCCGCCATGTTCGGGCACGTATTGGTATTGAAGTATCCGGCCCTTACGGAAAACATGGCCGTGCAGATGGAAAACTTCAAAAAAAGATTGGAACAGCAGTCCTACATCGGCCGCGTCTCCGTTTCCGGCGCCGTGCCCGGCATGGAGGTGGCAAATTATTTCACGAACCGCCCTTATGGAAGTGACATTTCAGAAATCAAGCTGATACAAATGTTCGCGGTGGATACTGATTACCTGGACTTGTACGCCCCGAAGATGCTCTGTGGCCGCACCTTCTCCGAAGATTATGGCAACGAACTCAACAAGGTGGTCCTGAACGAAGAGGCCGTCCGGTTGCTCGGATACCCTTCGCCGGAGGATGCCTTGGGCAAACAACTGGCCATGGAGGTATTGGAAGAGCCCTTGGAAATCATCGGAGTAGTAAGGAACTATCACCAGCAATCGCTGGCCGAACCCTACAAGCCCATCATGTTCTTCCTGAAAGAGCGGGTGCCCTTCATTGCCACGCCGTACATCTCCATCCAAGTCAAGTCCGGCATCGGCCCGGAGCGGATTTCCGAGATAGAGCAACTGTACAAAACGTATTTCCCATCGGCCGTCTTCTCCTATTTCAAGCTGAGCGATTACAATGATGCACTCTACAAGTCCGACCGCAATTTCAGTTGGATTTTCACTTGCGCGTCCATCCTGGCCATATTTGTCGCCTGCCTGGGATTGTGGATCATGACCCTCTTCTCCACCCTGTCCCGTGTCAGGGAGATTGGGATAAGAAAGGTCTTGGGGGCCGGCAAAGCAAGCCTCTTTTTCGTGTTGACGCGCGAACTGATGCTGCTCACCATCCTTGCCACGGCACTGGGGGCACCCGTTTCCATCATCTTGATGAACGGATGGCTCAAGACGTATGCTTTCCACATCGCCCTGCCTTGGTGGGGGTATCTGGTTGCATTCGCAGGGATGATGTGCGTTGCCCTGTCGACAGTGACCCATCAAGTGTGGCGTGTCATCCGCTTGAAGCCGATGCGTATTTTAAGGAACGAATAATCTAACTATATAAAAATATGATCAGAACAGAGAATCTTTCTATGCTCTTCACGACAGAAGACGTACAAACCCGAGCATTGAACCAAGTAAACCTGGAGATAGGACAAGGCGAATTCGTGGCCATCATGGGACCATCCGGATGCGGCAAATCCACCCTGCTGAACATTTTGGGGACACTGGACACGCCGACTTCCGGCAAATACTTCATCAATGGGATGGATATGACCCGAATGAGCGAGAGCCAGTTGAGCAATTTCCGCAAAAGAAATATCGGCTTTGTCTTCCAAAGTTTCAACCTGATAGACGAATTGACCGTGTTTGAAAACGTGGAATTGCCGTTGATTTATTCAGGAGTCCGGAAAGCCGGACGAAAACAACAAGTAATGAAAGTATTGGAGCAGATGAACATGGCCCACCGTGCCGGACATTTCCCGCAACAATTGTCGGGAGGACAACAACAGCGAGTGGCCATTGCCCGTGCCATAGTCACGGATTGTCCTTTGATTTTAGCAGACGAACCGACGGGCAACCTGGATTCGACGAACGGGGCGGAAGTCATGGCGATACTCCAGAAGCTCAATGAACAGGGAGCCACCATCATCATGGTCACACACTCGGAGAGGGACGCCGGTTATGCCCATCGGACCATCCATCTGCTGGATGGCAGAATCGTGGACAGGCCATAGTGTTTCACGACACAAACATACGAGCATTTCGTATTATTTAACTTTCAAAACTTTGTTCATTTACGAAATACCCGTAGCTTTGCATCGAATTCACTAACAACATGTATCCATGGAGAAATTGACAAGACAAGAAGAAGAAGTGATGCTGCACATCTGGGCATTGAAAGAGTGCTTCATCAAGGACATCCTGGCCCGCTATGCCGAGCCGAAACCGCCCTACACGACCCTCGCGTCCATTGTTTCCAACCTGAAGCGCAAGGGCTATGTCAAGCTGAGCCGCGTGGGCAACACGTACTTGTACACCCCGCTCATCCCCGAACAGGAGTATAAACGCACCTTCATGAGCGGATTCGTACGCAACTATTTTGAAAATTCCTACAAGGAGATGGTCTCGTTCTTCGCCAAGGAGCAGAAGATATCGGCCGACGACTTGCAAGACATCATAAATATGATAGAGAAAGGAAAAGAATAAGAACAAACCTTCAATACCCCTCATGCCATGCCAGACTATCTGCTGAAAGCCAATATCATCCTCGCGTTGCTCTACGCGTTCTATCGCCTGTTTTTCTACCGGGACACGTTCTTCAACTGCCGGCGTGCCTCTCTGCTGGGCATCATCGCGGTGGCGGCCTTGGCTCCCCTGCCCTGGATGCAGTTGTGGATAGGCACCCTGCCCACGGCCAGTGCCGTCGGCACTTTCACGGCAGAGGTGTTATTGCCCGAATTCGTGGTCACCGCCGAGAAGGCCGGCGCAGGGCTTTCCCTCCTGCACCTGGCGGCCTTGGCATACTGGACGGGGGTCTGCCTGCTGGCGGGACGCATTCTTGTCCAACTGTTGGCCATCATCCGGCTGAAGAGGCATTGTCCCCGCTTGGAAATGAACGGACTGCGTGTCAGGGCCTTGCCGGAGGGAGAAGCACCCTTCTCTTTCTTCCGGCAGATATTCGTCTGCCCCACAGGCCATACATCCGATGAGCTGGACGAGATATTGGCCCATGAACAGACCCACGTCCGCCAGGCACACTCCATAGACGTGCTCATTGGCGAACTGGCCTGCACGCTCTGCTGGTTCAACCCCTTCGCCTGGCTGTTGAAGCGGGAGATACGGCAGAACCTGGAATACCTGGCCGACCGAAGCGTCCTGGCCGAGGGATACGACCGAAAAAACTACCAGTACCACCTGTTGGGACTGGCTTACCACAAGGCTGCAGCAACCATTTATAACAACTTTAATGTATTACCTTTAAAAAAGAGAATCCGTATGATGAACAAACAAAGAAGCAAAAGCATCGGGCAACTGAAGTACCTGCTCTTCGTCCCGGTGGCAGCCTTGCTGGCCGTAGCGTGCGCCGGCAACCAGAAACAGGACACGACCGAAGGCGGCGCCATGGAGGAAGTGGCAGTCGTAGGCTTTGGCGTGGACAGCGTGGAGAAACAACCCGCGGCCAACATGGACGTGACGGCCGAGGACCTTATCCAAGGCGAAGTCTATGACATGGTGGAACAGCAACCCCAGTTCCCCGGCGGGCCGAAAGAGCTGATGGCCTGGCTCGCCAAGAATCTCAGATACCCGGTAGCAGCCCAGGAGGCTGGTAAACAAGGCCGCGTCATCTGCCAGTTCGTGATTACGAAGGAAGGCAAAGTGGCCGACATCAAGGTCCTGCGCAGCGTCAGCCCGGAACTGGACGAGGAAGCCGTCCGCGTCATCAAAGCCATGCCCGCCTGGACGCCCGGCAAGCAGGACGGACAGGCTGTGAACGTGCGCTACACCTTGCCTGTCACCTTCAGACTGCAATAAGGACAGACCACAAAAGAGCCGGGCACCCGGCCCGGCTCCTTCACTCTCTTACTTTTTAACTTCTACGATGTGGGTAGGCGGCATCTCTACGTTGCGCCTATCCACTTGTCGTACAACCCCTGCGGCCAACTGCAGGAAAGCCCGGCCCGTGACGGTATCCGCATCCAAGGCGGCAGGCTGTCCCTCGTCGCCGCTCTCGCAGATGCTCTGCACCAGGGGGATTTGTCCCAGCAGGGGCACGCCCAGTTCGTCAGCCAGCCGTTTGCCTCCCTCCTTGCCGAAGATGTAGTACTTGTTCTCCGGCAGTTCAGCCGGGGTGAACCAAGCCATGTTCTCCACCAAGCCCAGGATGGGGACTCCCACCTTTTCATTCCGGTACATGTCCACGCCCTTGCGCGCATCGGCCAGGGCCACCTGTTGGGGCGTGGTGACTATCACCGCCCCCGTGATGGCGAGGGTCTGGAGCAGCGTCAGGTGGATATCGCTCGTGCCCGGCGGGGTGTCGATGACGAAGTAGTCCAGGTCGCCCCAGTCGGCATCGCCCACCAGTTGCTTCAGTGCGTTGCTGGCCATGCCCCCGCGCCACAGCGTGGCCTGGTCGGGGTTGACAAAGAAGCCGATGGAGAGCAGCTTCAGTCCATACTTCTCGATGGGGATGATGAGGTCGCGGCCGTCCTTGCGCTCGGCATAAGGGCGGGCATCCTCCACCTGGAACATCTTGGGCACGGACGGTCCGAAGATGTCGGCATCCAGCAGCCCCACCTTGTAGCCCAGCTTGACGAGGGCCACGGCCAGGTTGGCGGCCACGGTGCTCTTGCCCACGCCGCCCTTGCCGCTGGACACGGCGATGACGTTGCGCACCTGCGGCAACATCTTGCCCGGTTCGGGGCGGGCGGCCTGGCGGCTTTCGGTGGTGATGGTCACCTCCACGTCGGGCGACACATACGTGTGGATGGCGGTCTCGGCCGCCTTTACCATGGACTTCATGAAGGGGTCGGTGGGCCGGTCGAAGATGAGCGAGAAGCTGACCTTCATGCCGTCGATGCGCAGGTTGTCGGCCACCATCTCTGCCTCGACGAGGTTCTTCCCGTTGCCGGGATAACGCACGGTGGCCAGTGCGTCGTGTATCAGTTTGGGATAAATCGCAGTCATATTATCAGTACTAATTATTTACAATCCAAATTAAGCCTACATCAAACGCCGTCTGATGTAGGATGAAACGCCGTCTGATGTGACATCAAACGCCGTCTGATGCTGGATGAAACGCCCAATCTATCTTGACACTTCCAACCCGCTCCGCTTGCTGCGGCCGTAGCTGCGGTAGTCGTCCAAGGGGATGTCCACGTCGGGTTCTGCCAGTTCGCCCTCCTGGGGCAGGCGGAAGCAGATGTACTTGATGGTCATGCCGCGGTCCAGCCATTGCTGCTCGTAGTAGGTGCGTATGTCCGTCAGGACGCCGCCACTGAGGGGCGAAGCATACAGGTCGTCGGTCATCGCCTCGACAGGCAGGGCGTTGCGCTCCGCCATCAGGCGCGTGTAGGTGTAGAGGAAAGGGCTGTCCGTCTTGACATGGATGCGTCCCCCGTCGCGCAGGAAACGGCGGTATCGCTCCAGGAAGTAGGTTGACGTCAGCCGCTTGGTGGCCTTCTTCATCTGCGGGTCGCTGAAGGTGAGCCACAACTCGTCCACCTCGCCGGGGGCGAAGCATTGGTCGATGGCCTCGATGCGGGTGCGGAGGAAGGCCACGTTCTTCAGCCCCGTCCGCAGGGCGTCGGTGGCTCCCGTCCACATGCGGGCGCCCTTGATGTCAATGCCGATGAAGTTGCGCTCCGGCATCCTCCGGGCCAGGCCCACGGTATATTCTCCCCTGCCGCAGCCCAGCTCCAAGGTCAAGGGGCGGCCGTTGCGGAAGAAGAGGGTATCCCATTGCCCCTTCATCGCAAAAGGCACGCCTTCGGGCCCGGCGTAGGGGTGCTCGAAGACGTGCGGGTATGTGGCCATGTCGGCGAATTTCTGTAGTTTTCCTTTTCCCATAGAAATGCGTTTAGTCCAGGACTGTCACCCAGTTATGCGTGTCCGGTTCGTCGCCGTACTGGATGGCGCGCAGTTTATGGTACAGCTTGGTGCTGATGGGGCCGGGCGTGCCGTCCTTGGTGAAGGTGTAGCTGCGGCCGTTCTCGGGGTCGTCGATGTGGCTGATGGGGCTGATGACGGCTGCCGTGCCGCAGGCTCCTGCCTCCTCGAAGGTGCTGAGCTCCTCTTCGGGGATGGGGCGGCGTTCCACCTTCAGGCCCAAATCCTCGGCCAGTTGCATCAGGCTCTTGTTCGTGATGCTGGGCAGGATGGAGGTGGACAGGGGCGTGATGTAGGTGTTGTCCTTGATGCCGAAGAAGTTGGCGGCGCCGCACTCGTCCATGTATTTCTTCTCCTTGGCGTCCAGGTAGAACTCGGCGGAGTAGCCTCCCTCGTGCGCCTCCTTGCTGGCCCGCAGGCTGGCGGCGTAGTTGCCACCCACCTTGAACGTGCCGGTGCCCAACGGGGCGGCGCGGTCGTACTTGCGGGTGATGACGTAGGGCGTGGCGGCAAACCCGCCCTTGAAGTACGGGCCTACGGGCGTCACGAAGATGAGGAAGAGGTATTCATTGGCGGGCTTCACGCCGACTTGTGCCCCGGTGCCGATGAGCAGGGGACGGATGTAGAGCGACGCGCCGCTCTCGTAGGGCGGGATGAAACGCTCGTTCAGCTTCACCACCTTGATGACCGCCTCGCGGAAACGCTCCGTGCTGAGTTCGGGCATCAGGATACCTCTGCAGGTGGACTGCAGGCGTGCGGCGTTCTCCTCCAGGCGGAAGATGCGTATCTTGCCGTCCTTGCCGCGGAATGCCTTCAGGCCCTCGAAAGCCTCCTGGCCGTAGTGCAGGCTGGTGGCGGCCATGTGCAGGGGGATATACTCTTCGCTGCATACCTCCAGCTCGCCCCATTGTCCGTTACGATGGTAGATTCTCACGTTGTAATCTGTCCGCATGTATCCAAAGGACAGATTGGCCCAATCAATTTCTTTCATACATTATATAATAAAAGGTAATTCTTGTTGTTGTCTCCCCGAAGCATCAGCGCGGCAAGAGGGCAGTCAGGTCGAGCGGTTCGTGGCGACAGTCCCAAATGGCGATGACCATCACCTTGTGGCCCACCACACGGTAGATGATCTTGAACCACAGGTCTACCGTGAGGGCACGGTAAGCCCCCCGACGTCCTGCCAAGCGATCGCCCACGTAGGGCGTGTCGGCCAAGCGTGCCACCTGGTCCGTTGCCTTCTGCACGAACTCTGTGGCGACACGGACATCGTCCCCCTCGTGAAAACTATCGGCCAATGCCGACAAATGGCGTTCTGCCTCTGCTGTCCATACTATTTCCATGCGGCTATCTTTTGATTGATTCGCTCCATCACACCATCGTGCGGACTGACCTGCCCGGACATGACCTCGGCCTCAGCCCGCGACAGGGATTGGCGCCGTTCATCCGTAGTGTAGGGCAGTCCGGGGATGCGGTCGGCCATCCCCTCCCCTTTCAGGGACAGGAGGTAGGCATACACCCGACGCATGGCGTCCTCGTTGTCCAGCAACGAGGCCAGCTCTTGGAGCACATTTTTCCTCAATTCCATTGGTGTCATGATGCTTCTTGGTTAATTGACGCAAATGTACGGTTTATTCTTTAGTTTCCGCACCATCGGCCAGTAATTTTTCAACTTCCGCCTCTGCTTTTGTCAATTTGGCGGTGCAGAAGGCGATGATTTCGTTCGCTTCCTTGATGCTGTCGGCCAGTTGGTCGATGTCCAGCTGGTTGCTGTCTATCTGGCTGACGATTTTCTCCAGGCGGGCCATGGCCGCCGCATAGGTTTCAGTTTTCTTGGCTGTCATATCGGTACATATTGGCGGCCTCCCCCGTAAGGGAAGCCTGTTTGCAAGGGTCAGAAAGTGCATTTGTCCTACATGGCATGTAGAACCCTTCCACATGGCATGTAGGAGCCTTCTACATGGCATGTAGGACCCTTCTACATGGCATGTAGAAAAAACGCCCCCGGAATCATGTGGAAACGGGGTTGACGCGGACCACGGAACGCACACTTCCCTGGTGCAGGCGGGTCTCGAGGATGTCGCCCTCGTGCAAGGCCGAGGCATCGCGCACCACCCGGCCATCCTTCAGCGTCAGGCTGTATCCCCGGGCCAGCTGCTTCTCCGGCGAGGCGTCAGCGATGCGCTGGGACAATAGTTCCAGGCGGTGACGGCGGCGGTCCAGCAACGTGGAGACGGCTTGGCGGATGTCCTTGCGCACGGTGGCCAGGGCGAGGCGGGACTGGGACAGGCTGCGGTAGGCAACGGCAGGGATGCGGCGGCGAAGCTGGTCGATGCGGCGGTGTTCCCGCACCAGGCTTCCCCGCACGGCCTGTTGCAGGCGGGCGGCGAGGGTGTACAACCTGTCTGCCGCCTCGTCCATGCGGGCAATGAGATGCTCGGCCGCCGCCGTAGGAGTCTTGACGCGGGTGTGCGCCACGCTGTCCAGCACCGTGTCGTCGCGCTCATGGCCTATGCCGGTGATGACGGGCAGGGGGAACTGTGCGCAGGCCGCGGCCAGCATGTAGGTGTCGAAGCCGGAGAGGTCAGACGTGGCTCCCCCGCCGCGTATGATGACCACCACGTCGAACTCCGCCAGGCGGGCATTGATGCGGTCCAGGGCATCGAGCACGGTCTCTTCCACGGCATCTCCCTGCATGACGGCGGGGAACAACTCTACCCGGAAGTAATATCCCCGCGGGTTGTGCTCGAGCTGATGGCGGAAGTCCCCGTATCCGGCGGCGGTGGGCGACGAGATGACCGCCACGCGCTGGGGCAAGAGGGGCATGGGCAGCTCCTTGTTGAGCGTCAGCACGCCCTCCTCCTCCAGTTGGCGGAGTATCTCGCGGCGGCGTTGCGCCAGGTCGCCCAAGGTATAGGCGGGGTCGATGTCATGCACCGTGAGGCTGTAGCCGTACAGTTCGTGGAAGCTGACGGACACGCACACCAGCACCTTGATGCCTGGGGCGAACGCCTGTCCCGTGGCTTCCTCGAAGTAGGGCTTCAGCATCTGGAAGACGTTGGCCCAGATGGTGCCGCGCGCCTTGGCCACCAGCGCATTGCCCCGGGGTGACTTCTGCACGAACTCCACGTAGCAATGGCCGCTGGCGTTGACGCGCACGTCGCTCAGCTCCGCCTGCACCCAGTAGGTGGCGGACACCTGCCTTTCCAAGGCTTGGCGCACAAGCGCATTCAGTTCATATAAGGACAATGTTTCCATAAGTCTGGAAGTGGGGCGAATCAACGTGCCGAGCGGTATATCTGCAGTGCCTTCCAGAGGTCGGGCACCCCGTAGCCGTAGATGTTGTCGGGACAATCCGCGCGGTCGCCCACACGGCGCACCAAGGCGATGACCTCCTTGGCCGTGAGGTCCGGACAGGCCTGCCAGAGGCACGCCACCATGCCACATAGGATGGGCGATGCAAAGGAAGTGCCGTTGGCGTGTCCCGTGTTTCCATTGGTCCGCATGACGTCCGAACCCAGTCCCACGGCCACCACATCGGGCTTGATGCGCCCGTCCTGCGTGTTGCCTATGGAGGAGAAGGGAGCCAGGACGCCGTGCTTGTCGATGGCGCCCACGGTCAGGACATTGTCCGCGTCGCCGGGCGTGGTGATTTTCTTCCACGACTCCATGCCTGCGTTGCCGGCGCTGCACACCAGTATCATGCCCTTGTCGGCTATGCGGGATGCCTGACGGGACATCAGTTGATGCTGTCCGTCCAGGTCGCGCAGGCGGAGGTTCTGCGCCGGGTCGTCGTAGACATAATAGCCCAAAGACGTGTTGAGCACGTCCACGCCCACGCTGTCTGCAAACTCCACCGCGGCGGCCCAATAGTCCTGCTCCACGGGTTGCTCGCTCCGCTCGTCCTCGCTGCGCAACAGCCAGTAGGAAGCTTCGGGCGCGGTGCCGGTCATGACATCGGGCATGTTCATGGCCATGCAGGACAGCACCGACATGCCGTGGCTGCCCTTGGCGTAGATGTCCGAGCCCGGCTCGACGAAGTCGCGTGTGCCCCGTATGCGGATGTTGCGCATGGCCGTGATGCGGTCCACGTTATGGTATCCGGCATCAATGACGGCTATCGTCATGCCCTCGCCCCGGAAGCCTGCCTTGTGCAGCTCGTCTCCACGGCTCATGGCTATCTGGGTGATGGCCGTGCCATAGATGCTGTCCGGATGGATGGCGGGGTGGTTGACCAAGGAGTCGCGCTTGTCCGCCTTGGGTGTCAAAGCGGATGCCGACACCTTCCACACTTGCTCGACGGAGCGGACGAAGGGCAATGCGGCCACGGCGTCCATCACCGTCGTGTCGTTGCAGGACACGGTAATGAAGTTCTCCCACTTGCCCGTCACCACGATGCGGGCACCCAACTCCTTCACCTTATTTATATAGGTACGACAAACGGGCAGGTCGGTGGAGTCTACAGCGATGCCTTGCCGTGCCCTCCGCTCCAAAGCCTTGGCGGAAAGGAATTCTTCCGGCCGTTGCAGGGAATACTCTGTCTGTGCCTTGTCTCTGAGGGTGACGCGATATTTCAATGTGTCGCCCTGTGCTTGTGCCCATACCCCAGGCAGGAGCAGGGCAAGCGTTATCCATAAATGCTTCATAGTGTTGGATGATTATTGATTTTCTGTCGGATTGATATACATGCCTATGCCCCGCTGTGAGGCAATGAACGCACCGCCCACCACTCGGCGTCCCACGTAGAACACCGCCGACT
>CALNEX010000016.1 GCA_939791845.1 uncultured Mediterranea sp. | reverse complement strand
ACCGCAAGGTGCTGGCTGATTTGGCCATGAATCATCCCGAAGCATTCAAGGCCATCGTAGCCAAGGTGAAGGCCGCCTGATTTTTTATTCGTCAATAAATTGTTTTTCAAGTGTCGGAGACGTTGTTTCCGGCACTTTTTTTATTCAGTAGGCGGCTTTCCAAGCGATCAACTGACGGGAGGTGGAGCGTTCAACTGACGGCTGGGGGTAGTGATCAGCTGAAAGCTCGGACAGCCGTCAGTTGATCATTTGAGCACCCCTTCCAGGGCCATGCCGGAAGGGTGGAAATACAAATCTTTCTTTGAAATCTGAAATATTACAAATAATCCAAATGGATGCCGATTTTTCTTGTTTCTTTCAAAGAATCTTCCTATCTTTGTCATAGAAAAAATAGCCGCATTGATTGGATCGGGAAACTCATCAATTTTTATGAAATACCGAGACAAGCTTCGCTTCTCAATGGCGGGCCACGCCCTTCGGGGTAACCTTTGAGTCGGTGGATTACAAAGAGGACGAGCACTCAAACCATGTCATTCGGAGTTTCATCACATCATCGGTGCGGCTTTCTATAAAAAGAGGACGATTCCCCCCTTGGAGGAATCGTCCTCTTTCCATATCAGTGCTATCGGGCCGTCCAACAATGATAGCACTATCGCAGGAGGATGATAGTACTATCGTCAGCCTTCGATAGGGCTATCGTTGGCTGACGATAGGGCTTTCATTTGTTGTCGCGCAGGTCTTTTACTCTTACGGCCTTGCCTTCGCTTTGCGGGAGCGAGCCTTTGTTGACCAGCTTCAGTTTGGGGGTCAGCAGGATTTCGTCTTTCAGTTCCCGCGTGATGTCCTTCCGTATCTTTTCCAGTTCGATGTAGTTGTCCGACTGCAGGTCGCTGAGTTCCACTTCCACAATCATGACATCCTGGCTGTTGATGGTGTCCAGGGTGATGAGGTAGTTGCTGCCCAATTGCGGGTAGCGGACCAAAATCTTCTCCACCTGCATCGGGAAGATGTTGACACCCTTGATGATGAACATGTCATCGCTGCGGCCCTTGATGCGGTCGATGCGCACATGGGTACGTCCGCAGGGACATTCACCGGGCAGGATGCGCGTCAGGTCACGGGTGCGGTAGCGTATCAGGGGCATCATTTCGCGGTCGAGGGTGGTGAGCACCATTTCGCCGATTTCTCCGTCGGGCACGGGGTCGCCGGTTTCCGGGTCGATGATTTCTATCAGATAGCAGTCCTCCCAAATGTGCATGCCGTTTTGCTCCGTGCATTCGAATCCCACGCCGGGGCCGTTCATCTCCGTCATGCCGAAGCTGTTGTAGGCCTTGACATTCAGCATACGTTCGATTTTCCGGCGTTGTTCATCGGTGTGCGGCTCCGCGCCGATGACCAGTCTCCGCAGGCTGGTGGAGGTTGGGTCGATGCCTTCTTCTTGAAAGACCTCGGCCAAGCGGACGGCATAACTGGGGATGGCGTGCAGGGCGGTGGTCCCGAAGTCGGTGATGAACTTGATTTGGCGCTTGCTGTTGCCGGCGGCGGCCGGTACAGTCAGGGCACCCAGGCGTTCCGCCCCATATTGGAAGCCCAAGCCGCCGGTGAACATGCCGTAGCCCGAACTGTTTTGAAACACGTCCGTCTTGCGGATGCCCACCATGTAGAGGCAACGCGCCACCAGGTTGGCCCAGGAATCCAGGTCATGCTGTGAATGTACGATGACGGTCGGCGTGCCTGTGGTGCCGCTGGATGAGTGGATGCGCACGCCATCCTCGCGCATGTTGCCGGCCACCAGCCCGAAAGGATAGTTGGCGCGCATGTCCGCCTTGGTGGTGAAAGGCAATTTGCGGATGTCCTCCACGCAGTGGATGTCCTCTGCCGTGATGCCGCGTTCCTTGAACACCTTGCCGTAGTAGGGCGAGTGCGAGGCGATGCGGATGGTCTTCTGGAGGCGTTGCACCTGCAAGGCGCGCAATGCCTCGCGGGGCATGGTTTCTATCTGTTCTTCCCAATATCTGTCATTCATGGTTTATGCAATGTTGTTTAGTTGTTTATGATTGGGGTTGTATCATTCTCTCGGCAATCTGCTTGCCAGCCTCCAGGGCCTTCAGGTTCATCTCCACGATGCTTTCCCCTTTGCGTTGGAAGATGTCCCGGATGCTGGCTTGTATCTTGTCGTAGCCAATGCCCAGGAAGGGCACCGTGGCGCCCAGCAGCACGATGTTGGCCACGCGCGGGCTGCCTATGTCCTTGGCCGTCTGGTTCACGTCCAGCAGGATGTGGTGGGGGAGGCGGTCGATTTCCGTCTTGACACTTTCCTCGGCCGGATAGTTGGGGATGTTGACGAAAGGAACGGCGTTGGTCACCAGCCATCCTTCCGCATCCAGATAGGGCAGGTAGCGCAGGGCTTCCATCGGCTCCAGGGAGATGATGAGGTCGCACTTGCCCGTGGGGATGAGGTCGGAGGCGATGGGACGGTCGCTGAGGCGCAGGTTGGACTGCACGTCCCCGCCACGTTGGCTCATGCCGTGTACTTCGGCCTGTTTCAGGTATAATCCGTCTTTGAGTGCTGCCTGTCCGATGACGGCGGCGATGGAGAGGATGCCTTGTCCTCCCACGCCCGAAAGTATGATGTCTTTCTTCATGGCTCTTTTACTTTGCTTGTTTTCTTTTTTTGCGTGCTAATGTCTGGATGCACTCCCTGCGCGGGATGATGACCGATACGCCGGGATACAACAGTTCTTCGCGGAGAATCCGCTCCATCTCTTCGTAGTTCTTCTTCAGGGGGACGACCACGCGGATGTGTTCAGGCTCCACGCCGATGCCGACGCAGATGCTCTCCAGCCGTCCCGTGCCTGCCGAGTCTTGCCCGCCGGTCATGGCGGTGGTCTCATTGTCGGAGATGACGATGGTGACGTTGGATTGTTCGTTGACGCAATCCAGGAGGCCTGTCATGCCGGAGTGGGTGAAGGTGGAGTCGCCGATGACGGCCACGGCCGGATAGATGCCGGCATCCGCCGCTCCTTTGGCCATGGTGATGGAGGCGCCCATGTCCACGCACGAGTGGATGGCATGGAAGGGGGCGCCTGCACCAAGCGTGTAGCAGCCTATGTCGCCGAACACACGGTGTTCGGGGAATTCCTCGCGCAGCACCTTGGTCAGGATGGTGTACATGTCGCGGTGTCCGCAGCCTTCGCAGAGGGCAGGCGGACGCATCTCCACAACGGGAGGCACGGGAAAAGTGGACTTGTTCTCAAAGCCCAAGGCCTTGGCCACAATGTCCGGGTTCAGTTCTCCGTCCGGAGGCAGGGTGCCGTCCGTGCGTCCTTTCACGCGGAGGGCGTTGCCAAGGTAGCCTTTCAGTTGCTTTTCCACAAACGGTTGTCCGTCTTCGATGACCAAGAGGGCGTCGCATTCGGCCGCCAGTTTCAGCAATTGCTTGCGGGGCAGGGGGTATTGCCCGATTTTCAATACCGGGTGGGGGCAACCGTCGGGATAGTTTTCCATCAGATAGTTGTAGCCGATGCCGCAGGCCACGATGCCCAGGCTCTTGTCCGCCCCGTCCGTGTATTGGTTGTACGGAGATTCTTCTGAGGCTTGCACCAGTGCCGGTTGCTTCTCCAGCAAGGCATGGTAGCGTTTGCGAGCGATGCCGGGTAGGAGCACGAACTGGCGGGCATCGTCCGCGGCGGGCAATGCATCGGGGAGTTGCGCTTCCCGGCATTCAACGCCGGCGCGCGAATGGGCCAGACGGGTGACCAGGCGCATCAGTATCGGTTCTCCCGTCTTCTCGGAGAGGTCAAAACCGGTGCGGGCCATGTCGTAGGCCTCTTGCTGGTTGCTGGGTTCGTACATGGGGATGAGGGCGAAGTCCCCGTAGAAGCGGCTGTCCTGCTCGTTTTGCGAGGAGTGCATGCCGGGGTCGTCCGCGGCCACCACCATCAGTCCGCCCCGCACGCCCGTGATGCCGGCATTGACAAAACAGTCCGCGGCCACGTTCATGCCCACGTGCTTCATGCACACCATGGCGCGCTTGCCTGCGAACGACATGCCCAACGCTGCCTCCATGGCCGTCTTTTCATTGGCCGACCAGCGGCTGTGCACTTTTCGTTCGGCGGCTTCGGGAGCCCCTTGTATATATTCGGTGATTTCGGTGGAGGGAGTGCCCGGATAGGCATAGACGCCGGAAAGTCCGGCATCCAACGCCCCTTGTGCGAGGGCTTCGTCTCCCAATAAAAGTTGTTTCTTCATCATCATGGTTCGTTAGTCAGGGTTGAAAACATCAATAATTCTGCAAATATACGGTTTTTGCTGATAATGCGTTTCTTTTTCAACGAAAAATCTTTCGTTTGTTCAGGGCCTGCTGGTATCGGCGCGCATTGCGCAGATGGTCGGCATAGTTCGAGGCGAAGTTATGGCGGCCGGAAAAGTCCTCTTTGGCGCACATGTAGAGGTAATTATGGCGCTCATAATCCAGCACGGCATCCAGTCCTTCGGGCGTGGGGATGCGGATGGGGCCGGGGGGGAGTCCGGTGTGGAGGTAGGTGTTGTAGGGCGAGTCGAGGGAAAGGTCGGCATACGTCACCCGTTGCCTTCCGAAGTCGCCCACGGCAAAGCGCACCGTAGGGTCGGCTTGCAGGGGCATGCCCCGTTGCAGGCGGTTGATGTAGAGGCCCGCCACGACGGGTTTTTCCTCCCGGTTGTTGGTCTCCTCCTCCACGATGGAGGCCAGGGTGGCCACTTCGACGGGTGTCATCCCCAAGGCCTGTGCCTTGCTTCGGCGGTCTTGGTTCCAAAAACGCTCGTGCTCTTGCGCCATCCGCTTCAGGAAATCTTCGGCGGACATGTCCCAATAGACCTCGTAGGTGTTGGGGATGAACAGGGCGGGCAGGGTTTGCCGGTCATATCCCAGGGAGGCGATACGGGCACTGTCCGCCAGCAGGCGGGCAATGTCGGCGGAATCCGTCATCAGTTGGTTTCCCACGTTGCGCGCCAGACGCTCCAGTTGGCGCACGCTGCCCACCACTAGGTTCATAGGCTCCTGGTATCCCCAGCGCAGGCGGCTCAGGACGTGATAGACGCTCTCGCCCGGACGGATGGCATAGCGTCCTGTCCGGATGTGCCGGTCATACTCCCGGTATTCGGCCATCCAGCGAAAGGCGAAGAAGGCGCGCGGCTGCCCGGCTTTTTCCACCTTATTATATATGGAGTCTATCGTGTCGTCCCGGTCGATGTAAATGCAGGCGGTGCCTGCGGGGCGGAACTGGGGGCCGAACCACAAGTAGGCCAACGTGCCCGCACCGGCCATGCCAATGCCCACGATGCAAGCCATCAGGAGCAGGATATGTTTTCGCTTGTTCTTTTTCATGGGGCAAAGATAAGCATTTTCTTTGAATCATCGCTTTCGGGAGGTTTTGCCGGGCGTCTGCGGCAAGGGCGGGGCAATCCTTTGCAAAGGCGGCGGCCATGTTTGGCGGAGGCGGTGCCTTTGTTTCGCGGAGGCGTGGATACAAAAAAAGAGATGCATCTTGCATCTCTTCCTTGTGAGCCGTTAGCCAGACTTGAACTGGCGACCTACGCGTTACGAATGCGTTGCTCTACCAACTGAGCTATAACGGCGTTTTCTGTATCGTTTCGCTTACGGGGTGCAAAGGTACAGCTTTATTTGGAAACCGCAAGCGATTTGCCGATTTTTTGAATAAAAAAAATCAGTGTGCAGGGAAAAAACAGCGTTTCCACCCCTTTGGGAAGGCTTTCTTGCGCGCTTTTAAGAAAAACTTGGCGGACGTCCGGGGGAAGTAAGCAAAAAAACACTAACTTTGTGCCCGATTTAGCTCATGCAAACAGATTAAAATCATTCACTGAAAATCTTTTTATGCGTAGAATTATTCTGTTATTCGCTCTGATGTTCTCTGTGGCCGGCATGGTGATGGCCCAGCAGATGACGGACGATCAGGTTGTCCAGTATGTGAAAAGTGCCAGCAAGGCCGGAAAAAGCCAGCAACAGATTGCGGCTGAATTGATGCGTCGAGGCGTGACGCGCGAACAAGTGGAACGTATCTACGAGGATTACCAGGGGGAAGGAAGCTATGGAGAGCAGTCGGAGGGCGTTTCGGGCAGCAAGCGCACCCGCACCCGCTCGACGGACAAGTCCTCGGCCCGCAGAAAGGAAAATGGCAAGCAGGACTCCCAGCGGAGTGCCAAATCGAAAAAACGCACTCTCCAGGGCAATCGCCCGGAGGGAGGTGAACGTCTCCAAACCAATCTGGATGATATGGAATTGGAGAGTGACTCCTTGCAGTGGGAAGACGATTGGTATGTGGAGGAAGAGGATCCCACGCAACAGATTTTCGGCCACAACATCTTTACGAACGAGAATCTTTCGTTCGAGCCGAATGTGAATGTGGCCACGCCGGCGGATTACCGTCTGGGACCCGGTGACGAGGTCATCATTGATGTATGGGGTGCATCCGAGACAACCATCCGCGAGACGATTTCCCCGGAGGGGAGCATCCTGGTCAGCAATTTGGGCCCGGTTTACCTGAGCGGCAAGACCGTGCAGGAAGCCAACGACTATCTGAAAGAGGAATTTGCCAAAATCTACTCGGGTGTGTCGGGCAACTTGCCCAATACGCAGGTGAAGCTGACATTGGGTGAAATCCGCTCCATCCAGGTGAATGTGATGGGCGAGGTGGCCGTGCCCGGCACCTATATGCTTTCCTCGTTTGCTTCCGTCTTTCACGCCCTGTACATGGCTGGAGGCGTCAACGACATAGGCAGCCTGCGCAGCATCCGGGTGGTGCGCGATGGGAAAATCGTGGCCGACCTGGACGTGTATGACTTCATCCTGAAGGGCAAGATGAAGGACGATATCCGCCTGCAGGACGGGGATGTCATCCTGGTGCAGCCCTACTTGTCCCTGGTGCAGATACTGGGCAAGGTGAAGCGTCCGATGTTCTATGAATTGAAACCCGGCGAGACGGCCAGCCTCCTGCTGGACTATGCCGGAGGCTTCACGGGCGATGCTTACAAGAAGGCTATCAGTATCATCCGCAAGAGCGGGCGCGAGATGCAGGTGTATAATGTGGATGACAAGGAATATGCCACCTTCCCCATGGACGATGGCGACGTTGTCACGGTAGACTCTGTCCTCCAGCGCTTCGAGAACCGCATTGAGCTTCGCGGGGCCGTCTATCGTCCCGGCCTGTATCAGTTGGACGGCGAGATGAACACGGTGAAGCAACTGATAGAGAAAGCCGAAGGCGTGCGTGGCGATGCCTTCCTGAACCGCGCCATCCTGGACAGAGAGCACGATGACTTGGAGCACGAAATCATCCAGGTGGACGTGAAGGGCATCCTGAACGGTACCACGGCCGATATTCCCTTGCAGAAGAATGATGTCATTTATATACCCAGCATTCATGACCTGAAGGAGGAAGCCACGCTGACCATTCATGGCGAGGTGGCCAATCCGGGCACCTATCTTTATTCGGAGAACACGACGGTGGAAGACCTTATATTGCAGGCCGGTGGCTTGCTGGAAGCCGCTTCCACCACCAAAGTGGAGGTGGCCCGTCGGGTGAAGAATCCGAAGAGCACCGACTTCAGCAATATCGTGGGTGAGAGCTTCGTCTTCGACTTGAAAGACGGATTCCTGGTGGGTGAAGGCAGTGAGGACTTCCATTTGGAGCCTTTCGATGAAGTCTATGTCCGCAGGAGTCCCGCCTACCGCGAGCAGCAGAATGTGATGATAGCCGGCGAGGTGCTTTTCAGTGGCAATTATGCGTTGTCCAAGAAAAATGAGCGTCTGAGCGACCTGATAGAGAAAGCCGGTGGCGTCACGCCGGATGCTTATGTGCGTGGTGCCCGCCTGATCCGTACGATGACGGAAGACGAGAAACGCCGCCGGGAGGACGTGATGCGCATGGCCAACAGCGGAAGCGGACAGGACTCCATTTCCGTGAGCATGCTGGATCAGTCGGACTTCTATTCGGTCGGCATCAATCTGGAAGACGCCCTGAAGAAGCCCGGTTCGGATGACGACCTGGTGTTGCGCGACGGTGACATCCTGTATGTGCCCGAATATGTCAGCACGGTCAAGATCAGCGGTGCGGTGATGTATCCCAACACGGTGACTTACAAGAAGGGTGAGAATCTGAAGTATTACATAGACCAGGCAGGCGGCTATGGCAACAATGCCAAGAAGCGCAAGGCGTATGTCGTTTATATGAACGGCACGGTAGCCCTTCCGCGGTCAAGCAGTTCCAAGGCCATCGAGCCCGGATGCGAGATTATCGTCCCGAGCAAGGACAAGCGTAACAAGATGTCGCCGGCAGAAATCCTCAGCATAGGAACCTCCACGGCTTCGTTGGCAACGATGATTGCTACTTTGGTTAATCTGTTTAAGTAACAAAACAAGTGCGAAGATATGAGTGAAGCAACCATACAGCCTGCTGCCAACCCGCAGCAGCCGGAAGAACAGGAAATAGACCTGATAGAGCTTGCACAAAAGGTGTGGGCCGAACGGAAATTGATATTCAAGGCCTGTGGCATTGCCGTTGTGGTAGCCTTGGTGGTGGCATTCAGCATTCCCAAGGAATATGCCACCAGTGTCACGCTGGCACCCGAGACCGGAGGAAAAAGCGGCACGGGAAGCATAGGTGCCCTGGCAGCTATGGCCGGCATTAATCTGGGTGCCTCTTCCGGGGAAGATGCCTTGTCGCCGGATTTGTATCCCGACATTGTGAGTTCCACCCCTTTTCTGACCAGCCTTTTTGATGTAAGGGTGAAGAGCGAGGAGGCCGAGGTGGATACCACCCTGTATGCCTATCTGAAGGAATATCAGCGTTCTCCTTGGTGGAGTGTGGTTCTTTCCGCTCCTTTCAAGGCATTGGGATGGATCATGTCCTTGTTCCGCGATGAACCGGAAGAAGGGGAAGACGCCCAGTTGGATCCTTTCCATCTGACGCAGGAAGAATCGAACATTGCGAAAGCCTTGAGCAATCGTCTGTCCATCTCCGTGGACAAGAAGACGGGCGTCACCACCTTGACGGTGACCATGCAAGATGCCTTGATTTCCGCTTCCCTGACCGATACCGTCATGCACAGCCTGCAAGATTATATCACGGACTATCGCACCAACAAGGCTCGCCATGACTTGGCCTATATGGAGAAACTGTATGATGAGGCCAAGGCGGACTACACGGAGGCCCAGCAGAAATACGCGCAGTTTGCGGATGCCAACTTGAACATCTCCCGCCTGGTGTATCGTGCCGAGCAGGAGCGTTTGCAGAACGAGATGAACCTGGCCTATCAGATGTACACGACCGTCTCCCAGCAGTTGCAGATGGCCAAGGCCAAGGTACAGGAGATTACGCCGGTCTATACGGTGGTGCAGCCGGCCACGGTGCCCTTGAGCGCGTCCAAACCCAACAAGTTGATGATATTGGTGGGCTTTGTGTTCTTGGCGGCAGTGGGTTGCGTGGGCTGGATCCTGTTTGTGAAGGATTTCATCAAGAACTGGAAGAAATCGGAGGCGGAGCTTGAGGAGAAATCTGCGGCTGTGTGATTTCTTTTGCACAGAAAGCAAGAATTGTCAGACCATAAAAATAGCGGGTGATGCCGGTGCATCACCCGTTATTTATTTAGGGGTATCTGTGGAAATTACTATGGGCTTCTTTATTCGAACAGGTTTCTGAATTTCCTGAATATCTTTTCCTTGATGGAGGTGTTGGGCTGGAAGTTGTCCGATTTCTCCATTTCCTCCAGGGCTTTTTTCTCATCCTTGCTCAAGGTCTCGGGCACATAAATGCTGACGTTCACCAGCAGGTCGCCGGTGCCGTAACCGTTCACGCTGGGCAGGCCCTTGTTGCGCAGGCGCAATACCTTGCCCGGCTGGGTGCCCGGCTCTATCTTGACCTTTACCTTGCCATCGATGGTCGGGATTTCCACGGTTCCGCCCAATGCGGCGGTGGGGAAGCTGAGCAGCAGATTGTATATCAGGTCGTTTTCATCGCGAATCAGTTCCTTGTCCGGCTCTTCTTCCACCAGGATGAGCAGGTCGCCCGGCACGCCGTTGTGCTTGCCGGCATTTCCCTTGCCGGTCATGGAGAGTTGCATGCCCTCTGCCACGCCTTTCGGAATTTTCACGGTCACGATTTCCTCGCCATAGACGATGCCTTCGCCGCCGCACTCCTTGCACTTGTTTTTGATGATGTGGCCTTCGCCGCCGCAGGTGGGACACGTGGTGCGCGTCTGCATCGTGCCCAGGATGGTCTGTTGGTTGCGGATGACGGAGCCGGTACCTTTGCACGTCGGGCACGTCTCCGTGCCTCCGTTTCCTTCCGCTCCGCTGCCGTGGCAGTGGGGGCACGGCACATATTTTTTCAGCTTGAATTTCTTCTCCACGCCGGTGGAGATTTCCTTCAAGGTCAGTTTCACCTTGACCCGCAGGTCCGATCCGCGGTAGCGGCGTTGCTGGGCGCCACCGCCCCCTCCGCCGAATCCGCTGAACCCTCCGAAACCGCCATGCCCGCCGAAGATGTCGCCGAACATGGAGAAGATGTCGTCCATGGACATGCCTCCGCCGAATCCGCCGAACGGGCCGCCGTTGCCAGCCGCGCCGCTCATGCCTGCATGGCCGAACTGGTCATAGCGGGCGCGCTTGTCCGGGTTGCTCAGCACATCGTATGCCTCGGCGGCCTCCTTGAATTTCTCTTCCGCTTCCTTGTCGCCCGGGTTGCGGTCGGGGTGATACTGTATGGCCTTCTTGCGGTATGCCTTCTTTATCTCGTCTGCCGTCGCGTTCTTCTCAACGCCCAGCACTTCATAGTAATCTCTTTTTTCCATGCCCTTTCCGCTTTATTCGCCTACCACGACCTTCGCGTGGCGTATGACCTTGTCATTCAGTGTATAACCTGTCTGTACGCAATCCAGAATCTTTCCTTTCTTGCCTTCTTCCGGGGCCGGGATGACGGCGATGGCCTCGTGGAAGTCGGTGTTGAGCGGCTGGTCTTGGGTTTCAATGACCTTCACGCCGTTCTGTCCCAACACTGTCATGAACTTGTTGTAGATCAGTTCGACGCCCTCTTTCACCGCCTGCACGTCCGTGGCGGTTTCCATGTTCTTCAACGCACGCTCCAAGTCGTCCACCACGGGGAGGATGCTGGTGAGGCTTTTTTCGCCACCGTTCAGGATAAGCTCTGCCTTCTCTTTCATCGTGCGCTTGCGGTAGTTGTCAAACTCGGCAGACAGACGCAGGTACTTGTCTTTCTGTTCTTCGATTGTCTCGTTGGCTTTCTTCAGCTCGTCTGCCAACTTTTCCTCTTCGCTTTGCGGAGTCTCTTGCTCCGCAGACTTTTCATCGGGACTTTGCGCCTCTTTGTTCTCGTTCTGAACCTTCAGTTCCTCTTCCTGCAGGTTCGTTTTTTCTTTCTTGTCCATATCGTTGTTGTTATTATTTCACGTTGAAAGTACTTTCGCCTCTACAAAAAGTTTGCCAAAATGGCATATTCATCTTTCGAAGCTGCAAAGTTAACGTTTTTGTGTCATATTGACACCTGTTTTTGCCATTCATTCGTGTATTTTCCGTATCTTTGCGGCCGCAAAGGGGAATTTGGGAGGCTGCGGACGGCGGTACGCCCGCTCTTGCTTGGTGGTACGCCTGCCCTTGCTTGGCGGTACGCCCGCTCATGCTCGGCGGTATGCCTGCTTGCGCTCGGCGATATGCCTCCATTTCCTGATCAATTTCATTTATATTTTAGAGTAACCAAGAATGATTACAGTTTCTAACGTATCGGTACAGTTTGGCAAGAGGGTATTGTTCAAAGATGTGAATCTGAAGTTCACCAGTGGCAACTGCTATGGCATCATCGGTGCCAACGGGGCGGGTAAATCGACGTTCCTGAAGACTATTTCCGGAGAATTGGAGCCTACGACGGGCAGCATCGCGCTGGGTCCCGGCGAACGCCTTTCCGTCCTGAGCCAGGACCACTTCAAGTGGGATGCCTTCACGGTGATGGACACCGTGCTGATGGGGCATACCATCCTGTGGGACATCATGAAGCAGCGCGAGGCCCTCTATGCGAAGGAGGACTTCACGGACGAGGACGGCCTGAAGGTGTCCGAGCTGGAGGAAAAGTTTGCCGAACTGGACGGATGGAATGCCGAGAGCGATGCTGCCAGCCTGCTGAGCGGCCTGGGCATCAAGGAGGACAAGCATTATTTGCTGATGGCCGACCTGAACAACAAGGAAAAGGTGCGCGTGATGTTGGCGCAGGCCCTCTTCGGCAATCCGGACAACCTGTTGCTGGACGAGCCTACCAATGACCTGGACATGGAGACGGTGACCTGGCTGGAGAATTATCTGGCCGACTTCGAGCATACGGTGCTGGTGGTGAGCCACGACCGTCACTTCCTCGACTCGGTCTGCACCCATACGGTGGACATCGACTATGGCAAAATCAATCTCTTTGCCGGCAACTACAGCTTCTGGTATGAGTCCAGCCAGTTGGCTCTGAGGCAGTTGCAGAACCAGAAGGCCAAGGTGGAGGAGAAACGCAAGGAACTGGAGGAGTTCATCCGCCGCTTCAGTGCCAACGTGGCCAAGAGCAAGCAGACCACCAGCCGCAAGAAGATGCTGGAGAAACTGACGGTGGACGAAATCAAACCCTCGTCCCGCCGCTACCCGGGCATCATCTTCACGCCCGAACGCGAGCCGGGCAACCAGATATTGGAGGTCTCCGGCCTGAGCAAGACGCTGGAAGACGGCACCGTCCTCTTCCGCGACGTCAACTTCAACGTGGAGAAGGGTGACAAGATTGTCTTCCTCTCGCACGACCCGCGCGCGATGACGGCCTTGTTCGAAATCATCAATGGCAACATGAAGCCCGATGCCGGGCATTACAACTGGGGTGTCACCATCACCACGGCCTATCTGCCGCTGGACAACACCGCCTTCTTCAACACGGACCTGAACCTGGTGGAGTGGCTCAGCCAGTTCGGCGAGGGCAATGAGGTGTATATGAAGGGATTCCTGGGACGCATGCTCTTCTCCGGCGAAGAGGTGCTGAAGAAGGCCAGCGTGCTGTCCGGAGGCGAGAAGATGCGTTGCATGATAGCCCGCATGCAGCTGCGCAACGCCAACTGCCTCATCCTGGACACGCCCACCAACCACCTGGATTTGGAGTCCATCCAGGCATTCAACAACAACCTGAAGATTTACAAAGGCAACATCCTCTTCGCCTCGCACGACCACGAGTTCATCCAGACCGTGGCCAACCGCGTCATCGAACTGACGCCCAACGGCATCATCGACAAGATCATGGAGTATGACGACTATATCTCGTCCGACCATATCAAGACGCTGCGCGAGCGGATGTATGCAGAGCGTTGAACTTGGTCAAGGAGTTTGATTCACGCCCCTTGCAAAGGTATTTGTGGTGCCTTTTGCAAGGGGCGTTTGTCTGGAAAGACATTAGCGGTAAATCAGCCTGCTCTCCTCTTCCCCGAACAACTCATCCCCCAGCGTCGTGATTTGGTTTCCCGTGGCCACCACCTGAAGCAGGTTGTCACACCCGATGAAAGCACCGAACTCTATGGCGGTCAGTGTGGGGGGCAATACCAGTGTGCCGGACAGGCGCGTACATCCGCTGAAGGCACGCTGACCGATGCTTTTCAGTCCTTTGGGCAGCAACACTTTCAGCAGGAGTTTCTTTTGGGTGAAGGTGTATTCCGGGATGGACGTGGCGTTGCAGTTCTTCATGTCTATGTAGACTAAGTTGGGCATATAGTCGCGGATGAGGGCAAAGTCCGCCTCGTCCAGTTTGCCTTCCACAATCAGGAAGTTGATGTTCTTGGGTTGTTCCCCTTTTTGTATCAGTTCGCTGGCCAGGCTTCCCATGCGGCTGATTTGCACGTTGGCACTTGCAGGTTCCCCTTCCACGAAAGCGAAGGATTCCCATTTTTTCCGGCTTCGGTAGTTGTTGCTGCTGCCTTCGGGCACAAAGATGGCTGTGAGGCTGTCTGCCAGGGCTTCGGATGCCAGCCGTGGAGCTTTTGTGTCGCGTATCTGGCAGATGCCCAGTTCGTTGCATCCTTTGAAAGCCGCCTCTCCTATCTCCTTTAGCCCGGAAGGCAGAATGATCCGTTGCAATGTCTCTTTGCCGGCATAGGCATAGTCATCCCTTTGTCTGCAGAAGGCAAATGCAGGGATGGTATTGGCCGGGTAGAGGTGGAAACCTTCTTGTGTGCCGCCTTTGCCGGCATACAAGCTGATGGAGGCCTGCGAGATGTCCAGCGAGCGCAAATTCTTGAATTCATCGCGCAGGTGTCTGAAGTCCACGGCGTTCAGCCTTCCTTGCAGGCGCAGGTGGGTGATTTCGTTGGCTTCTTCTTCGGTGAGCATTTCCACCATTGTGCCGGCTTTGGGCACGTAGATTTTCTTTGTCTTTTGTGCAAGGACCGGCAATGCCAGGCAGAGGGCGATTGCCAATGTCAGTAGCTTGTATCGTTTCATTGTGTATTGGGGGGATTGGTTAATCTTTAGTCTTTTTCAGTTGTATCCTTCTTCGCTCCAGGTCGATGCCAATGACCTGCACGCGGATGTGCTGGTGGATGGAAACCACCTCGTTGGGGTTGGCCACATACCTGTCCGCCAGTTTCGAGCGGTGTATCAGGCCGTTTTCCTTGATGCCGATGTCCACGAAAGCACCGAAGTCGGTGATGTTGGTCACGATGCCGGGCAGTTCCATCCCTTCGTGCAGGTCTTCGATGGTGCGGATGTCCTGTGCGAACTCAAAGACCTGTATGGGGCCTCGTGGGTCTCTGCCCGGCTTGTCCAGTTCCGCCAGGATGTCTGTCAGGGTGGGCAGGCCTACGGTGGGGGTGACGTAACGTTTCAGGTCTATTTTCTTCCGCAGTTCCTTGTCGGCTATCAGTTGCGGCACCGTGCATCCCAGGTCGCTGGCCATCTGCTCCACCACGGGATAGCTTTCCGGATGCACGGCCGTGTTGTCCAGCGGATTTGCGGCTTGGGGAATGCGCAGGAAGCCGGCGCATTGTTCGAAGGCCTTGGCTCCCATGCGGGGCACTTTCATCAGCTCTTTCCGGGAGGTGAAGGGACCGTTGGCCGTGCGGTAGTCCACGATATTCTTCGCCAGTTGCGGGCCTACGCCGGAGATGTACGTCAGCAGGGGCACTCCGGCCGTGTTCACGTTCACGCCCACCAGGTTCACGCAGCTTTCCACGGTTTGGTCCAGTGATTTCTTCAGTTTGCTTTGGTCCACGTCGTGCTGGTATTGCCCCACGCCGATGGATTTCGGGTCAATCTTCACCAGTTCGGCCAACGGGTCCATCAGGCGGCGTCCGATGGATACCGCACCGCGCACCGTGACGTCATATTCCGGGAATTCGTCGCGGGCGATTTTCGAGGCCGAATAGACCGAAGCCCCTTGTTCGCTGACCACAAACACCTGTATTTCCCGGCGGAAAGTCTGACGTTTCAGGAAACCCTCCGTCTCACGCCCTGCTGTCCCGTTGCCAACGGCTATGGCGTCTATCTGGTAGGTCTCAATCATCTGTTGGATTTTGGCCGCCGCTTCCTTGGGCTTGTTGACGGGTGGATGCGGGTAGATGTTCTCATTGTGCAGCAGGTTGCCCTGTTCGTCCAGGCAGACCACCTTGCATCCGGTGCGGAACCCCGGGTCAATGCCCATCACCCGTTTCCGTCCCAGGGGCGGGGCGAGGAGCAATTGGCGCAGGTTGTCGGCAAAGACGCGGATGGCCTCGTCATCGGCCTGCTCCTTGCTAAGTGTTGCAAATTCCGTCTCAATGGAAGGCTTTAGCAGGCGCTTGTAGGCATCTTGTACGGCTTCTGCCACTTGCCGGGCCGATGCATTGTTGCTCCGGACAAAGCGGCGTTCCAGTCTGTCCACACATTCTTCGTCATGCGGACTGATGGACACTTTCAGCAGGCCTTCCGCTTCGGCCCGCCGGATGGCCAGCAGGCGGTGAGAGCCGCATCGTTTCAAGGGCTGTGCGAAGTCGAAGTAATCCCGGTAGTTGGCAGCTTCCGCCTCTTTCCCTTTCACCACCTTGGCCGTCAGGACCGCTTGCCGGGCAAAGGCGTTGCGCAACGTCTGTCGTGCATGGTTGTCCTCGCTGACAGTCTCTGCCAGGATATCCTTTGCACCTTTCAAAGCCTCTTCCACATCTTTCACCTCTCCTTTCACGTAGCGTGCGGCCGCCTGTTCCGGATGCGCCTCCCGTTGCAAGAGTAACAGGGTGGCCAGTGGCTCCAGTCCTTTCTGCCGCGCAGCCTCGGCGCGTGTCTTGCGCTTCGGCTTGAAAGGCAGGTAAATGTCCTCCAATTCCGTGCTGTCCCAAGTTGCCTCGATGCGTTTTTCCAGTTCCGGGGTCAGCTTGTCCTGTTCACGGATGGTGTTCAGGATGGTTTCCTTGCGCTTGGCCGTCTCCTTCAGTTTTTCGTGTTGGGTCCGGATGGCTTCTATTTGCACTTCGTCCAGTCCTCCCGTGCGTTCCTTGCGGTATCGGCTGATGAAGGGGACAGTGGCTCCTTCCTCCAGCAGCTCGGTGGTCTGGGCTGCCTGGCGTGGCGTGATGCCGAGCGTCGTGGCTATCAGCTGGCTGAATATTTCTTTCATATCTATTTTTCTTTTCCTGTTAGTGCGAAGGCAAAGGTACGGAAAACGGCGGTATCCTGCAAATGCTTGGGCGGATATCCGGGTGCTTTTTGGGATACTTTTGAGATACCCCAAAGTCGTTACTCCTCCCTACCAACTCCCTACCTTGTCCCAATCCATGGACAAGGAGTTGGTAGGGAGTTGGTAGGGAGGAGGGGCGACTTTGGGACGACTTTTATCCTTTGTTGAGAAATAAATATTTTTGTTGTTTATGTCATTGTGTATTAATAAAATTTTATACCTTTGCAGCGGATATGAATAAGAAAGGCAAACTTGTGCCGGGAGAATGACAGGGGTTTCCCTACGCATATAGGCTAGATCTGAATCACTCTTTACCCTGCATTTTCCCGGTTTCAAAAGAGCTGGATGAGTAATATTCGTGTTTGAGGAACATTGTGGGGAAATTGAAGAATAATGCTTTTGATAAAATAGTATAATGATGATTCGTAAATTGTTGCTGTCTGTGTACTTATCAATGGGACTGGCATTGCCTTTGCTGGCGCAAATGAGTGATGGACAAATCATTGATTATGTAAAAGAGAATAAGGCAGCCGGAAAAAGCGAGCAGGAAATAATGCAAGCCTTGATGGCTCGTGGAGTGACCCAAGCACAAATGGAGCGTATCAGAGTACGCTATGAAGAGCATCGTGGCGGTGATGAAGGAACTGTCAGTCCTGAAACGTACAGGGAGTTCCGGGAGCGTAAGGAAGGAGTTGATTCACCCATAGAGATTTTTGCCGATACTCCGGAGGCTGTCAGCATGGATGGGCAAATTCAGTTGAGGCAGTCAGTACAGAGGACGAACCGTGAGGTCTTTGGACGAGAGGTGTTTAGTAGTCGTACATTGACTTTTGAGCCGAATGAGAATATGGCGACACCGGCCAATTATCGCTTGGGGCCTGGTGATGAGGTTATTATAGATATCTGGGGTACTAATGAAGCCACCATCCGGCAGGAGATTTCTCCCGAGGGGAATATCATGGTGAGTCAGATAGGGCCGGTCTATCTGAATGGCCTGACCATAGCTGAGGCCGGCAATAAAATTCGTGATGTCTTATCTCGTAAGTATGCCGGAGTATCGGGAGAGAATCCGGAGTCGGAAGTGCGTGTGACATTGGGACAGATACGCACTATCCAAATTAATGTGATGGGGGAGGTTAGAGTGCCGGGCACTTATCGTCTTTCTTCTTTCGCAACGGTGTTTCATGCGCTGTATAGGGCAGAGGGAATTTCTGCTATAGGGTCTTTGCGCAATATCCGTGTGATGCGTGGTGGCAAGGAAGTGGCGATTGTGGACGTGTATGATTATATACTGAAAGGAAAATTGGATGACAATGTTCGGCTGGAAGAAGGGGATGTCATTATTGTTCCCCCTTACGGGGTGCTGGTGGACATTACAGGGCGTGTAAAACGGCCCATGTATTATGAGATGAAAGCCGATGAGACTTTGGCGGCCTTGCTTAATTACGCGGGAGGCTTTACCGGAGATGCTTATACGGAGGAAGTGTGTCTTGTTCGTCGTACAGGACGTGAGAATAGACTGTATAGTGTGCAGGAAACGGCTTATTCCAATTGGGTACTGGAAGATGGAGACTCTGTGGCGATAGGTGCCATTTTAGACCGTTTTACCAATAGGGTGGAAATTAAGGGAGCCGTTTATCGTCCCGGCATGTATGAGCTGGGGGGTACGCTACGGACGGTGAAGGATCTGGTGAATCGGGCGGATGGCTTGACCGGCGATGCCTTTCAAGCGCGTGTCTTATTAACTCGTGAACGGAAGGATTTAACCCATGAAGTCATATCCTTGGATTTGGCTGCCTTATTGGCAGGGCGCGTTCCGGATGTTCCTTTGCAGCGTGAGGATGTGCTGGCCATTCCCAGCATCTTGGAGTTAGAGGCGAAAGGTGCCTTTACCATCAGTGGCGAGGTAACCCGACCGGGTATTTATCCGTATGCAGAGAATACAACCTTGGAGGACTTGCTGGTACAAGCTGGAGGCTTGTTGGAGAGTGCTTCGACGGCAAAGGTGGAAGTATCTCGTCGGATTAGAGAGCCGGGCAGTGTGGTGTCGGGTAAGGGTCTAAGCAAGGTTTATACTTTTTCAGTCAAGGAAGGATATGTACTGGAGGGCGCATCGGGTTTTGTGCTGGAGCCGTTTGACATAGTGGAGGTTCGTCGCAGTCCCGGCTATCAGGTACAGCGACGGGTGACAATAGCGGGCGAGGCCGTCTTTGCGGGCGGTTATACGCTGGTGGAGAAGAACGAACGACTGTCCGATTTGGTGAGACGGGCCGGCGGATTGACTCCCGATGCCTATGTCAAAGGTGGACGGTTGATCCGTCAGATGAATGAGGAAGAGCGTGCACAACGTCAGGCGGCTTTGGATATGGCCTTGATGAACGCAGGCAGTGACTCTATTTCTGTAGCTAAATTGCGTTTGAGTGATCGGTACACCATAGGCATTGAGTTGGATAAGGCGTTGGCGAATCCGGGATCGGACTATGATGTGGTGTTGCGGGAGGGAGACTATCTGTATATTCCGGAGTATATCAGCACGGTGAAGATTACAGGGGAAGTCCAGTATCCCAACACTGTCACCTATTTGTCGGGCAGAGGCATCTCTTATTATGTGAATCAGGCAGGAGGCTATGGGAAAATGGCCAAGAAACGTCGGGCCTATGTGGTACACATGAACGGGACGGTTTCTCGTTTGAAACGTTGGGGGCGCAATCGGATAGAACCGGGTAGCCAAATCATTGTTCCGAGTAAGAAAGAGCGTAAAGGGCTCAATATCGCAGAGATTATGTCATTGACTACTTCGGCTGCTTCTATAGGGACGATGGCGGCTACGATTGCCAATTTAACCAAATAACCGGGATTTACATTCAGGTGTGGATTACGCGGATTGCACGGATTTTTACTAAGAAGATGCGGAGCGCCATGTCTTCGGTGAACGGAATATATACTATCTGTGAAATTCGCGTAATCCGAACCTGAAAACCATTTGAAAATAAATGTTGTATGAATGAAAAAATGAAACAGGATCCTGTGCCTCGTTCGTCGGAGGAGCAGGAAATAGATTTATTGGAACTGGTCGGCAAGGTTTGGGCTGACCGGCGTTTGGTGCTGAAGTGGTGTGGCATAGCTGTGATATTGGCCTTGGTGGTGGCTTTCAGCATTCCCAAGGAATATACAACCACTATCGTGTTGGCTCCTGAGGTGAAGGCCGGTAGTCGTTCATTAGGCGGATTGGGAGCTTTAGCGGGGATGGCAGGTATTCAGATGGGGTCAGGCGAAGGTGGTGATGCTTTGTATCCGGATTTGTATCCGGATATTGTTTCTTCCATCGGTTTTGCCATTGAATTGTTTGATGTGCCGGTGCGGGATGTGAACGGTGAGGTGGATACCGATCTGTATACCTACATGAAGGAAGAGTTGCGTTCTCCTTGGTGGAGTGCTATCCTTTCATTCCCTTTCAAGTGCTTGGGCTGGGTTATGTCTTTGTTCAAAGAAGAAGAGAAAAGTTTAGATGAGAATGTTGACCCGTTTAGATTAACGGGAGAAGAAGATGGGGTGGTAAAAGCCTTGAATCAACGCATTGCCGTTTCGGTTGACAAAAAGACTTCGCTCATATCGCTTTCCGTCACTATGCAGGATCCTTTGATAGCTGCTACCATGACTGATACGGTAATGGCAAAATTGCAGGATTACATTACGGAATACCGTACCAATAAGGCACGGCATGACTTGGATTTCATCCAAAAGTTGTACAATGAGGCTCAAAAGAAATACTATGATGCCCAGCAGTCTTATGCCGATTATGTAGACATGAATCAGAACATTTCTTTGCGGAGTGTGCAGACCCGGCAGGAACGTTTGCAAAATGAGATGAATCTGGCATATAGCCTTTACAATCAGATGGCTCAGCAGTTACAATTGGCCAAGGCCAAGGTGCAGGAAAACACGCCGGTCTATACCATCGTACAAGCGGCTACTGTGCCGTTGAAGGCCTCCAAACCCTCTAAAATGATGATTTTGATTGGCTTTGTCTTTTTGGCCGTTGTAGGTTCGGTTGGATGGATTTTGTTTGGTCGGGAGCTATGGGTTTCTCTTAAGCAGAATATCCGTAGAGCGTAGCATTGGGATACAAATGGTTGTTTTTCCCCTTTCCAAAATTATTCGTACATTTGCCACTTCATTCAGCATAATGGACTTATAAACCAATGAAGAAGAAGAAAATACTTTTTGTGTGTCTCGGTAACATTTGCCGCTCTTCGGCTGCGGAGGGTGTGATGCGCCGTCTGGCGGAAGAGGCCGGGCGTGCCGATGAGTTCGAGTTGGATTCGGCCGGTATCCTGAGTTACCACCGGGGCGAGTTGCCAGATCCTCGTATGCGTGCCCATGCTGCCAAGCGAGGATATGACCTGGTGCATCGTTCACGGCCGGTCACAACGGATGACTTCTATGATTTCGACCTGATTATCGGGATGGATGCCCGCAATATGGATGACTTGCGAGACCGTGCCCCTTCGCCGGCGGAGTGGGACAAGTTGCGCTTGATGACGGATTTTTGTACTCGCCATCCGAATGCCGACCATGTGCCTGACCCTTATTACGGGGGAGCAGAGGGATTCGAATATGTGCTCGATTTGCTGGAAGATGCTTGTGCCGGGCTGCTTCATTGCGCGTGATAGACATCCCCGTAGTAACGCTTCTCCGTGTTGAGGCTGCACGTGGCATCGATGCCGGCCTGGTTTAGGCGTTGGCAGATGTCTTGGAGCTGGGTGCGGGGCACGCGGCCGATGTAGTACAGGTGGTATCGGTAATCCTTTTCCAACACCTCCATGACGTGCGTGAATTGTTGTTCGCGGGCGAAGTCGAAGTTTACTTTCAACATTTGTCCGTAGGGGTAGGTCACGACACGCCCCATGCTATGCACGTGCAGGCCTTTTCCATCCAGTGACAGGTAGCAGAAGCGTGTCTGCAATACATATGCCCAATAAATGGCCAAGGCGAAGAGGGGGAGTGAAATCAGTAAGCCGTCTGCGCCTCCCCGGATGCCTGCTTGGTAGAATCCCAGGCAAAAGGCCAGCAGGCAGAGTATGCCGTGCCAGAACAAGTATAGTGAGGGACGCCGGTAGCTCACGGCCTTATGGGGAATGTCGACCGGATGGGAAGGGTGCTGCAAATTGTCGAAAGGCACGCCTTCCTGCACGAGGTAGCGGATGACGGAGGAAGGATGATGGCGTGCGTGCAGTGTGAGGACAAGGTCATTCCCGTCCTTGAAATGGAGGGTCAGCAGTCCCGGACCGTATTTGTTGTCTGTGCTGTGGCGGTCGGGGACAGGTGTGTACCGCTTCATGAAGCTGAAGCTTGTCAGGTTTTGCGGTTCGATGCCCCGGTGTTGCAGGAAACGGCGGGCGCGGTTCAAGTGTCTTTCTTCCATGTGGTCTGTCTTTTATTTCTTCAGTTCGGGATAACTGATTCGGGTATGATACATTGTTTTTAGTTTCTCCTTGAAGACATTTTTCACCACGGCAATGTCCTTGAAGGTGATGGGGCATTCCTTGAAGAAGCCTTCGGCCACCTGGCCGTCCACTATCTTGTCCACCAGTTTGCCGATGCTGTCTTCCGTATATTCGGGCAGGCTGCGCGAGGCGGCTTCCACGGCATCGGCCATCATCA
>CALNEX010000015.1 GCA_939791845.1 uncultured Mediterranea sp. | reverse complement strand
GCTGGCCGCCTGCATCAAGTGCAACCCCGCCGTCAAGCGGCAGGCAGACCGCGACACCCTGCGCCAGGCCGTCAGCACCCGCCGCATCGATGTCATCGCCACCGACCACGCCCCCCACTTGCTGACCGAGAAAGCCGGCGGTGCCCTGCGGGCCGCCTCGGGCATGCCGATGGTGCAGTTCTCGCTACCTTGCATGCTGCAACTGGTGCAGGAAGGCGTCCTGCCGCTGGAGACGGTGGTGGAGAAGATGTGCCACAACCCCGCCCGCCTGTTCCGCATCGAGGGCCGCGGCTTCATCCGCGAAGGCTACCGGGCCGACCTCGTGCTGGTCCGCCCCGAACGCTGGCAGCTGACCCGCGACCGCATCCTGAGCAAGTGTGGCTGGAGCCCGCTGGAAGGTCGCGCCTTCGACTGGCGGGTGGAGAAGACCTTTGTCAACGGCCACCTGGCCTACGACCACGCCAACGGGGTGGACGACACCTGCCGCGGCGAAGCCCTGCGTTTCCATGCAAGATAGCCATTTGTTGACATACACTGTCCCCGAAGTCATCCCCTACATCAGCTGGGGGTACTTCTTCCACGCCTGGGGCTTCAAGGGAGCGGCCTCCCGTTCGCCCGAGGCGCGGCAGTTGCAGGCCGATGCCCTGCGGATGCTGGAGGAATGGGCGGACCGGCTGCACGTGCGGTGCCTCTACCGCCTCTGCCGGGCCAATGCCGACGGGGACAACCTCCTGCTGGAAGGCGCCACCCTCTTCCCCCTCCTGCGGCAACAGACGCCCCACGCCGGGGGCGGTCCCCTGCTCTGCCTGAGCGACTTCGTGCGTCCGCTCTCCACGGGCATCCCGGACACGGTGGGAGTGTTTGCCGCCTCCGTGCATGAAGGCGCGGCAATCGCCGATGACCCCTACCGCCACCTGCTCCTGCAGACCCTCTCCGACCGCCTGGCCGAGGCTGCCGCCGAGCGGATGCACCTGCATGTCCGCCGCGAGGCCTGGGGCTACGCGCCGGACGAGGACCTCCCCATCGCCGACCTGCTGGCGGAACGCTTCCAGGGCATACGCCCCGCCGTGGGCTACCCCTCCCTGCCCGACCAGTCGGTCAACTTCCTGCTGGACGACCTGCTGGACCTGCGCCGCATCGGCATCACCCTTACAGAAAACGGAGCCATGCATCCGCACAGCTCCGTCTCCGGATTGATGTTGGCCCATCCCGCCGCAAGGTATTTCTCCGTGGGGCGCATCGGCGAGGACCAACTGTGTGACTATGCCCGCCGCCGGGGACTTCCGGTGGGGGTGATGCGGAAGTTCCTGGCGGGGGTGTTGTGATTAGAACTTGTAGCCGAAGCTAAGGGACCAATCCATGAAGGCAATGTCATCAAAGTAATCATTGGATTCTATCCAGCCGAAACGCCCGGTGACGTTGACCAGCCAGTGCCGCTTGATTTCCCATCCGAAATCCACCAACGGGCCACCACCGAACGCATTGGGATTGCAGCTCTCGCTGATTCCATCCCCGGATGCCTTTGCCTGGAAGGTGTAGCTCACAAACGCGCCCAAGCCTATCTGCATGATTACGTTGTTGGCCATACGGAACTTGTTGGCAAACACCATGGGGATTTCCAGGTTATGAAGATTGAAGTCTATGTCACCAGAGTAATAATTACCACCGTAATAGTAGGAATACACATCCTGCAGGTTCCTGTAATTGTAATACAATCCCATCTGATAGGCCCCATGACGTCCCAGGCGCACATCCATGCCTCCACCCACGTAGAAGCTGCTGCCGCCTATGCCCTCGCCATACTCGGAGGTGAAGCCGCCGGCGGCTTTCACATACCACGCCACATAGCGGTCGTTCAGGGCCTCGGTCATGGTAATCTCAATGGGGATGGGCAAGGTCTTGGACTTGCCGTCCTTGGTCACCTCGATGGAGTCCAGTATCACGGGCACGTCCTCCAGGACGAAGTTGCCGTTGCGGTCTGTCACCGTGCTGATACTCGTGCCTTTCACAGTCACCGTGGCACTGTCCATGGGATAATAGTCCCGGTCGATGATGCGTTGTTTCAGTCTCTGGCCCTGGGCCATCACGCCGGCCGTGCAAAGAGTGGCCAGCAACAATATATATATTCTCTTCATAATGTATCTCCTTATATTATAGGGTTCTTATTAGAAACGGTAGGCGGCACCGAAGGTCAAGGCCCAATTGTGCTCGCAAGGATCCATAGTCATTCCATACTGACCGGTAGCTATGGCCATGTTCTTACCCCATACGCCCACGGTCAGTTGCTTCCACTCCACACCCAGGCTGTAGGCCACGCCGAAGTTGAAAGGATACAGCAGACGGTAATGTCCATCATATTCGCTTTCGTTCACCTTGTCGAACGCACCAATCTCTTCCTGCTCGCCATTGAAGTCCGTCTTCACCTTGCCACCGAAGCCATACGAGAATACCGGGCCGAAAGAGAAGACGATGTTCCACTTGGGGGCCACCCGATGGCGGTTGACGAAATAGAGAGGCAGGTCGAGGAACATCGGGCTCCACGTCTCCGTGTAGCTCATCCCGCCCTGCTCCTGCTTGTACTCCGTGCCGCGCTGGCTCAGCTGCAACATGGGGCGGAAGGCCCACTTCTCGGACGTGCGCACCTCAATGCCCAAGCCGATTTCGTAGCCCAGCTTGAAGTTGCCGCCATAGTACGTGTAGCGGCTCATGGACAGTCCTGCCTGTGCCACGAAAGTCACCTTCTTGCGGCGGGCAGGCATACGCATCGGCTCGCGGATGTCCCACTCCTCGGCCTCCATGCCAACGGACTCCACCACAATGCCGCGGGCCGTCACCGGCACGTCCTCCAGGAGGAAGCGGCCGTCAATGTCGGTCACCACGCTGATGTCCGTACGTACCACCCGCACCAGGGCTCCCACGATGGGGCGTCCCTGGCGGTCCTTCACGATGCCCTTGATGTCGTGAGTGGTCACTTCATTGTTCACGGTCTTGGTCGCCACCGTATCGGTCTCGACCTCTTGCGCCATCAGGGAAGCGGTTCCCAGCCAGGCGGCAAGACATATCATAAATAAGTGTTTCATTGTTTCCTTCTTATTTAGTTAACGGGTTGTCATATCTTCTGTAACTGTAACTTGCTGCACGGGCGCATACGTCAGCCCGCCTTCCGACCGGGCGTAAGCACGCACATAATAGGTGCCGGCGGGCAACGTGAATTCATAATACGAATTTACGCCATAGCCCAAGTTCGTATCCGGACACTCCGCCACTCCGTCGTTTTGCTCCAACGTAGGCAGGTCGTTTGTCGTGCTATAGCATACGCCCAAGTTGGTGGTATATCCCCACGTGGTCAAATCCATGGATACAGCCAAAGGATTCTCTTCGTAATAATTGACGGATTCTATCACCGGCTCCTCATTCCATACCGTGGCAAGTGTGTCCGAGTAACTCCAAACCATATTGCCGGAAGTGCTATAAACGCCCATAGCGGCCTGGTAATGGAAATCATTGCGATCCCGGTCATACGCGAAGTTGGAGGCAGGCTGCCAATAGAGCGTCCAGTAGTTGTTGTTGCCATCCTCATTCTTCCAAATGGCCTCTGCACCATAACCATTGTCATAGCCCTCGGTCGGAAGGCTTCCCACACCCGTGGCAGATACGGAAAGTCCCATATCCCAACCATAAACGTCACCTTCGACTGAAGCCGACAAGTAGACAAGCGCACCGCCACGCACACGCAGGTCGTCTTGATAATAAGCAGCATCCGTTGGCAAGTAGTCAGCCAAGGTATTATAAGGAATATCTGCCACATAGACCAACGAGTCTATCTGCACGGAAGCCATCAGCCCCTGGCTTGACACGCGCTGCACGGGCGAATAGGCAACATCGCCGTTCTCTCCCATCACGAAGGCACGGACGTAATACGTTCCACCCGGCACCTGAGCCGTTACCGAAGCATAGGAGGATTGTCCGTAACCCGAAGGCACATAAGTCACCCCATCCGATATCGTGGGCAACGCATTGGAAGTGCTATAGCAGATACCCCGTTCGGGCATCTCGCTCACCGAATATTCATCCACCGCCGTACGGAAGTTGGCTTGAATGACATCTCCACCATAGACTTCAAACTCGGAAATCAACGGTGCATCGGGATATTCATACGAGCGCACCTCCGAATACAGATAGCTGCTCCCGTAATAATCATCCCGGATATGCTCCACAAATCCGGGCATTTGATTGCCGCCATACAATGACAAGGAAGCCTTGCAGTAGATGGTCTTGCCGGGCAGCTGCATCTGTGCATCTCCATACCAAGAGATGTAAGCCCACCCCGCATCATCATAGCTTCCGGTGCTTCCGGTCAATTCTGTCCAAATCCCGCTTCCACCGTTTTGGCCAGGCAGGGAAGACTGGTTGTCAGAATAATAGACCTCCATATGATCATAGGTCTGATAGCTCGAACTGGTATTCACCTGCGCCTGAACCAGCAATCCGCCATTGCGGCGCATCTCTTCCCGCTGGTACTCGTCCGGCACCAGTGTTTCCAGTTCATCATAAGTCAACTCCGAAACCTGGCGGATCTCTCCCAGCGTAACGCTGTCGGGCAGCATCTGCCCGAATTCATCCACGTCATTGCAAGCCAATAGTAGCAAAGCCGTGCTTAACAAACAAAGCAGTTTTCTCATATTCATTCATATTTGAGTTCATTTCAGCCTGCAAAGATATAAAATGTGTTTAAGACCATCAAATGCCTTTCAAGAAATCTACCTATGATGCACCATGCAGGACTATTTATCAAGGCAAGGCGACTATCCGGCAGCAAAAGTCTGCAAAGAGGAGCAAAATGTTTTGCGAAGTGAGGCAAAAAGTGCTGCAAAATGAAACGAGGCAGATGCCCAAGTTGGCCGCTGATGAAGGAATGGCACTATTTTGATTCTCCCGGATTTCCTTTATCTTTGCAACGTCAAACGAACTTCAAAATACGATATGACATGGCCGGCATCTATCTGCACATTCCTTTCTGCAAGACACGCTGCATCTATTGCGACTTCTACTCCACCACGCGCGAGGACCTGAAACGACGCTATGTCCAAGCCTTGTGCAAAGAGCTACGGATGCGCCGGGACTACCTGCAAGGCGCACCGGTGGAGACCGTCTACTTCGGAGGCGGCACCCCCTCGCAACTGGGTGAGGAGGACTTCGCCGGCATCTTCCGTACCCTGCAAGAAGTGTACGGCCTGGAAAATGCCGTGGAAATCACCCTCGAAGCCAATCCGGACGACCTCACCGAGGCCTATGTGGACACCCTGCGCCGCTTCCCGTTCAACCGCATCAGCATGGGCATACAGACCTTTGACGATGCCACCCTGCGACTGTTGCATCGGCGGCATACCGCCCGCCAAGCCATCGAAGCCGTGCAACGATGCCGGGAAGCTGGTTTTCAAAACCTCAGCATCGACCTCATCTACGGCCTGCCGGGCGAAACGGAAGAACGATGGCAACGCGACCTGGAGGAGGCCATTCGCCTGCACCCCGAACACATCTCCGCCTATCACCTGACCTACGAAGAGGGAACTCCCCTCCATCGGTTACTGCTGTCCCATCAGGTCCGCGAAGTGGATGAGGACGTCAGCCTGCGTCTGTTCAACCGCCTGACACAGAGCCTGAAGCGAGCCGGATATGTGCATTATGAAATCTCCAACTTCTGCCTGTCCGGCCATCACGCCCGGCACAACACGTCCTATTGGCAGGGCATCCCCTACTTGGGCTGCGGCCCGTCCGCACACTCCTTTGACACGCAGAGCCGGGAATGGAACCTTGCCTCGCTGGAAGCATACATCACCAGCCTGGAAAACGGTCAACGCCCTTATGAACAGGAAACGCTGTCGCCCGACACCCGCTACAATGAATACGTGATGACAGGATTGCGTACGTTGTGGGGTATCTCGACTGACAAGATTCTACAAGATTTCGGTGCCGGGCGCCTGCACTACTTGCAGAAAATGGCCGCCCCCCATCTGAAAAGCGGAAAACTGATGGAAAATGACGGGCACATCCGCCTGACCCAGCAAGGCATCTTCGTCTCGGACGACATCCTCAGCGACCTGATGTTCGTCGAATAACGATAGCTCTATCGACAGCTAACGATAGCCCTATCGTCGGGCTTCGATAGTACTATCGACAGGCAACGATAGCTCTATCATCCGAAGTCTGCCCAAATCTTGCGGTTATTCTACGGATTTTCTCTAATTTTGCCAGACAAAACGGAAATCGACCAACCCCTATGAAACAAAAAGTCGCAAAATATATCGCAGAGAAACATCTCATGTCCCCACACGACAAAGTGCTGGTAGCCTTGAGCGGAGGAGCGGACTCAGTGGCACTGCTATGCCTGTTGCAATCCTTGGGGTATCCTTGCGAAGCCGCCCATTGCAACTTCCACCTCCGGGGCGAGGAATCGGACCGTGACGAGGCATTTGTCCGCCACATGTGCGAAGAACGGGAAATTCCCCTGCACATCGTGCATTTCAACACCACGGAAGAAGCCGCCCGCAAACACATCTCCTTGGAAATGGCCGCCCGCGAACTGCGCTACACGTGGTTCGAAAAGGTGCGCCAGGAGTGTGGATCCGCCTGCATTGCCGTGGCCCATCACCGGGACGACAGCGCCGAAACCTTCCTGCTCAACCTCCTCCGAGGCACAGGCATCAACGGCCTGCAAGGCATCCGTCCACGCAATGGTTTCATCGTCCGCCCACTTTTATGCTTGAACCGACAGGAAATCATAGACTACCTGACGGACATTGGACAACCTTACGTCACAGACAGCACCAACCTGGAAGACGAATATCTGCGCAACAAGATACGCCTGCACCTGCTCCCCTTGATGCAACAAATCACACCCGCCGCCAAGGAAAACATCCTGAAAACCGCCACCCACCTGGCCGATGCGGCCCTACTCTACCGGCAAGCCGTGGACGAAGGCCGCACACGAGTGCTGAAAGAAGACGGAAAATCCTTGGATATTGCCGCCTTGCTGAAGGAACCGGCACCGGCCACCCTGTTGTTTGAAATCCTGCACCCTTTGGGGTTCAACGAAAGTCAGACGGAAGATATCCTGCACGCCCTGCCAGGCCAATCCGGCAAGTGCTTCAGAGCAGGACAATGGCGCGTATTGAAAGACCGGGAGCGACTGCTGATAGAGCCGGACACAATACCTGTCCCACCGGTATTGGACATTCAGACATACACATACACCCCGGACTTCATCATTCCCCGAGACCGGCAAACCGCCTGTTTTGATGCAGACAAGCTATCGCAACCTCTTTCACTCAGACTTTGGAAGCAAGGCGACACTTTCGTACCCTTCGGGATGAAAGGAACAAAGAAGATAAGCGACTATCTGACAGACCATAAATACTCATTGCTACAGAAAGAGCGGCAGTGGGTATTATGTTGCGGCAACGACATAGCCTGGCTGGTAGGCGAACGAAGCGACAACCGCTTCCGCGTGGATGACAACACGCAGAAAATCACCGTGATCAAAATCAACTCCCCGCAAAATAAACCCAAATAATCCTTGATTCATGGCAGATATTAAAAAAAATTGCTTACCTTTGCAGCGTTGAAATCAAAGACAATCATCTTGCCGTGGCAAGAATAGCCTTCCGATTTACAACCTTACAAATATTTATCCCAAAATCATAATTTCAAAAACAGACAAGCATTCCTTGCCATATCTGATGGCTATCGGTGCCCTTGTCTACCCGACAAAAACATTAAACCATTCACACATATATTCAAATATGTATAACATCATTCAATTGAACGACAAAAGTTTGCCGGAATTGCAAGCCATTGCTCAAGAACTTGGCATCAAGAAAACAGATGCCATGAAGAAAGAAGAACTTGTTTATAAAATACTTGACGAACAAGCCATTGCAGGTGCCACCAAGAAAGTGGCCGCCGACAAACTGAAAGAAGAACGAAAGGTGGAAAAGCAAAAACGCACACGTACCACCAAGAAGGGCGAAGCCGACAAGATAGCTCCCAAGGATGAAACCGTAAAAAACGAAGCGGCCGCTGAAACTGCCTCACAAGAACAACCTCAAACAGAAACCAACGAGGAACAGGCCTCAGCCACTCCGGCTCCCCAAAAACGGAAACCGGGACGTCCGCGCAAAGCAAAACAAGCTCCCCAAGCCGCCTCTCCGGAAATGGAGTCTTCACCCGCAAAAGACGCCCAACCATCCACTGAAACAACCACTCAAGGCCAACAGCCTGAAAATGAAAAAGTGACCCAAGAAGTCCTTCCTTTCTCCGAAAATACAGACGACTTTATTCCCATAGAAGACCTGCCGACCGAAGAAGTGGAGCTCCCCAGTGAACTGATTGGCAAATTCGAAGCCACCAAAAACAGCACACCCAACCTTCCGGCAGAAACTCCCAAAGAGCCGCGTCCCCGCATCGCTCGTCCGCACGACAATGCAAACCGTCCTAACAACGGATACAACCAGCAGCGCCCGCAACGCCAAGCTCAGGCTTCCAATGCCGAAGCTGCCTCCGAACGGAGACCTGCGGAAACGGAAAAGGCCTACGAGTTCGACGACATCCTGGCCGGCACCGGCGTATTGGAAATCATGCAAGACGGCTACGGTTTCCTGCGTTCGTCTGACTACAACTACTTGTCCTCTCCGGACGATATCTACGTGTCGCAATCACAAATCAAACTCTTCGGCCTGAAGACCGGCGACGTGGTGGAAGGCATCATCCGTCCGCCCAAGGAAGGCGAGAAATACTTCCCACTGGTAAAGGTATCCAAAATCAACGGACGCGACCCGGCCTTCATCCGCGACCGTGTGCCCTTTGAGCACCTCACTCCCCTCTTCCCCGACGAAAAGTTCAAGCTCTGCAAAGGAGGATACAGCGACTCCCTCTCTGCCCGCGTGGTAGACCTCTTCGCCCCCATCGGCAAAGGACAGCGCGCCCTCATCGTGGCCCAGCCCAAGACGGGTAAGACCATCCTGATGAAGGACATCGCCAACGCCATCGCCGCCAACCACCCCGAAGTATATATGATCATGCTCCTCATCGACGAGCGTCCGGAGGAAGTGACCGACATGGCCCGCACGGTCAATGCCGAGGTCATCGCCTCCACCTTCGACGAGCCCGCCGAACGCCACGTGAAGATTGCCGGCATCGTCCTGGAAAAAGCCAAACGCCTTGTGGAGTGCGGACACGACGTGGTCATCTTCCTCGACTCCATCACCCGTTTGGCCCGCGCCTACAACACGGTATCTCCCGCGTCCGGCAAGGTTCTCTCCGGCGGTGTGGACGCCAACGCCCTGCACAAGCCCAAACGCTTCTTCGGCGCGGCACGAAACATCGAAGGCGGTGGCTCGCTCACCATCCTGGCCACGGCGCTGATTGACACCGGCTCGAAGATGGATGAGGTCATCTTCGAAGAGTTCAAGGGCACGGGCAACATGGAATTGCAGCTCGACCGCAACCTCTCGAACAAGCGCATCTTCCCCGCCGTCAACATCACCGCCTCCAGTACCCGCCGCGACGACCTGCTCCAAGACAAGCAGACACTGGACCGCATGTGGATTCTGCGCAAGTATCTGGCCGACATGACGCCCGTAGAGGCCATGGACTTCGTGAAGGACAAACTGGAAAAGACCAAGGACAACGACGAGTTCCTGATGAGCATGAACGGCTAAAGAAAAGATTCTTCATTCTTAATTCTTCATTCTTCATTAAAAAACTATGTTTGACAACCTGAGTGAACGCCTCGAACGGTCGTTCAAGATATTGAAAGGTGAAGGCAAAATCACCGAAATCAACGTAGCGGAAACGCTGAAGGACGTGCGCAAGGCCCTGTTGGACGCGGACGTCAACTACAAAGTGGCCAAGACATTCACCGACACCGTGAAGGAAAAAGCCCTGGGCCAGAACGTGCTGACAGCCGTGAAACCCAGCCAGCTGATGGTGAAGATCGTGCACGACGAACTGGCCACCCTGATGGGAGGCGAAACCGCCGAACTGAACCTGACGGGACGCCCCGCCATCATCCTCATGTCCGGACTGCAAGGTTCCGGTAAGACAACATTCAGCGGCAAGCTGGCCCGCATGCTCAAGGCGAAGAAGAACCGCCGCCCGCTCCTGGTGGCCTGCGACGTCTACCGCCCCGCCGCCATCGAGCAGCTGCGCGTATTGGCCGAGCAAATCGGCGTGCCCATGTACAGCGAGCCGGACTCAAAAGACCCGGTTGCCATCGCCCAACACGCCATCCAAGAGGCAAAAGCCAAAGGATTGGACACGGTCATCGTCGATACTGCCGGCCGCTTGGCCGTGGACGAGGAGATGATGAACGAGATAGAAGCCATTAAGAAAGGCATACAACCCAACGAGATCCTCTTCGTCGTAGATGCCATGACCGGTCAAGACGCCGTGAACACCGCCAAGGAATTCAACGACCGCCTGGACTTCACGGGCGTCGTGCTGACCAAGCTGGACGGTGACACCCGCGGCGGTGCGGCACTCTCCATCCGCTCGGTGGTGACCAAACCCATCAAGTTCATCGGTACGGGCGAGAAGCTGGACGCCATCGACCAGTTCCACCCCTCGCGCATGGCGGACCGCATCTTGGGCATGGGCGACATCGTATCGCTGGTGGAGCGCGCCCAGGAGCAGTATGACGAAGAAGAAGCCAAGCGGCTGCAACGCAAAATCCAAAAGAACCAGTTCGACTTCAACGATTTCCTGAACCAAATCCAGCAAATCAAGAAGATGGGCAACCTGAAGGAACTGGCCAGCATGATTCCCGGCGTGGGCAAGGCCATCAAAGACATCGACATCGACGACAACGCCTTCAAGAGCATCGAGGCCATCATCTACTCCATGACCCCGGAGGAGCGCACCAACCCTGCCATCCTCAACGGCTCGCGCCGCCAGCGCATCGCCAAGGGCAGCGGCACCAACCTCCAGGAGGTGAACCGCCTCTTGAAGCAGTTCGACCAGACGCGCAAGATGATGAAGATGGTCACCGGCAGCAAGATGGGCAAGATGATGATGCCCAAGATGAAGCGCTGAACAAAGCCATCGTCTGTAAAAGAAACAGAAAACCGCCATCTGCTGCAAAAGCGGGAAACAGGCAAGAGTTAGCACTTGATTATCAACTGATTATAAAGCCAGCTACCTCGGCATCCCCTTAGTGGCCACCTCGGCACCCCCTTAGTGGCCACCTCGACACTCTCAAGGTGGCCACCTCGGAAAGGGCAAAGTGGCCACCAAGGCAAAAGCCCTATAACAAGTAAACAATTATTATCATCTAAAGAAGACATACTATGACACTGATTGACGGAAAAGCCATCTCTGCCCAAATCAAGCAGGAGATAGCAGAAGAAGTGGCCCAAATCGTGGCCAACGGAGGCAAACGCCCCCACCTGGCCGCCATCCTCGTGGGGCACGATGGAGGCAGCGAGACCTACGTGGCCAACAAAGTGAAAGCGTGCGAAGAGTGCGGCTTCAAGTCCACCCTGATTCGCTATGAACTGGATGTGACCGAAGAAGAACTCCTGGCCAAGGTGCGCGAACTGAACGCCGATGACGACGTGGACGGTTTCATCGTGCAGCTCCCCTTGCCCAAGCACATCTCTGAACAGAAGGTCATCGAAACCATCGACTACCGCAAGGACGTGGACGGCTTCCACCCCATCAACGTGGGCCGCATGTCCATCGGCCTGCCCTGCTACATCTCCGCTACCCCCAACGGCATCCTGGAACTGTTGAAACGCTACAACATCGAGACACAGGGAAAGAAATGTGTTGTCTTGGGTCGCAGCAACATCGTAGGCAAACCCATGGCCATGCTGATGATGCAGAAAGCCTATCCCGGCGATGCCACAGTGACCGTGTGCCACAGCCGCAGCCGCGACCTGGTGAAAGAATGCCAGGAGGCGGACATCATCATCGCCGCCATGGGACAACCCAACTTCGTGAAGGCCGACATGGTGAAGGAAGGCGCCGTTATCATCGACGTAGGCACCACCCGCGTGCCCGATGCCACCAAGAAATCCGGCTTCAAATTGACTGGAGACGTCAAGTTCGACGAAGTAGCCCCCAAGTGCTCCTACATCACCCCGGTGCCCGGCGGCGTAGGTCCGATGACCATCGTGTCATTGATGAAAAATACCCTGCTGGCAGGTAAAAAAGCCATCTATAAATAAGAGATACGACCCCATCTGAGGAGGTGCATTTACCATCGATGCACCTCCTTCTTTTTTCTACTTATCCCTCCGCTCCGGCATAGAGAAACGAGTAAAATCAAAGAAAAATGCGTTTTCTGCAAAAAAAGTCCATCAATCCTTTGCCAATTCAAAAATAACCTCTATCTTTGCACCGCATTTGAGAAATGCACTAACATGGTGGCTGTAGTTCAGTTGGTTAGAGCGTCAGATTGTGGTTCTGAATGTCGTGGGTTCGAGTCCCATCTGCCACCCGCAAGAAAAGAGGAAAATCGGTAACGGTTCTCCTCTTTTTCGTTATATTATATTATTCTATTAATTCCGCAAAGCCCGCATGGCGTTCAACACGGCCAGGACCGTCACGCCCACATCGGCAAAGACCGCCATCCACATCGTGCCCAGCCCGACCGTGGCAAGAAGAAGGATGAATATTTTTATCCCGATGGCAAACCACACATTCTCACGGGCAATGCGGATGGTGCGGCGGGCGATGCGAACGGCCGTGGCTATCTTGGCAGGCCGGTCGTCCATCAGCACCACATCGGCGGCTTCCATGGCGGCATCGCTCCCCAAGCCGCCCATGGCAATGCCCACATCGGCACGCCTCAAGACCGGGGCGTCATTGATGCCATCCCCCACAAACGCCAGACTCGTGCCTTCGGGCTTCGCAGCCAGCAAGCGCTCCACATGCTCCACCTTGTCCGCAGGCAAAAGTTCCGCGAAGCAAGTGTCAATCCCAAGCTTTTCCGCCACCTCCAAAGCAACTTGCCTGCGGTCGCCCGTCAGCATGACAGTATGCTTCACGCCCAGCTGCTTCAAGGAAGCCACGGCTTCCGCGCTGTCCTCCTTCACGCGATCGTTGATGACGATATGTCCCGCATATTTCCCGTCCACCGCCACGTGGACAATCGTGCCTGTGCAGTGACAGTCATGCCATCCCGCCCCGATGGTCTCCATCATCTTGGAGTTTCCCACGCAGACGGTGCGCCCCTCCACCCGGGCACGAATGCCGTGACCCGTCATCTCCTCCACATCCGTAATCCGGCAACCATCGGTAGACTCGTCGGGAAAAGCCGCACGCAGGGCCTCGCCTATCGGGTGGGTGGAAAAATGCTCCACGTGGGCGGCCAGGTGCAGCAATTCCTTCTCATTGAAATCCTCGGGATGCACGGCCTCCACGGCAAACTCACCCCGCGTGAGCGTGCCCGTCTTGTCGAACACGACCGTACCCACCTTGGCCAACGCATCCATATAACTGCTGCCCTTCACCAGAATGCCTTTGCGGGACGCTCCCCCCAGTCCTCCGAAGAAAGTGAGCGGCACACTGATGACCAAGGCACACGGACAAGACACCACCAAGAAAATGAGGGCACGGTGAAGCCACGTGGCAAACGCTTCCCCAAAGCTGTCCGAAGCGAACAACGGAGGCACAACAGCCAACAACAAAGCTCCCGTCACCACTATGGGCGTATAGACACGCGCGAACTTTGTGATGAACGACTCGCTCCGCGACTTGTGCTCATCGGCACTCTCCACCAGCCTGATAATCTTCGAGACGGTGCTTTCACCAAAACTTCTCACGGTCCTCACCCGGATAACTCCTGTCAGGTTGATGCAACCGGACATCACCTCGTCACCCATGCCCGCATCGCGCGGCATGCTCTCGCCGGTAAGGGCCACGGTGTTGAGGGAAGTGCTGCCCTCGATGACCGTCCCGTCCAAAGGCACCTTCTCGCCGGGCTTGATGACAATGACTTCTCCCACACGGACATCCTGGGGAGGAACGACGGCAATGCCCCCATCCCGCTCCACACTGGCCACGTCCGGACGGATATCCATCAAGTGGGAGATGCTGTCACGACTTTTCCCTTCCGCATAACTTTCAAACAATTCCCCCACTTGAAAGAAAAGCATGACGAACACAGCCTCCGCAAACTCCGTCTCCGCCCCCGGCAGGAAGCCGATACTGAGTGCGCCGACGGTTGCCAGGGACATCAGGAAATGCTCGTTGAACAAATTCCCGTGCACAAGGCCCTCCACCGCCTCCTGCAATGTCCCGCGACCGATGAGCAAATAAGGCACCAGGTAGACAAGCAGCAATTGCCAAGTTTCCCACTGACACGACCGCTCCAGGACTATCGCTCCTGTGAGCAACAAAATGGTCACTGCTATCAGCCTGATTTTTCCTTTCAGGCTTCCGCTTCCGCCTTCATGGCTGTGATTATGTCCATGATGATGGTGATGAGTATGCGTCATATTTTTACATTTTATTTCTTGCCGCAAAGGTAGGGGAAGCTGCCTGCAACCCGGTTGCAAAAACCCCTTCAGAACCCCTCCAAACACAAAAACAACCGCAAAACCTGCATTTTATGCCATTTTACGATAAAAAAACACTTAAGTATTTTGCTCGTAACTCTTCAGTGTTTTTTCAGAAACACTTGACACTTTTTTCAGGCACCCATCAGCCTCACTCCACCTCACCCGGACAAGCCTGAAAAAAGGCCGCCATCGGCATTGACAGATGCTCCTTTTTTTATACTTTTGCAACGCAGATAACCACCATCAAAGGATATGGAACCAACAGCTATCACCACTCACCTGGAACATAAGGGAGTAAAACCTACCGCCAACCGCATACTGGTGTTGAAGGCGCTCAAGACATCGGCACGCCCCATGTGCCTGTCCGATTTGGAGGAAACCTTGTGGACACTGGACAAATCCAGCATATTCCGGGTATTGACCTTATTCTTGGAGCATGACATCGTACATGCCTTCGAAGACGGACGCGGCGTACTGAACTACGAACTCTGCACCAGTGAGGGAACCTGCAACCTCTCCGATGCACACATACACTTCTATTGCGAATCGTGCCAGAAATCATTCTGCATGGAGGATATCCCGCTTCCGGCCCTGCAACTGCCCGAGGGGTTCAGCCCCCACTCCCTCTCATTCGTCATCAAGGGCGAATGTCCGCAGTGCAGGAAAAAGCATATTTAATCACCCGCTAACACGTACACCTATTTATATATATGTATACAGTAATCAAACGCATGGAGGTGTCCGCCGCCCACAGCCTGCACCTCTCCTATCCCAGCAAATGCGAAAACCTGCACGGTCACAACTGGGTCATCATCGTCCATTGCCGTGCCCGTGAGCTGAACGCTGACGGAATGGTGACGGACTTCACCCACATCAAGGAACGGGTGTTGAACCAATTGGACCACCGGAACCTGAACGAAGTGCTCCCCTTCAACCCCACAGCCGAGAACATCGCCCGCTGGGTATGCGAACAAGTGGAGAACTGCTACCGGGTGGAAGTACAGGAATCGGAAGGAAACACGGCCATCTATGAGAAAGATTAACGAGATATTCTACAGCCTGCAGGGCGAAGGCTTCCACACGGGGACACCCGCCACGTTCGTCCGCTTCTCCGGCTGCAACCTGAAATGCCACTTCTGCGACACACAGCACGAAGAAGGCATCCTGATGACAGACGAGGACATCCTGCAAGAAGTCCTGAAACATCCAGCCCGGATGGTCATACTGACCGGCGGCGAACCGTCGTTGTGGATAGATGCCGCACTCATCCGGCTCCTGCACGACAAGGGCAAGTATGTCTGCATCGAAACCAACGGCACACGCCCCCTGCCGGAAGGCATTGACTGGGTGACATGCTCGCCCAAGAAGGGAAGTACCGTGGCACTGGAACGGATGGACGAAGTGAAAGTGGTGTATGAAGGCCAGGACCTTGCTCCCTACGAATCCTTGCCGGCACGGCACTTCTTCCTGCAACCATGTTCGGGATTGAATACGGCGGAAACGGTGCAGTGCGTATTGGAACATCCCCGTTGGCGGCTCAGCCTCCAAACTCATAAACTAATAGATATCAGATAAATCACAATGAACAAGAAACACTTATTGGCAGCAGCCATCGCCTCGATGACATTGTTCGTGTCCTGTGCGGACAAGTCGTCCCAATTGCCCGAGAATCCCAAGGACAAGGAAGAATACAAAGACCAAAATGGAAACACTTGGGTGTACAACGCGGCCATGATGTATTGGATGATGCGGGCCACTCCGGGTGGTGGAGGTTCGTACTTCTATTATCCTAACACCGGCCGTTTCACGAATTCGGCAGGAGCCACCGTGACACCTCCGGCTTCCGTGTCGTCCGGCATCAAGTCCGCCACGTCTTCCCCATCCTCCAAACCCGCTTTCGGATCCACGGGCAAAAGCCATTCATCCGCCTCCTAAATGAACGTGCCATGAAGAGAAAGACCCTGCCCGCCCGCGAACATTATGCGGACAAGATTGAAGAACTGGGATTCTTCTACCACCCCGACTACTGGGGAGAAGGACGCTACTACGAGTTCTCTCCGGAGGAAATCACCGCCCTGGAGGAAGCCACCAAGGAACTGTATTCCATGGCGTGCGATGCGGCGGAATACATCATCTCGAACAACATGTATGCCGAGATGAGGATTCCCGAACTTGTACGGGCTTCCATCAACCACTCCTGGCTGAACGACGAGCTGTCCGTCTATGGCCGGTTTGACCTGTACTTCGATGGCAAGGACATCAAACTGTACGAGTTCAATGCCGACACTCCCACCTCCCTGCTGGAGTCTTCCATCATCCAATGGAACTGGAAGGAAGAATGCTTTCCCGAACAAGACCAATTCAACTCCATCCACGAAGCATTGGTACAGTCCTGGAAAGACATTGACGGACGAAACGGCATAGACCGGCTTTTCGTGGCATGCAGCCGGGAGAACGAAGAAGACTTGTGGAACTTGCGCTACATGGCCTACACGGCCATGGAAGCCGGGCTCAACGTGGCCGAAATTGACATGGACCAATTGTATCACAACCAAGGACTCCTGCAAGCCCAAAGCGGGGAAATCGTGCAGGATTGCTTCAAGCTCTATCCTTGGGAATGGATGTTCAACGAATCGCCTGAAGCCTGCGGCGCCCGCCTGCATTGGTATGAACCGATGTGGAAAGCCCTGATGAGCAACAAACTGATTCTGTACGTGATGTATCTCCTGTTTCCCGACAACAAATACCTCCTGCCCACCTGGAACTTCCTGCCCGCTTCCGTCACCCGCTATTGCCGGAAGCCCATCCTGGGCCGGGAAGGAAGCAATGTAAGACTGCAACTCACGCCCCAAATATCCGAAGAGACCGGTGGCGATTACGGAGAAGAAGGATTCATATTTCAAGAGCTGAAGCCTCTCCCCTCTTTCGAAGGACATCACCCCGTCATCGGAAGCTGGGTGATTGGCGGGGAGCCGGCCGGCATCGGCATCCGGGAAACTGACGGACTGATTACGGGCAACACATCCATGTTCGTTCCGCACATCATCGTCTGATTTTTTCGGACTCACCCGAGTATTCACATGCAAAAAGGCGGTAACCCATGGTTTCAGGATTACCGCCTTTTATTGTTGGTTAATTCAGGCGTTTATCACGCTTCTTCGATGGCAGCCTGCGCCGCAGCCAGACGTGCGATGGGCACACGGAACGGAGAGCAGCTGACATAGTTCAAGCCTACCTTGTGGCAGAACTTCACGGATGAAGGTTCGCCGCCATGCTCGCCACAGATGCCGCACTTCAGGTCGGGACGTACCGAACGGCCTTTCTCCACGGCCATCTTGATGAGCTGGCCCACGCCGTTTTGGTCGAGCACCTGGAAGGGGTCTACCTTCAGGATCTTCTTCTCCAGATATACCGGCAAGAAAGTGGCGATGTCGTCACGCGAATAACCGAAAGTCATCTGCGTCAAGTCGTTCGTACCGAAGGAGAAGTATTCAGCATGGGTAGCAATGCGGTTGGCCGTCAGGGCTGCACGCGGGATTTCAATCATCGTGCCCACCTTGAAGGGAACCTCGATGCCTTCTTCCTCGAATACACGCTTGGCCGTGGCACGGATAATCTTTTCCTGTGCTTCGAACTCATAGAGGATACCAATCAGCGGCACCATGATTTCGGGATGCGGATCGTAACCTTCCTTCTTCAGCTCGCAAGCGGCACCCAAGATGGCCTCGGTCTGCATTTCGGTGATTTCCGGATAGGTGTTGCCCAAACGGCATCCGCGATGGCCCAACATCGGGTTATGCTCGCAGAGGCTGTCCACACGCTGACGGATGTATTCCACCGTCACGCCCATGGCTTCGGCCATTTCTTCCTGCCCCTTCTGATCGTGCGGCACGAATTCATGCAAAGGCGGGTCGAGCAGGCGGATGTTCACGGGATAACCGTCCATGGCCTGGAAGATGCCCTTGAAGTCGTTCTTCTGGTAAGGCAACAGCTTGCGGAGTGCCTTCTTGCGGCCTTCTGCATCCGGTGCCAAAATCATCTCGCGCATGGCGATAATCTTCTGATTCTCGAAGAACATGTGCTCCGTGCGGCAAAGTCCGATACCCACGGCACCAAACTTGCGGGCCACATCGGCATCGTGCGGCGTGTCGGCATTGGTGCGCACTTGCAGGCGGGTATATTTGTTGCAGAGATCCATCAGTTTGGCAAAGTTGCCGGAAACTTCCGCGGCTTTCGTCGGAACTTCACCTTGGTAAACCTCGCCGGTGCTACCGTTCAGCGAGATGTAGTCACCTTCCCTCAGCACGACGCCTTCGATTTCCACCGTACGGCTCTTGTAGTCCACGTTGATGGCACCGGCGCCCGACACGCAACACTTGCCCATGCCACGAGCCACAACGGCTGCATGAGAAGTCATGCCGCCACGTGCCGTCAGGATACCTTCGGCCACAGTCATGCCTGCCAAGTCCTCGGGAGAAGTTTCAATACGTACCATAATCACACGATGACCGTCGGCACGCCATTTGGCAGCATCATCGGCAAAGAACACGATCTGACCGCAAGCGGCACCCGGAGAAGCAGGAAGGCCACGGGTCAAAACCTTGGCATTGCGGAGTTCTTCCTTGTCAAACACGGGGTGAAGCAGTTCGTCCAGTTTGTTAGGCTCGCAACGCGCGATGGCGGTCTTCTCGTCTATCAGGCCCTGCTCCATCATTTCCATGGCGATGCGCACCATGGCGGCACCGGTACGCTTGCCGTTACGGGTCTGCAAGAACCAGAGCTTGCCTTCCTGTACGGTGAACTCCATGTCCTGCATGTCGTGGTAGTGGTTTTCCAGCTTCGTCTGCAACTCATCCAGCTCCTTGTAGATTTCGGGCATGGCTTCTTCCATGGAGGGATACTTGCTGGCACGTTCTTCCTCGCTGATGCCTTGCAACTCTGCCCAGCGTTGCGAACCAATCTTGGTGATTTGTTGCGGCGTGCGGATGCCGGCCACCACGTCCTCGCCTTGTGCGTTGATGAGGTACTCACCGTTGAAGAGGTCTTCGCCCGTGGCGGCATCGCGGCTGAAGCATACGCCCGTGGCGGAAGTGTTGCCCATGTTGCCGAACACCATGGCCTGCACGTTGACGGCCGTTCCCCATTCATCGGGTATTCCTTCCATCTTGCGGTAGAGGATGGCGCGCTCGTTCATCCAGGAGTTGAACACGGCACAGATGGCACCCCACAACTGCTCGTAGGCATTCGTCGGGAATTCCTTGCCCGTGACGTTCTTCACGGCTTCCTTGAATTTCTTTACCAGCGTCTTCAGGTCTTCCACGTCCAGTTCGTTGTCCAGACGCACGCCTTTGGCCTTCTTCACCTCTTCGATGATGGCCTCGAACGGGTCAATGTCATCCTTGTTGGTGGGTTTCATGCCCAGCACCACGTCGCCGTACATCTGCACGAAACGGCGGTAGGAGTCCCACGCGAAACGTTCGTTGCCCGTCTTGCGAGCCAATCCGGCCACCACTTCATCGTTCAGGCCCAGGTTGAGGATGGTGTCCATCATGCCCGGCATGGAAGCGCGGGCACCCGAACGCACGGAAACGAGCAGCGGGTTCTCCACGTCGCCAAACTTCGAATTCATCAATTTCTCAACCATTGCAATGGATTTCTCCACATCATCTTTCAGCACAGCCACCACGCTGTCTTGCCCTTTTTCATAATATTCGGTGCAGACTTCGGTGGTGATGGTGAAGCCCGGAGGAACGGGCACTCCAATGAGGTTCATCTCGGCCAGGTTGGCGCCTTTGCCACCCAGGAGGTTACGCATGTCGGCCCTGCCTTCTGCCTGGCCGTTACCAAAGGTATAAACTCTTTTCTTGTCCATGATACAATCTAAAGTTATTGAACAAATTTTTTCTGTTCGCAAAGCTAAGGATATTTCATCAGATTACGAAACTTTTCGGGCAGAAAATAATGAAAAATTGCAATTTCTACTTTGCAATATCTGTTTTTACTTCCCTGCACGAAAAACATCCCGGACGGCCAAATCCCTCTTTGGCAAGCTCAAGAGGCTCTTGAGAAAGCCAAAGTGCCTCTTTGGGGAGGGCAATGTGCCTCTTTGGCGCGCCCTTTGCAAGGACTTGACAAAGAAAAAGCACGATGTTTCCGAAAAAAGCCGTATATTTGCCTCCTGACAGAATCATCCTATCTTTTACACATTATTTATATGAAAAGAATTCTTCTCACCGCAGCCGTCCTGCTGTCCTCCGTCCTGATGAAGGCCGACGAGGGCATGTGGATGCTGCCAGACTTGAAAGAGCAAAACGAAGCCGCCATGATGGAGCTGGGATTGCAGATCCCCGTGGAAGCCATCTACCACACGGACAGCCTCTCCATCAAGGATGCCGTGGTGCAGTTTGGAGGCGGGTGCACGGGCGAGGTCATCTCTTCCGAAGGACTTGTGCTGACCAACCACCATTGCGGATACTCCTACATCCAGCAGCACAGCAGCGTGGAGCACGACTACCTGACGGATGGCTTCTGGGCCATGTCCAGACGCGAGGAACTGCCTTGCAAGGGACTCTCGGTGACCTTCATAGACCAAATCCTGGACGTGACCGACTTCGTGCAGGAGCAGCTGAAGAAAGACCCCGACCCGCAGGGCACCAACTACCTTTCGCCCAAGTACCTGTCCAAAGTGGCCGACCGCTTCGCGCGGCAAAAGGGCATGCCACTTCCCGAAGGCTACCGGCTGGAGTTGAAGGCTTTCTATGGCGGAAACCGTTACTACCTCTTTGTAAAGAAGGTATATACGGACATCCGCATGGTGGGTGCTCCCCCTTCGTCCATCGGCAAGTTCGGGGCGGACACGGACAACTGGATGTGGCCCCGCCACACGGGCGACTTCACCCTCTTCCGCATCTATGCCAAACCCAACGGGGAGCCGTCCGATTATTCGGCAGTCAATATGCCCCTACGGGTGAAGAAACATCTGAAAATTAGCATGAAAGGATATTCCGAGGGAGACTTTGCCTTCGTGATGGGTTTCCCCGGCACCACCTTCCGCTATATGATAAGCGACGAGGTGAAGGAGCGGATGGAGACCACCAACTTCATGCGCATCCATGTGCGCGACGCACGCCAGCAACTGCTCAACAAAGAGATGCAGGCGGACGATGCCACGCGCATCCACTATGCGGCCGTCTACGCCCGCAGCGCCAACTATTGGAAGAACGCGCTGGGCATGAACGAGGGCCTCATCGACTTGGACGTCTTCGATGCGAAACGTGCCCAGGAGCAAGCCCTGCTGCAATGGGAGCATGCCCGTGGAGACACCGCCTGTGCAGGTGCTTACCGGCGCATTGAAGGCATCGTGGCCCAACGGCGCCAGGCACTTTATCACCAGCAAGCCATCCAGGAGGCACTCGTGACGGGCATGGACTTCATGCGCATCCCCTCGACCGCTGCCCTGGCCAACGCCCTGAAGGGAAAACGGGAGAAACGCATCCGGCAAGCCACGGACAGTCTGAAACTGGCTGCCGACAAGTACTTCCAAAGCGTGCCTTTCCCCCAAGTGGAAAGCGATGTGGCCAAGGAGATGATGCGCGTCTACATGCGCTACATCCCCGCCGACCAACGCATCAGCATCTTCCAGGTGATAGACAAACGGTTCAAGGGCGACACCGACCGCTTCATCGATGCCTGCTTCGAGCACTCCATCTTCGGAAGCCGGGAGAACTTCGACAAGTTCATCGAACACCCCACGCTGAACAAGCTTGAATCCGACTGGATGGTATTGTTCAAGTACTCCATCACCGACGGGCTGCTGCAAACCGCCCTGGCCATGGCAGACGCCGACAAGGCATACAAGAAAGCCCACCAGACTTGGGTGAAAGGCATGATGGACATGCGCCAGGCCCAAGGGAAACCCACCTATCCGGATGCCAACCTCACATTGCGCCTGACCTACGGACAGGTGTTGCCCTACAGCCCCAAGGACGGTGTTGTCTATGAAACCTACACCACCCTGGACGGCGTGATGGCCAAGGAGGACCCTGACAACTGGGAATTCGTCGTGCCCGACAAGCTGAAGGAATTGTATCGCACCAAGGATTACGGGCCTTATGCCCTGGACAACGGACAGATGCCCGTCTGCTTCATCGTCAACACCGACCAGACAGGAGGCAACAGCGGAAGTCCCGTCTTCAACGCGCGGGGCGAACTGATTGGCACGGGCTTCGACCGCAACTACGAGGGATTGACGGGCGACATCGCCTTCCACCCCACCCTGCAACGTGCCTTGTGCGTGGACATACGCTACACCTTGTTTATAATAGACAAATTCGCAGGTGCCTCGCATCTCATCGAGGAACTGGACATTGTGGAATAAACAGCAAGGAGTGAAAAATCAAGGAGTCAATTCAAATCATCACCTTCTATGAATATGAAAAAATATCTGTGCCTGATAGCCTTCACCTGCCTGCTCCCCTTGTGCGCATCGGGGCAGGAGGTGATTCAGATGGACCGGGCCATGTTCTTGGAGAAAGTCTGCGACTACACCCGGACGCAAGAGTGGAAATACAAGGGCGACCTCCCCGCCATCATCGACCTCTATGCCGACTGGTGCGGGCCTTGCCGCCGCATGGCACCCATCATGAAGGAACTGGCCAAGGA
>CALNEX010000014.1 GCA_939791845.1 uncultured Mediterranea sp. | reverse complement strand
GCCTTCACATATTTATTATATTCCGCTTCGGGGTCGGCCACGTTGCGCACGTTCAGCGCGGCGAGAATCTGCTTCTTCGTGTCCATCTCCACATTCTTGTTCTGCAGGTCTTTCAATGACGAGCTGACAAAAGCCAGGAGGAATGCCACGATGACCACCATGACCGAAGCATAAATGATGGTATAACTGTTACTGTTCGTATTCATTTCTCATCCGGTATTTTAATTGTTGGACTTAAGAGCCGTGCGCTTCTCGCGGCGGCTGATGTTGTTCTGCACCACGCAATAGTCGATGAGCGGAGCGAAGATATTCATCAACAGGATGGCAAGCATCATGCCTTCGGGATAACCGGGGTTGAGGACACGGATGATGATGGCCATGACACCTATCAGGAAACCGTAGATGTACTTGCCCGTCTCCGTGCGTGCCGAAGTCACCGGATCGGTAGCCATGAACACGGCACCGAAACAGAAACCGCCCAACACGAGGTGCTCATACCAAGGCATGTGGGCCACAGCCGTATCAGGACCTGCCACATTGAATACCCAAGCCATCAGGGCACCACCCACGAAGACAGAGAGCATCGTCTTCCAGCTGGCAATGCCTGTCCACAACAGGATGATGGCGCCAATGGCGATGGCAATGACGCTGGTCTCGCCAATGGAACCGGGAATGAAACCTGTCACCATATCCCACGAGAAATCCGGAGCTGCGGCCGAAGTCTTGGCAATGCCCAGCGGCGTAGCCACCGTAAGCCCGTCCACCGTCTGTCCCAGCCCGAAAATGCTGTCCGAAGATACCCATACAGCGTCGCCAGACATCTTGGTGGGATAAGCAAAGAACAAGAAAGCACGGGTGATCAGGGCTACGTTGAACACGTTCATGCCCGTACCGCCAAACACTTCCTTGGCAAAGATGACGGAGAAAGCCGTGGCGATGGCCAGCATCCACAACGGACAATCTACCGGCACAATCATCGGGATCAATATGCCCGATACGAGGAAGCCCTCCTGGATTTCCTCCTTCTTCCACTGGGCAACGACAAACTCAATGCCGAGACCTACCACATAGGATACGATGATTTTGGGAAGCACGGCCAGGAAACCGTAACCGAACATCTCCCAAAAACCGCCGGGCGTGCCCGTGGCATGGAAGTGCTGGTATCCCACATTGTACATACCGAACAGCAAGGCCGGTATCAAAGCAATGACCACCATCGACATGATGCGCTTGCTATCGATGGCGTCATGAATGTGCGTCCCCGATTTCGACGTGGTGTTGGGCACGAAGAGGAATGTCTCGAAGCCCTCGAACACCGAGCGAAATGCGTGGTATTTGCCGCCCTCTTCAAAGTTCGGCTTTATCTTGTCGAGATAATTTCTTAACGCTTTCATTTATGAATGATTAATGTTCAATGATAAACGGTTGATAATCTGGTTCACGCCATCTCCGCACGGAGCATGTCAAGGCCGGCACGCACAATGCGCTGCACCTCTACCTTGGACGAGCATACGAATTCACACAGGGCAAAATCCTCCGGCGCCACTTCGTAGATGCCCAAGGCCTCCATCCGGTCAATGTCGCCCGCGATGATGGCCTTCACCAGATATTCCGGGAAGATGTCCATGGGGAACACACGGTCATATTCGTTGGACATGATCATGTGGCGCTCACCGCCCTTGACGCGGGCATCCATCACGTATTCTTTCTTGCCCAGCAACCAGGAGAAGTAAGAGTGGCTGGTGCTGTATTGGTCCAGACGCGGCATGATCCAGCCCAGCATCTCGTGGATTTCATCGCCTTCGGGGATGACGCTCAACTGCGTGTGGAAAGCGCCGAGAAAGCCGTTGGGCGACACTTGCTTGCCGGTCAGGACGTTGCCACTGATGTAGCGCAGGTCCTTGCCTGTAGTGACATTGCCCTTGAAGACGTTGGTCAGCAGGGCACCCACCTTCAGCTTGCAATACCCGGGCTTCAGCACCTCGCTACCTGTCAGGGCCACCGTGCGGGTCATGTCCACACGCCCCGTGTTCATCAGGCGGCCGATGAAGATGACGGCCTCTGCACCAATCGTCCATACGGTTTCACCCTTCACGATGGGGTCGATGTGATTGATCTGCACACCCACGTTTCCCGCCGGATGTGGGCCGTCGAAGGCCGTGATGGTCACGTTCTTGGCGTTGGTCAGAGCGGGAGCCGACTGGTTCACGCTGATGCTCAGGTAGGTCTTCGCCATGCGGGACAAGGCATCCAGACCGGTCTGGAAGTTTGCCTCCTCCCCTTTCAGCACGAACTCGAAGTCGGGTGCCAACGGATTGGTGTCGAAGGCGGAAACAAAAATCGCCTTGGGCTTCACCTCCGGATTGGCAATCACGTCGTAAGGACGTTGACGGATGAAGGCGAACATGCCCGCGTTGAGCAAGGCTTCCTTCACCTGTTCCCCGTCCATTTTGGCGGGATCCATCTTGCCAAATTCCTCATAATCCTGCTCGGCGGCAGCTTCCACCACGATGTTCATCAGCTTGCGCTTTGCTCCACGCTCCACGCTGGTGACCACTCCGCTGACCGGCGAGACGAATTTCAATTCGGGGTGGTTCTTGTCGATAAACAAGGGTCCCCCGGCCATCACATACTCCTGCTCCTTCACCACCACCTTGGGAGTGACGCCGGTGAAGTCGTCGGGCACCAGTGAGTAAAACCCCGGTTCCTTCACGCTCAGCCATTCCTTGGCGGCTTTGCCTTTCAGGTTAATGTCAAGGCCTTTTCGTAATTTGATTACATTTGCCATGCGTCGTTTAAATTTATGGTTTCGCTAATTGCCCGCAAAAATAATGAAAAAATGTAGAAATGCCGTGGACAGGATGGAAAAAAAACACGGAATTACACCGATTAGGCAAAGATTGTTTCACTTTGCGATAATCCGTGTAATTCCGTGCCTCCCAAGGAATCACCTATGGGCGTGTATGCTTACGCCTCGGTCGTGATCTTTCTCCGGCGCGTCGGCTTTTCCTTGGGCGCCTCGGCCTTCACATCCTGAGTGACGCCGGCCAGTTCGGGGTCTATCATGATGCGGCCGCAATACTCGCACACGATGATTTTCTTGCGCGAGCGGATGTCCAGCTGGCGCTGGGGCGGAATCTTGTTGAAGCAACCGCCGCACGCATCACGCTGTACATAGACGATGCCCAGGCCGTTGCGCGAGTTCTTGCGGATGCGCTTGAAGGATTGCAACAGGCGCGGTTCAATCTTGGTCTCCAAGTCCTTGGCCTTGTCGCGCAGGCGTTCTTCTTCCTGCTTGGTCTCGGAAATGATTTCGTCCAGTTCATTCTTCTTGGCTTCCAGGTCTTTGCCGCGCTCCTCCATCTTTTCGGTGCACTTCTCCACCTCTTTCTCCTTCTCCGTCTGCTGGTCGGTGAACTCGCGGATGCGCTTTTCGCACAACTCTATCTCCAGCGTCTGGAATTCGATTTCCTTGCTCAGGAAGTCATACTCGCGGTTGTTGCGCACGTTCTCCTGCTGGTCCTTGTATTTTGCCACGGAAGCCTTGGCGGTCTCAATCTCCACCTTCTTGCCGGCAATGGAGGTCTTCAGTTCGGCAATCTCCGATTTCAGTCTCTCCACGCGAGTGCTCAATCCGGCAATCTCGTCTTCCAAATCCTGCACTTCCAGAGGCAGCTCGCCACGCAAGGTCTTGATTTCGTCAATCTTGGACAGCATCGTCTGCAATTGATACAAGGCCTTCAACTTCTGTTCAACGGTCAAATCCTGTGAATTCTTCTTTACGTCTTTAGATGTAGCCATAAATACTTGGTTATTTGTTTTTTTTGATTATTTGGTTTCTGTGAATCAGTTGACAAGGCTTCAGGGCACGAGGGCGTTTGTTTCTTGTCCACTTACATGTATTTGATAGGATTGGTGTTCACCCGCGTCTGCCTGACGGGCAACTGGGGGAATGCCTTCCTGATGATTTCTTCCAGCAACTCCATGGTGTATTGCTCTGTTTCGTAATGGCCGAGGCTTGCCAAGAGCAAGTCGTCCTCATGTCCTTGGAATTCGTGATACTTGATTTCACCCGTCACAAAGACATCGGCTCCCGCATGCATGGCTTGGGGGATAAGGAAAGCTCCCGCCCCTCCGCACAAGGCCACCGTCCGTATCTCCCGTCCGCACAAGCGGTTGTGCATCACGCAGGAAGCCTCGAACGTCTTCTTCAGCCGATGCAGGAAACCCGTTTCCGTCTCCGCCTCGTCCAGCAGCCCGATGACACCAGATCCGCCTGCGCGCCCGTCCCCCAAAGGTTGCAGGAAGCGCACATCCGTCAAGCCCAGTTTCTCGGCCATCTTGAAATTGACTCCCCCTGGCGCATTGTCCAGATTGGTGTGGGCGGCATAGACCGCTATGCCATTGCAAATGGCCTTCATCACACAACGCTCCACCTGGTTGCGGCCCGTCAATGACTTCACGCCATGGAAGAGCAGCGGATGATGGGCCACCACAAGGTTCATGCCCAAGGCTTCCGCCTCGTCCAGCACCTCCTCGGTGACGTCCAGACACAACAAAGCCCCTGTGGCTTCCGTCCCTGTCAATCCCAGTTGCAAGCCTGCATTGTCGAAGCCGTCTTGCAAGGGCAGGGGCGCGAAACGCTCAAGGGCATCTAAAACTTCCTTGATTTTCATCACACTCGTTGATTTGGGCGCAAAGATAAGGAAAAAGCAGGAGATAAGGAAGGAAGAAAACGGATTTTTAACAGTCGCTTCATAAGGATAGTATCAAATGAGGCGCACATCCCTCCGGACGCACGCCTCCAAACAAAACAAACAAACGGTACCGGCTCGATCCTCACGGACAGAATAGTGCCGGCAAAAATATTTTAAGGTTCAGAATTACTATCAGAATCCTCTACTGTAATGTTATTGGGATTACCATACAGCGCATGCTGAGGGCCATATTCTTTAGAACCCTCTTCACCACTTACCATGATGTAAGGCGTTCCATTCTCTTCATTATAAGGACCTATCTTATACTCCATATTAGCAGAAGAACAATCTTTTAATGTCAAAGACACACCAGCGACACCTACAATTGCACCTATCTGCTTACCTCCAGCACCACTACTAGCAGTATTCCATAAATGCGAATCTGTTACCCGACAACTCTCATATTTACGATTTGGAGTCTCATTTACAAAACCTGTAAGTCCACCTACGCTATGATAGCCCTTTACGTTCACATCTTCTGCCGTACAATTTTTCATAAATCCATTATTATGGATACCTACCATACCTCCTACTCTGATGACTGTAGGAGGATTGGCGGTTGTATAATCGTATGAACGGATAAAAATATGAGATACCTTACAGTTCTCTAAATCACCATATAAATTACCAGCGATTGCACCTGTAAAATTGCCTGCATTATTAATCGTCGCATTTTCTACAGTCAAGTTTTTTATACCTATTACAGCTTGTCCAAACAAGCCTTGCTGCGCTTTCCTTTCAGCATCTATTGTCAGATTTCTGATGGTATGCCCGTCTCCATCAAATGTACCGGCACTATTGCCATCACTATTCGTGGGCCACCAATAGATTGGCGTCCAATCAATGCCTTCCATATCAATATCGTTCACCAATTTGAACGTATAACCACCCTTGACTTCCGGGAAATTAGCATTAACAAGACCATTCTTTGCTTGCGATTGCTCAGACAGCCACACCAAATTAGCCACACTTTCGATAAAGTAAGTATTACCTTCACGATTTGGTTCTACACCAGTAACAATTTCAATACCTGGCGCATTGAATTCTTCCTCAAAGTTCTCATCACAAGTCATCGTCACTTTGATATTCTCCGTCAACAGATTACCCAGCAGCGTGGTCAGATAATTACGCTGAATGGGAATATCAGTGCTGAAACGATATCCACTGATTTTCTGATTGTCGTCAAAAGCTTGGAACCAAAGCTTGATTGTGGTCTGCTTAGGTGAAGCCACCAAATAATCCACCATCAAAGTGCGGTTCTCATAATCTTCAGCCATGCCCGTTTCTTCCTCCTCGGTCGCCGTAGACGCAACAGAAACATCATCACCATCTTCCTCCCCCTCTACACCTTGTGCACCATCCAAAGTTCCATCTTCGCCTGCATCATAACCACCGAAATAGTCTTTAACATCTGGATCAATGGTAACGGTGTAATGCGTAATACCCTCATCAGTCCAAGACGGCAAATTTTCTTCACCGCCCAACGCGTCTCCTGTGACAGCATTTATGCCTGCAAAACGTTTACATCCATAATAAGCAATGTCTATCTTATTCGGCCGTCTCTCTGGATCATTAGCATTCCAGTCCGTTGTCACAATACGTACTTTGGCAAAAGGACGGCGCAAAGTAAGCTTGACACCATCTGTAGACACCTTCTCATTGGTCGTTACAAAATAGGCATCACGGCTTTCGTCATTCAGTTGCGCGGCAACAGCATCCTTACAAGTTATATTCGTCAAATCCGATGTGTCATAATGCTTGTCATCCGTGGTACCTTCAGCTACAAAATCGGCCCAAGCCACGAACTTATACGTGCGATTGTTCACCAAACGAACTTCAAAAGAAGCCTGAGTGCTTGCAGAAGCATCCGGCACCGTGACAATCTTAGGTGACACTATCTGAGTCACACCATCCTTGTCATACACCGCCACCTGATAGCGCAAATCATACTTCGTCCAATCCACATTCGTGATGCCGCCTTTGGCACTGTTGGTGTAACCGGCACCTGCACGTGTCACGCCCATAGCCTCAGGGGCTTGCAGAGTGATGCGTACCACACTCTCCTCACCCGTTCCTTCCTGCTGGACTTCCCAATCCTCCTGGCAACCGGCAAACATGACTGCCGAGAATGCCAACAAACTAAGAACTTTCTTCATAATACAATCATTTTAGTAAAACATATAATTAACTAATAAGCATTCTTGCAAACCAGTGTCAAGGCACCACAATGACATACTCGTCATCAAAGCTCTCGTCTACATCCAGGCCTCCCGCTCCGATGTCCTGCGTCAGAAAATGCCCACGTATCACCGTCTCCCGATTGCGCAACAAAGGGACATCCACATTGGTCGTGTGACTCAGTTCGTTGCCCTCGGCATCCAAAAAATAGAAGTCGGCCATGACGTGCGTTTCCTCCTCGCTGTCCGTGAATACATAGTCATAGGCCAGGCAGACATTGCCTGTCTCGTTCACCAACGTGGGATGCGTTTCCGTCCTCCGGGTACTGATCCACTGACAAGGAGCTTGCTGCAAAGCATCATAGGCCACACTGACAAACTGCTTGTAGATAATGATCACCCGGACATCTTCGATATCCATGTCCGATGTTTGAAGGAACTCGGCCAAGTCTTCCGTATAGAGGCGCAAACGACCGGCAGGACGGGTCATATAGACAGGCACCAACCCGTCCATATTCTCTTCCGACATGTTTTCCTCGTCCGCACGGGTGACTGTCCCCCAACCACGGGTCGTAGACGTCACCTGCACGACACCGTCCCAACCGATGCCAAAGTTGCTATACCCTGTACCGGAATTCTTGTGGTGTAGCTCCTGCATGGTGTTATCCAGATTCACTTGCACAAAATCCAAAGTGGAAGTATCGAAATGCCAGTCATCCGGATTGGCCACAGGCACATAGTCACACCACGACACGGCGATATAGTCACCTCGCGAAGGAAGCTTGAAATGCACGTCCGCTTGCGGCGGCAAGGCGTCATTGTCCACTGTCAGTTCACGCCGGGCAATGGTCTTGGGCGTGCCATCGGCATCCGACTGGTTATTATCCCTTATCTCGATGACAAAACGCAAATCCAAACGATCATCGGGCATATAACTGGGCGAGGCTTCCGCCTCCAGTGTGGTTTCCGTACGGTTGCCCGCATCATCATAGGTTATCTCTTTGTAGAACGGGGGTGGCGTGCGATCACAATGGAGCCTCACCACAAACTCCGTGTCCGTCACCGGTTCAGGATACTGGTGGATAGTGGCGTCGCAGGCAACCAGCAGCAACGCCACCGCCTGCAACGCGCCTATATAAAGATGGTGAAGATGAAAATGTCTCATGGCTTTACCCTCCTTTTCTTGCCGACAAACCATTTATAAGAAAGGGTGACGGAAGCACGCGTCACACCCCAATAGCACTTGCTGTCCGAGGAATGCACCAACTGTCCCGGACGGATACCGATATTCTCGTACATATCATATTTATAGTCCGCAAAGCCGAAACCCAAGGTAAATTCCGCCCCCCAACGCTTATCCTTGCCGAAAGGCAAGGCATAACCATAACTCAACCCCATGCCCCACAAGGCGTGATTGGGATCCTGATAACGCCCGTGATCATTCAATGCGACATTGAATCCGGCCACATGAGTATGCAGGCCGATGAAGTGACATTTGCTGACCTCACTGAACCAATAACGCACCTCAGGCTGGGTGGCCAGCAGGCGCACCTTGCGGGTTTCCTTGAACAAATCATAGGGAGAATAGTAGACAGGAACGTCCAGCGACCAGTGCTGTGCCAGTTCCACCTCGAACCCTAGGTTAGCCACCAAGGCGGCTGCCACGGCCAGCAGATTGCTCTTCAAGAGGACAACACGCCGATGCGTGGGCTCTTCGGGAGTGAAAGGAATGGGGACCAGGTGCTCGTAAGCCTCCTGTGTCAAGTCCGTTACCGGCGGAGCATCATAAGCCACAAATTCAGGCAATTCCGGCTGCTCGTAGCAGACAATGACCAAGCGGGAGTTTCGAAAAGAAGGGAACACCTCATGCACCAAGCGTGTCCAAGTGCGACCTTCGTCCAAGGCCCGGATCTGTGCCTTGCGGCGTATCCAGTCCGGCTCGGTATCAATGATTTGCAGGATACGGTTGCGATGAGGAAAATCCATGCGCTGCAATGCCCAGCGGGTGGATTCCCAGTCCTCCGCCAAGTTCTCGACACGCAACAAAGTGTCCGGCAAATCCGTATGAGCCAACACATAATCGGCCAAGGCGCGCGAGCGGTAATGCCCCAGCTGCTTGTTCCAACGCACAGGACCTTCAGGCGAGGCACTGCCGCCTATCCACACATAGGCCAACCTGACCCGTGGGGCCTGCTGCGCCCACCGGATGGTGGTCAGGATACTGTCCGTCTGTGCATTGGGATAAAGAACATATTTGTTTACTTTATAGATGACAGGCACCAAGTCCGTACGAGCATAAGTCCATACGGAATCCACCTTGTCGGCCGACAGAAAAGTCACGTAACGGGGACGCCAATGTGTTTTCGTGCTATCGGGTACATCCGCCACAGACGACTGTGCCGAAACCTGTCCGGCCACAAAGGCCCATAAAAGAAACAAAATGCGTGTCCGCATAGGGCAGGCTCTCCTTGAATCTATACGCCCGGATTCCCCTACGGACAGGTTTATATGCGAAGTTATACCTACATATACAAAAAAGCGCGGGAATCTGTACCTGTTACTCGTCCCGCTATTCGAGGCCTTCGCATTGCCCACTCAGTCTGAACGAGCAACGCAGAAGCCCACGCCGATATGTATAACAACACAGCCTACCCTTCCAAAAGGGTACACTGAGGGTATTAACATATCCCGCAGACATCTACTGTTGCTTTGCTTTTGACTGAGTTCAAAGTTTGCGAAGTTTCGAATAGCCAAAGACAAAACGTCAAGTAAACGTCTTTCTTATATATGTCGTCTCCCCTTGCCCGCCCACCACTCCTTTGGCCTTACAACCAAAGGCACCGGCGCAAGCTAAGCGGGGAGTTGGGGGCAAAGGTACGAATTATCTTTGAATATTCAACCACTTTTGAAAAAAATAAGCAGCAACTGATGCGAATCTTGTCATGTCATCATCAGTCTCTTTCCGGTTCTCCGCTTTTTTCCTACTTTTGCAGCGGAATTTCGAGCACAGAGACATGAATATACAGGACTATCCCATGAACACGTGTCTCCGTGTACAATAACAACAAAATGTATGTTCGAGAAAAGCATTGAAAACTACCTGTGCAGCCATAGCTGCGAACGGCTCCACCTGCGCGCCGTCCTCTTCGACATGGACGGCGTGCTATTCGACTCCATGCCCTACCACGCCGATGCCTGGGCCGAAGTGATGAACCGCCACGGCCTGCACTTCACCCGCCAGGAGGCCTTCCTGCACGAAGGACGCACGGGTGCCGCCACCATCAACATTGCTTACCAACGTCAATACGGACAAGACGCATCACCCGAACTCATCCAACAGATGTATCAGGAGAAATGCGAAGCTTTCGCTCGGCATCCCGAAGCACGGCCCATGCCCGGTACAGCCGAATTGTTGCAACAGGTGAAGGCCGCCGGACTTATCCCCGTCTTGGTGACCGGCTCCGGCCAACGTACCTTGTTGGACCGTCTCAACCATCAGTATCCGGGCATTTTCTCCCCCGAACGAATGGTGACCGCCTTCGACGTGAAACACGGCAAGCCCGACCCGGAGCCTTACTTGATGGGACTGCAAAAAGCTGGCGTGCAAGCCCACGAAGCCGTAGTGGTGGAAAACGCCCCCATCGGCGTACAGGCGGGACATGCGGCAGGCATCTTCACCATTGCCGTCAATACCGGCCCCTTGGACGGACAAGTACTGCTGGATGCCGGTGCCGACTTGCTGTTCCCTTCCATGCAGACCCTGTGTGGAAATTGGGAGGATTTCAGACGGGCCACAACGATAGTACTATCGACAGCCAACGATAGAGCTATCAACGACCAACGATAGAGCTATCGACGGCCAACGATAGAGCTATCGACAACTGATGGTAATTCTATCATCGAATCCGTAATCCAGGTATATATAATAAGGAGAAAAAGCCGTACCTTTGCGCCCCGTATGAAAACTGAGAAAGAAAACAGCCTACTGCTCCTCATCCGCAACGGCCAGTCCATGACCTTGCGGCAACAACTGCGCCTGACCGTCGAACTCAGCATCCCCAGTATCGTGGCCCAGCTGTCGGCCATTGCCATGCAATACATTGATGCGGCGATGGTGGGCCGGCTGGGCGCAGATGCGGCAGCCTCCATCGGCCTGGTATCCACCACCACGTGGCTCTTCTGGGGCACCTGCTCGGCGGCGGCCACGGGATTCTCCGTCCAGGTGGCCCATCACGTGGGGGCAGCACGACTCAGTGAGGCACGGGCCGTCCTGCGGCAAGCCATCCTGTCTGTAGCCCTTTTCAGCCTGGCATTGGCCGGCATCGGTGCCCTCATCAGCGGCAGTCTGCCCGTCTGGCTGGGCGGCACGGACGAAATCAATGCCGGAGCCTCAGCCTACTTCCTCATTTTCGCCCTCTCCCTCCCCTTGCTGCAGCTCAACTTTCTGGCGGGAAGCATGCTGCGATGCAGCGGCAACATGCGCGTGCCGGGACTGCTGAACGTGCTGATGTGCCTATTGGACGTGATATTCAATTTCTTCCTTATTTTCCCCTCCCGTGAGGTGCAATGGTTCGGTCTGCCTTTCTCCATGCCCGGTGCCGGACTGGGCGTGACAGGCGCGGCACTGGGCACAGCCTTGGCCGAACTGGTGGTGGCAGGATTGATGATGTGGTACCTCGTCACCCGCTCCAACGACCTACGCCTGACAACCGAACATGGCAGTTTCCGTCCCACCTGGCCCACCATTCGCAAGGCCCTTCACATCAGCCTCCCCATGGGCGTGGAGCACGTGGTCATCTGCGGGGCACAAATCATGACAACGGTCATCGTGGCTCCGCTGGGCGTGTTTGCCATTGCCGCCAACTCCTTTGGCATCACCGCCGAAAGTCTGTGCTACATGCCAGGCTATGGCATTGCCGATGCGGCCACCACCCTGGTAGGACAAAGCCTGGGCGCGGGGCGCAAGGACCTGACGCGCCGCTTCGCCCGCATCACCGTCCTTATGGGCATGGCCGTCATGGGCGTGATGGGCATCATCCTCTATGCAGGCGCGCCTCTCATCATGAGCTCCATGACGCCCGACCTTGAAGTGCAACGCCTGGGGGTGGAAGCCCTGCGCATTGAGGCTTTTGCCGAACCGATGTTTGCCGCCGCCATTGTGGCCTACGGCGTATTTGTCGGCGCGGGCAACACGTTGGTACCTTGTCTGATGAACTTCTTCAGCATTTGGGCCGTCCGCCTGACGCTGGCCGCCGCCCTGGCTCCGTCGATGGGTCTGAACGGTGTCTGGCTGGCCATGTGCATCGAGCTATGTTTCCGAGGCATCATCTTCCTTGTCCGGCTGGAGAAAGGAAATTGGATGAAGATAAAGGTGTAAATGGGAATTTAATTTAGCGATTAGGGTTTAGTGATGAGTGGTTAGTGCACTGCTACCGAACGCCTTGCTAATCACTAATCGCTAAACACTAAACACTGCTAAATTATCATTTAACGAAAAAAATATCTCGAAAAAACTATTCTTCCAGTTTCTTTCCAAATTCGCCTCCTACCTTTGCAGTACGAAAAGGAAACAACTATTTAATTATTCACACTTAAAACCCAACTATTATGAAGAAGTTAGTTTTGGCAGTAGTAGCCATGTTCGCAATGAGCACGATGGTAATGGCAGACAATGACAAGCCCGTACAGGTGAACCAATTGCCCGCCCCGGCACAGACGTTCCTCAACACGTATTTCAAGGATGCCAAAGTGGCACTGGCCACTCAAGAGACAGAGTTGTTCAACAAAAGCTACGAAGTGATGTTCAACACAGGCGACAAGGTGGAGTTTGACAAGGCTGGCGAATGGACCGAAGTGCGTTGCCGCCAAACAGGGGTCCCCGCACAGATTGTCCCTGCACAGATTGCCGAGTATGTGAAAACGAATTATCCCGATGCCATCATCCTGCAAATAGAGCGCGACAGCCGCGAGTGGGAAGTCAAGCTCTCCAACCGCTGGGAGATCACCTTCGACAAGCAGATGCGCGTGATTGACATCGACAACTGAACAAGTGGCCATTAAGTCCAAAGGACCATTACAGCAATACCCTGAATTTTGCGATATCTACCCCCTCTCATTTCCAGAGTGGCGTTTGCAAAATTCAGGGTATTCGTATGTCTTCCCGCAGGAACAACATGCTGCACATTGAATTCGCCGCTGCAGGCTTAACCTTATATAAAATCATCGGCGGGATGAAAGCTGTTTTAAAAACTTTTGCGTAGCTTTGCAAAGTTATATTTCAACACAACGTTTTCATTTTACAGAAACACATATTTGAACCATGAAGTCAATTAAAGAACTTTACCGCATCGGCACGGGACCCTCCAGCAGCCACACGATGGGACCCCGCAAAGCCGCGCAAATCTTCCTGGAGCGTCACCCCGAGGCCGCCTCTTTCCGCGTCACCCTCTACGGAAGCTTGGCCGCCACGGGCAAGGGACACATGACCAACACGGCCATCATAGAGACCCTGGAACCCGTCGCCCCCGTGGAAATCGTGTGGGAACCGAAAATCTTCCTCCCCTTCCACCCCAACGGGATGAAATTCGAATCAATGGACAAGGACAAGCGCCCGACGGACGAATGGACCGTCTTTAGCATCGGCGGGGGCGCCCTGGCCGAAGAGAACGACGGGGACACGTCCATCAACACGCCCGAAGTCTACGAGATGAGCCACATGACAGAAATCCTGGAATGGTGTGAACGCACGGGCAAGAGCTATTGGGAATACGTCAAGGAATGTGAGGAAAGCGACATTTGGGACTACCTGCACGAAGTGTGGAAAACCATGCAGGAGGCCGTGCAACGCGGCCTGGATGCCGAGGGAGTATTGCCCGGCCCGCTGAACCTGCGGCGCAAGGCATCGATGTACTACATCAAGGCGTGCGGCTACAAGCAATCCCTCCAATCGCGCGGACTGGTATTCTCGTATGCCCTGGCCGTGAGCGAAGAGAACGCATCGGGAGGCGTGATAGTGACGGCCCCCACCTGCGGCTCGTGCGGCGTGGTGCCCGCCGTGCTCTACCACCTGGCCAAGAGCCGCGACTTCAGCGAGATGCGCGTGCTGCGCGCCCTGGCCACGGCGGGCCTCATCGGCAACGTGGTCAAGACGAATGCTTCCATATCGGGTGCCGAGGCAGGATGCCAGGCCGAGGTGGGCGTGGCCTGCTCGATGGCATCGGCCGCTGCCAACCAACTGTTCGGAGGCACGCCCGCACAGATAGAGTATGCGGCGGAGATGGGCCTGGAACACCACCTTGGCATGACGTGCGACCCGGTGTGCGGCCTGGTGCAAATCCCCTGCATCGAGCGCAATGCCTACGCCGCCGCCCGCGCCTTGGATGCCAACCTGTACTCCTCCTTCACCGACGGCATGCACCGCGTGTCGTTCGACCGCGTCATCGAGGTGATGAAAGAAACGGGCAACGACCTGCCCTCGCTCTACAAGGAAACGGGCGAAGGCGGCCTGGCCAAGGATTACCGCCCGATGTAATCAGTCATCGATATCTATCAGTTCTCCCTTCGTATTGAAGGTGAGGGACCAGTCATTGCTCAGGTCCACTTCCACTTCCCGGCGCTCCCATTCGATCTTCGTGACGAAGGCGTCGGGAAAATTTTCTTTGAGATATGCCGTGACATACGCCGGTACCAGCCCTTGGGGAACGGGCGCATCGTCACAATCCACCTCCATCCATTTCCCGTCGCGGTTGAAATCAATCTCCGTGCGGTCGGTCAGGAGGACTTCGTACTTCTTTGTCTGAAACAGTTCGCTCTCGATCTTGATATGGGACACCTGCGCCTTCGGGAAGTAGGTGCTGATGAACGTGCGCGCCGCTTCGGGAAGCTTCTTCGTGTCGTGCGTGATGACATCTCCGGCACAGGCCGTCTGGAAGATGAGGAATGTCAGCAACAAAACGGATAATACATTCTTCATATACATTTCTTTATATAAGGATTACAAAATTTCTCTTTGGCAAAGTACGGGATGAATCCTGGAGTTTTTCTGGATTCATTTCCCCACCGTCTCCTTTTCAGTTTCTTTAACCAAGCTGAAGACGTGCATCCCGTCCTCCCATGCATACTCCAACCCCAGCGAGGCGGATTGGGCGATGGTCCGCGCGATGGCCAGCCCCAACCCGTTGGAATCTTTCTTGCCCTTGATGGAGTGGTAGAAACGCCGGAAGAGTTTCTCCTGGTCCAAGGGGGCTTCTCCCGAATTCCGGACCTGCAAGGAGTCCGGTGTGGTGACCACCTGCAGGCTGCCCCCATCCTGGTTGTGGAGCAAGGCATTCTTCAGCAAATTAGACACAAGAATCTGCGCCAGCGAAGGATTGCACCGGATGACGAACGGCTTGTCCCCGCGCTGACGCTCCAAACGGATGTCCTTGTGCTCGTAAATATCCATCAAGTCGGGCAAAAGGTTGTCCACGAGCTCGTCCACATCCACGTCCTCCGTGTCGGAGAATTGCCCGTTCTCGATGCGCGAGAGCAGGAGCAGGGACTTGTTGAGCTTCACGGCACGCCCCAGGGTGGAATAAATGGCGTCCAGTTCCTTCATCTGCGCCTCGGAGAAGCACTCGCACTCGGCCAGCAGCTCCACCTTGCCACGGACGATGGCCAAGGGAGTCTGCAACTCGTGAGCGGCATTCTCGATGAACTGCTTCTGCTCCTCGTAGGCCTTGTAGCTTCGTCCGGCCATATCCTCGGCGGCTTCGCTCAGCTGGCGGAACTCGCGTATCTGGGTGGGATTGTCCAAGGCGGGGACGGGCTTGCCCGGCTGGATGAGCTGAAGCCACTCCAAGAGGCGGTGCAAGGGGCGGAAGACGCTCCCCAGCACCAAGCGTATGCCGATGGAGGTGCATATCAACAGAAGCAGGAAAAGGATACTGAGATACCAGAGCATCGCTTCCTGGAGGTCGTCGCGCTCCATCGTGGATATCATCAATGTCAGTTCGTAGAATTGTCCGTCAGCCGTGCGAAAGGCAGTCTTCATGGCACGCACGGGCTCGTACTCCCCCTCCAGCTCGATGTAGATGGAGGAGTCGTAGAAGACCTCGCGGTAGTTCAGCCCTTCCTCTTCGGTCAGGGGGCGGAAGGCATAGACGGACATCAAGTTGCCCTGCGTGTCGAGGGTGGAGGGGTCGTGCAGGACTTTCTTTATCAGCAGGTAGGCATAATTCTCCAAGGTGTCGTCCGTCTCGTCCACCACCTCGTCCACAATGGCGTAGTAGAACAACACGCCCCACGTCGCCATCAGCGCGATGAAGAGCAGGGAGAGCTTCCGGTAGGTGTAATGCAGGAGCTTCATGCCTCGGAGAGCTTATACCCGAAGCCATAGACGGCCTTCAGTTCCACGGAGGCACCGGCCTGCTTCAGCTTCTTGCGGAGGTTCTTCACTTGCGAGTAGATGAAGTCCAGCGAGTCGGCCTGGTCGATGTTGTCGCCCCAGACGGATTCGGCCAGGCTCATCTTGTTGATGACGCGGTTGGGATTGACCACGAAATAATAGAGCAGGTCATACTCCTTGCGGTTCAACTGGAGGGGCGTGCCGTCCACCTGCACCAAATGCTTGTCGGGGTCCAGCGTGAGGTTGCCGAGGGTCACGGTCAGGTCGCCCTGCGCCACACGCCGGCGGATGAGGGACTTGACGCGGGCGTTCAGTTCGGCCAGGTGGAAAGGCTTCGTGAGGTAATCGTCGGCCCCCAGCTCCAGCCCGTCCACCTTGTCGTCCAAGGAATCCTTGGCGGAGATGATGAGCACGCTGTCGTTCCTGCGGAGACGCTTCAGCTCGCGCAGGAGGTCCAGCCCGCTTCCCCCGGGCAGCATGATATCCAGCAGGATGCAGTCATAATCATAATCGTTCACCTTGTCCAGGGCCGAGAAATAGTCCGCGGCGGTCTCCACCACGAATTTCTCCTTCACCAGCGAGGCACGTATGGTCTCACGCAGGTCTTGTTCGTCTTCTATAATCAGTATCTTCATGCGGCAAAGATAGGCGGCAAATCTGAAAAGAATCTGGAATCCACGGGATTATTCCCCTTCTTCCGCCGATGTACCCAACAAATCCTCCGTCTCCATGGCAACGTGCCCGCCCTCCGTGAGGGTCAGACGGATGGGCACGTAGAGGTCGGACTGCGGATAGCTGACACTGGCGGCAAACACCACTCCCCGGGAAGTAACGGTGTCGTAGACCAGCCCCTCGAAGATGGCGTGCTGCAAGAAACGCTGGTCGACCACTGAAGCAAAACTGGCCTTGGTGAGGGAACGTTCCACCAACGTCTTCCCCTGGCTGATGATGCGCAGGTTGACGCGGTTGTCCACATACTCGTTACCGGCTTCGTCCTTCACGCGGGGCAGGGTCTCATCGGGGGTGCGGAACACCTGGACTTCGCAGGGCTTCCCGCGGAACTGGAAACGGGTGGTCACATCGGACATCGGCATGCGCTCGGACGACTTGCCCTCCACATCCGGTTTCGACACCACATGCACGTCCGCGCGGCCCGCCTCTCCTTTCCGGGCATCGGACTGGCACGACACGCAGGCCAGCAGCCCCAAGAAGCATAAACAAATAGATAGTCTCATTGGTCTGTCTTCAAAAAATCCCCGCAAAGGAACGAAAAGGGAACGACATATACAAGATGCGGAAAGTTTTATTTGCCCATTATGGCTTTCTCTTGCGAATAATGTTTATCTTTGCGGGACAAAGGCCGATTGAACAGCCTTTAACCAAATACCATACATCATTATGAACACATTATCCAATCCCGAACTGACACTCCAGGTGTCCCCCCATGGCGCCGAGCTTTGCAGCATCGTCCGCAACGGCCGCGAATACTTGTGGCAGGCCGACCCCGCCTATTGGAAACGCCACTCGCCCGTGCTCTTCCCCATCGTGGGCAATGTCTGGCAGAGCACGTATCTCCACAAAGGAAAGGCCTACACTATGTCTCAGCATGGCTTTGCCCGCGACATGGACTTCGAACTGACGCACGCCTCGGCCGACGAACTGCGCTACCGCCTGACCGACACCGCAGAGACCCGCGGGAAATACCCTTTTCCCTTCATGCTGGAAATAGGCTACCGCCTGCGGGGAAGATGCATCGACGTGCTATGGCAAGTGACGAATCCCTCCACGGAGGCCGACCTGCACTTCCAGATAGGCGCACACCCGGCCTTCCACCTTCCCGAACACGCTCCCGCCGACCCGCGCCGCGGCTTTCTGGGCTTTGACCGCACCGAAGGCCTGAACTATATCCGCATTGCCGAGAAGGGATGCGTGGACCCCGACACGCACTATCCCCTGGAACTGACAGACGGCCTCCTGCCCCTCGATACCCACACTTTCGACATAGACACCTTCATCCTGGAAGACGGACAAGTGCATGAGGTCACCCTCTGCGCCACGGACAAGCACGCTGTCCTGGCCGTGCGCTTCGATGCACCCGTCCTCGGGTTGTGGTCGCCCCCCGGCAAGGACGCCCCCTTTGTCTGCATCGAGCCGTGGTACGGACGATGCGACCGTGCCCGCTACTCCGGCGAATACAAGGACCGCGACCATGTGCAGCACCTGGCGCCCGGCGAGACCTTTGAAAGCTGTTACACGATAGAGATTATGGAATGACCGCCATGCACACCTTCACGTAATCGTAATCCCGGTGTCATATAGTTGCAACATCCTTTCCCGACCTTTGCAGTGCAAAACCAAATCAAGGAGGACACAACTATGGAGCAACTGACCCCGAACGATTACACACTGGAAGCGGCCGCCGGCGGAGGCTTCTTTGCCTACTACAAGGACAACCTGCTGTGCAGCGCCTACGGCGAGACACCCGATGAAGCTTGCGAGAACCTCGAACGGGTGATTGACGACTTCATCAGCGACATGTACATGGTGGAAGAGTATGTATGACAAACCTCTCCCACACGGAAGGAGGAACTTCTTACGTAATATTCCATAAATTCTCTTCGGAACCGTGCCCGCGGGATGCAGGCACGGTCTGATTTGTTTGCAGGCATCCCATTTGTTCACACCTATTTTATATATATACGCAAATGACCAAGACCAAAAACAACAAGAAAGGCGAACCCGAAGCCTATATAGACCGGGACTTAAGCTGGATGTACTTCAACCGGCGCATCCTGCAGGAAGCCACCAAGCCAGACATCCCCCTGCTGGAGCGGCTCAGCTTCCTGGGCATCTACTCCAACAACCTGGACGAGTTCTTCCGCGTGCGCATGGCCACGCTGAGCCGCATCGCCGAGTACGAGGACAAGAGCGTGCGCAAGGAAAGCGAGCACGCCGCCCAGCTCATCAAGCGCATCACGAAGCTGAACAACCGCTATGCCAAGGAATACGAGGACGCCATCCACGAAGTGACCGAGTGCCTCCGCCGCGAGAACATCTTCCTGCTGAAGGACAACGAACTGGAGGAAGACCAGCAACAGTTTGTCCGCCAGTTCTTCCGCCAGAAACTCAGCGGGTTCGTCAACCCCGTGTGGCTCTCCGCCGTGAAGGAACTGACCGAGGCCGCGGACGACAACATCTACCTGGCCGTGAAGATGCAAGCCGAGGGCAAGAAGACCGGGGAATACGCCCTCATCGAGATGCCCGTGGCCGTCTGCGGACGCTTCATCCACCTGCCGGACAAGGAAGGCAAGAGCTACCTGATGTACCTGGACGACGTCATCCGCTTCTGCCTGCCCATGATATTCAGCGGCATGGACTACACCCACTTCGAGGCATACGCCTTCAAGTTCACCAAGGACGCGGAGATGGAGATAGACAACGACCTGCGCAACGGCATGCTGCAGAAGATATCCAAGGGCGTCAAGAGCCGCCGCAAGGGAGACGCCCTCCGCGTCATCTACGACGCCGGCATGCCCAAGGACCTGCTGAAGCGCGTGATGAACAAGCTCAACCTGGACAAGCTGGACACCGTGCTGGCCGGCGGCAGGTACCACAACCACAAGGACCTGATGTCCTTCCCCGACTGCGGACGCAAGGACCTCAAGTATCCCGCCTGGCCACCCATCGTCAAGCCCGAGCTGGACGAGGACGTCAGCCTGCTGAAGCTCATCCAGCAGCAAGACCACTACATACACGTGCCCTACCACAGCTTCGACTATTACATCCGCGTGCTCCAGGAGGCAGCCATCAGCAAGCACGTCCGCAGCATCAAGACCACCCTCTACCGCCTGGCCAAGACCTCGAAGGTGGTGACCGCGCTAATCAATGCCGCCAGGAATGGCAAGAAGGTCACCGTGGTCATCGAGCTGCTGGCCCGCTTCGACGAGGCATCGAACATCTCGTGGTCCAAGCTGATGCAGGACGCGGGCATACACGTCATCTTCGGCGTGGAGGGACTGAAGGTGCACAGCAAAATCACCCACATCGGCATGAAGACCGGGCCGGACATCGCCTGCGTCAGCACCGGCAACTTCCACGAAGGCAACGCCCGCACCTACACGGACTACATGCTGATGACCGCCGCCAAGAACGTGGTGACGGACGTGGCCAACGTCTTCAGCTTCATCGAGAAGCCCTACACCCCCGTCCGCTTCCGCGAACTGCTGGTGTCGCCCAACGAGATGAAGAAGAAGTTCCTGCGCCTCATCGATGACGAAATCAAGAACAAGCAGACGGGCAAGCCCGCCTACATCCGGATGAAAATCAACCACATCACGGACCCGGTGATGGTGAAGAAGCTCTACGAGGCCTCCGCCGCGGGCGTGCCCATTGACATCGTGCTGCGCGGCAACTGCTCGCTGGTGACGGGCCTGCCCGGCGTCAGCGAGACCATCCACATCAACGGCATCATAGACCGCTACCTGGAGCATTCACGCATCTTCATCTTTGCCGCCGGCGGCGAGGAAAAGTGCTTCATAGGCTCGGCCGACTGGATGCCCCGCAACCTGGACAACCGCGTGGAGGTGGTCACCCCCGTCTACGACCCCGCCATCAAGGCCGACCTGCGCACGGTGGTGGACTACGGCCTGCGCGACACCTGCCAGGGACGCATCGTGGACGGCCGGGGCGAAAACCTGCCGTGGCAGACGGGCGAAGAACGTCCCTTCCGCTCGCAGGAGGAGTTATACCTGCATTACCTCGAATTGGAAAAAGAAATATCACGCCCCTGACAAGGGGAGATGGTTCCTACCCTTATAAGGGTGCGTACCCCTACCCTTACAAGGGTGCATACCCCTACCCTTACAAGGGTGCGTACCCCTACCCTTATAAGGGTGCATACCCTGCCTTTTACAAGGACAACATAACATATAGAAAGAGAAATTATGGGAAAGAAGTGTTACGCCGCCATAGACATCGGCTCCAACGCCGCGCGGCTATTGATCAAAAGAGAAGAAGAGAACGAGAACCTGGTGAGCCGCAAGCTGGCCAAAGTATTGCTGTTGCGCGTCCCCCTGCGCCTGGGCTTCGACGTGTTCGCCCTGGGCAAGCTGTCCGATGAACGCATGGAGAAGATGCTGCGCCTGATGAAGGCCTACCGCCAGCTGATGAAAATCTACGAAGTGACGGACTACCGCGCCTGCGCCACCTCGGCCATGCGCGATGCCAAGAACGGCAAGGCCGTCATCAACAAGATACTGAAGCAGACGGGCATCCACATCGAAATCATCGACGGCCAGGAAGAGGCGCAGATGATCTACAACAACCACGTGGAAGACCTTCAGGACCGCACCGGCAACTACCTCTACGTCGATGTCGGCGGCGGCAGCACCGAAGTCAACCTCATGGTCAACGGGGCACTGGTGCAATCGCTGTCCTACAACGTGGGCACCGTGCGCATCCTCAGCGGTGCCGTGAAGCCCGAGACCTGGCTGACGATGAAGGATGACCTGACACGCCTGACACAGGGCTTCCAAGGCATCAACATCATCGGTTCGGGCGGCAACATCAACAAGCTCTACCGCATGGCCAAGGACAAGGACAAGGAAAGCCAACGCCTGCCCGTCTCCACCCTGCAGGCCCTGTATGACCAATTGAAGCCCCTCCCCCCCGAGCAACGCATGAAGGAATTCGGACTGAAAGAGGACCGCGCGGATGTCATCGTGCCCGCCGCCGAAATCTTCCTGACCATCGCCCAGATAGTCAAGGCAGAGTATGTGCACGTGCCCGTCATCGGCTTGGCAGACGGCATCATCGACGCACTCTACCTGCGCGACCAGCAAAGGAAAGTCAAGGCTTGAAACATGTTCACAGGGGACTCGTCTTCCGTATCCGCCACTCCTGGGGATAGAGGTTGTTGGCCCTGCTGCCGATGTTCTTCACAAATCCCAAGGGCAGGCCGCGCCACGTCAGGAGGAGGAATCCCCGGGGGGCATCGCCCGACAAGCTGACAGCTTCGCGCCGGAGGTAGGCAACGGCCTGTTCAAGATCCGCCTCCACCCGTGGAAAGGCATCGGGACGGATGGCAGTGCTCATCGCCAAAGCATGACGGGGCAAGAGATCGCGCCCCTTCGGCTCCGCCACGGGAATGCCCGCCTGCAACACGCGCAGCGAGGGGCGCAAGACCTCGTCCAACTCCCACAGCGGCCGGCCGATGGCCGTCAGGCAGGCATCTCCCCGCATGGCCCAGACATAGTCCGCAGGTTCCTCCAGCCAAGCCGAAGCGCGGGCAATGGTCTCCTTGGAAACGGCCTGCACACGTTCTTTGCGGCTGCCCCTCCTGCGGGAGGGGACGGTCGTTTCCGCCTCTTCCGGCTTGCGCAACAGCGACAGGAAGAAACCCTCGCCCCGTGTGCGGTGGGGCAGAAAACGGTAGACAGGGAAATCTTCACCGGGCAACAAATTGCCCGCAATGCCCCACTCCGGACGGACTTCGGGCACGGGGAGGATACCCATCCCCCACTCGTCGCGCAGCCAGCGGACGTTTTCTTCGTTCTCTCTCACATTATAGGTACACGTGCTGTACAACAACAGGCCGCCCGGCCTGAGACACGGCAGGATGTCGGCCAGGATGCGCCGTTGGCGGCGAACACAAGCACTGACATTCTCTTCGCTCCACTCGTCCACGGCGGCGGGATCCTTGCGGAACATCCCCTCGCCCGAACACGGCGCATCCACCAGGATGATGTCAAAGAGGGCACCCAGGGGAGTGAAGTCCGAAGGGTCATTGTTGGTCACGATGACATCGGGGCAGCCCCACTTGGTCAGGTTCTCCACCAACACCTGGGCACGGTTGCGCACCACCTCGTTGGCCACCAACAAGCTTCCCGCAGGCAAAGCATCGCAGGCCAAGGTGGATTTCCCGCCCGGAGCGGCACAAAGGTCCAACATCCGCACAGGGGTATCGCAAATATGCCTCAACACCCACGCCACGAACATGGACGAAGCCTCCTGCACATAATAGCCGCCGGCATGAAGCAGGGGGTCGAAAGTAAACGAGGGACGTTCAGGGAGATAGTATCCTGACGAACACCAAGGGACGGGTTCGGCCATGGCGGGCACGGGCGGCGTCTTGTGCTGGTTCAGGCGTATGCTGACAGACGGCACACCTCGCAAGACCTCCAAGAAGGATTGGGCCTCCGGGGCATCAAACAATGTTTGGATGTGTGCAATGAAATCGGCAGGCAGCGTCATAGTCATCAGTTGTTGGCCATGTTCTCTTGCAATCGCTTGTGCTCTTCCAGGAGTTTCATGTTCTCCTGCGCCTTGTCAAGGAAGTCCCTCACCAGGGGATTCTGTTTGAAGGTAGCGGGAGCGGTGCGCATAATGTCTTTCACCTGGTCGGTCATCAACGGATAGGGCATGGTGCTGCACAACATCATAAAGACACTGGGTCCCAATACGTTCTCATAGTTGTCGGCAATAAATTGACGGATATACTCATCCATCTCCTCCTGCTTGTCCTTTCCCTGACTGGCCAGATCATCGTGTATGTCATCAATGTTGGCCCCGTCAAGTATCATGCGGGCTTCCTTGCGCTCCAGTTCCTCGATGGATCGCTCCAACTCGTTGCGTTGCTCAATGAAGTCATAAAGTTTATCGTTGAGGGGGGTTCCCTGGGCAGTGAAACTGCCCGGGGCGATGCTGACCTTCACCTTGCCGTTTTCCAATACCAATGGCATCAGAGCCTCGTTGTTCAGATAGAGGGTAACCATGCGCACGGAGTCCACGGGACCTTTCATCTTGAAGCAGCCATGCACCACCTCAGAGGAATCCACGGGCACCCACATACCGTTTTGCAACATCTTCAGATAGAGCACCTTCCCGTCCAGGTTAATGAGGGAAGATGTCCCTTCCACACGGTATTTTCGGCTGCACGATGTCAGCAACATCGCCAACAAGAGGAAAGTAGCCACACCTATTCTATTCATACAGAAGCTCATTTAATGAATTAGTCGTGGCAAAGGTATTAATATTCCTTATAAAGGAGACGTGAAGAAAGGTATTTTCAGGTGGTTTATGTATTTTTGCACACTCTTTCCACACACGGGATGCCCTTATCCTCAAGCCTTGGGATGGGAGATCTCCCACTTGTGGAAATGTGACTACCAAAGCTTGGGAGCGACAAATGTTTAACTAAAACAAGATAATCATTTAAGAAGCGATTTATGAACGTAAAGAAGTACTTTGTGGCGGCCTTTGCCGCCCTGCTGACCTGCGCGGCGCAAGCCGACGAAGGCATGTGGCTGCTCCAACTG
>CALNEX010000013.1 GCA_939791845.1 uncultured Mediterranea sp. | reverse complement strand
CCAGGAAGTGGTAGAACGACTTGACGCCGGACAGGATGCGCGCCTGCGAGCGGGGATGGATGCCGATGTCGTGCAGGCCCGCGCTGAAGCGTTGCAGGTCGTCCAGCCGCACGTCCAGAAAGTCGATGCCCTCCACGCGGAGGAAGTCCAGCAGCTTCCGCAGGTCGCGTTGATAGGCGTCCACGGTGTTGGGCGAGAGCGATTTCTCCAGCTTCAGCCATTGCACATATTCCTTGATAATCTGTGCGTTTTGCTCCTTATTCTCGTTTTTTGATGCAGATTCCATATCTTTTCCGTACCTTTGCACGGCAAAGATAGTGCAAAAACAGGATAATATGAAGAAGATTCAAATCATCAACGGCCCCAACCTCAATCTGCTGGGCCGCCGCGAGCCGGGCGTCTATGGTGCCGCGCCGTTCGACGACTGCCTGGCCTCCCTGCGCCGCCGCCATCCCGAGGTGCAGATAGATTATTTCCAGTCCAACATCGAGGGCGAGCTCATCGACTGCATCCACCGGGTGGGCTTCGATTATGACGGCATCATCCTCAACGCGGGCGCCTATACCCACACGTCCATCGCCTTGCAGGACGCCATCCGCGCCGTGCCCGCCCCCGTGGTGGAGGTGCACATCAGCAACGTGCACGCCCGCGAGGCTTTCCGCCACGTGTCCATGATTGCCTCCGCTTGCCGTGGCGTTGTCTGCGGCTTCGGGATGGATTCCTACCGCCTGGCCCTGGAGGGGCTGCTCGGCGCCGAATGAGCGGGGGCACGCCCGCCCTTGCCCGCAGGCACGCCCGCCCGCGGACGCAGGTACGCCCGCCCGCGGGCGGCGGTACCGCTGAACACATCCGCTAAATGATAAATTAACAAGGTAAAAAGATTATGTTACTGAAGCAAACCAAGATTGTGGCCACCATCTCCGACAAGCGTTGCGAGGTGGATTTCATACGCCAACTGTTCGAGGCTGGGATGAACGTCGTCCGCCTCAACACCGCGCACCTGGACTTTGACGGGCTGGACAAGCTCATCGACAACACGCGCGCCGTCTCCAACCGCATTGCCATCCTGATGGACACCAAGGGCCCCGAGGTGCGCACCACCGCCTCCGCCGCGCCCATCGACTTCCACGCGGGCGACCGTGTGCGGATTGTGGGCGACCCGTCGCGCGAGACCACCCGCGAGTGCATCGCCGTCAGCTATCCCGACTTCGTGCGCGATGTCCGCGTGGGCGTGCACGTCCTCATCGACGATGGCGACCTGGAGCTGGCCGTGGTGGACAAGACGGCCGACGCCCTCCTCTGCGAGGTGCAGAACGAGGCCACCTTGGGCAGCCGCAAGAGCGTCAACGTGCCCGGCGTGCGCATCAACCTGCCGTCGCTGACCGAGCGCGACCGCCGCAACATCGGCTATGCCATTGACCGCGACATCGACTTCATCGCCCACTCCTTCGTGCGCAACAAGCAGGATGTGCTGGACATCAAGGAGATACTCGACGCAAAGGGTAGCGACATCCGCATCATCGCCAAGATTGAGAACCAGGAGGGCGTGGACAACATCGACGAAATCCTGGAGGTGGCCGACGGCGTGATGATTGCCCGCGGAGACCTGGGCATCGAGGTGCCGCAGGAGCGCATCCCCGGCATCCAGCGCATCCTCATCCGCAAGTGCATCCTGGCCAAGAAGCCCGTCATCGTGGCCACGCAGATGCTGCACACGATGATCAACAACCCGCGCCCCACCCGCGCCGAGGTGACCGACATTGCCAACGCCATCTACTACCGCACGGACGCCCTGATGCTGAGCGGCGAGACCGCCTACGGCAAGTATCCCGTGGAGGCTGTCAAGACCATGACCAAGATTGCCGCCCAGGCCGAGCAGGACAAGCTGCCCGACAACGACATCCGCATCCCCCTGGACGAGAACAGCAACGACGTCACCGCCTTCCTGGCCAAGCAGGCGGTCAAGGCCACCATCAAGCTGCGCATCCGCGCCATCATCACGGACAGCTACAGCGGCCGCACCGCGCGCAACCTGGCCGCCTTCCGCGGCAAGTATCCCGTGCTGGCCATCTGCTACAAGGAGAAGACCATGCGCCACCTGGCCCTGTCCTACGGCGTGGAGGCCATCTACATGCCCGAGCTGGCCAACGGGCAGCAGTACTACTTCGCCGCCCTGCGCCGCCTGCTGAACGACGGCAAGCTGCAACCCACCGACATGGTGGGCTACCTGAGCAGCGGCAAGGCGGGCACGCAGACTTCCTTCCTGGAAATCAACGTGGTGGAGGACGTGCTGAAGTATGCCGACGACTTTGTGCTGCCCAACAGCAACAGATACCTATGACGCTTGACGATTACATCCTTTCCCACATCGACCCTGAGAGTGACTACCTGCACGCCCTCTACCGCGACACGCACCTGCGTCTGCTCTATCCGCGCATGGCGTCCGGTCACCTTCAGGGCCGCTTGCTGAAGATGCTGGTGCAGATGATCCGGCCGCGCCTGGTGCTGGAGTTGGGCACATACAGCGGCTACTCCGCCCTCTGCCTGGCCGAGGGGCTGGAGGAAGGCGCAAGGTTATACACTTTCGAGGTGAACGACGAGCAGGAGGACTTCACCCGCCCGTGGCTGGAGCAGTCGCCTTGGGCGGACCGCATCGACTTCCGCATCGGCGACGCGCTGGCGGAGGTGCCCCGCCTGGGCCTGACCTTCGACCTGGCCTACATCGACGCGGACAAGCGGCGGTATGTGGATTACTATGAAATGGTTCTTGCATGTCTGCGTCCCGGCGGCTACATCATTGCCGACAATACCCTGTGGGACGGACACGTGCTGGAGGAGCATCCTCGTCCGTCCGACCTCCAGACGCGGGGCATACAGGCCTTCAATGACCGCGTGGCGCAGGATACGCGCGTGGAGAAGGTCATCCTGCCCTTGCGCGACGGGCTGACGCTGATACGGAAGAAAGCATAAGTCTGAAAAGGAGAAAGGGGAGGGGCTTTACAGCAGCCGTCTGCCGAGATACCTCACCGCCTGCCACACCGCCAGTCCGCCGACCAGCGTCACCGTTACGAACACCACGGCGATGTCGCCCCCTTGTACGCTGACGGGGAAGGCATCCGTCACAAATTCGCCCGCGCTGCCCAGCCGGATGAAGCCGAACTGCTGTTGCGCCAGGCATAGCAGCCATCCCAAACCGATTCCCACCACGGCGCCGCACACTACAATCAGGCCTCCTTCGCACCGGAAGATGCGCTGCACCAGCCGTGTGTCCGCCCCCAGGTTGCAGAGCGTCCGCACGTCGTCGCGCTTCTCCAGCATCAGCATGGAGAGGGAGCCCACCACGTTGAAGCAGGCCATCATCAGAATAAGGGTCAGGAAGAGGTAGGCAATGAGTTTCTCGCTCGTCATGATGCGGAACACGTCGGCCTGCTGCTCATAGCGGTTCTGGACGAGGTAGTCCGGTCCTGCCAGTTCCTGGATGCGGCGTTGGGTGCGCACCGGGTCCGCGTCGGGCGTGAGGCGCAACTCGATGGCCGAGACCTGGTCCGGCCGTCCGAAGAGTTTCCGGGCGAAGTCCAGCGACGTCAGGATATAGTGTGCGTCGTATTCCTGTTGGTTGACGATGAAGATGAGGCCGCTGCTGTGCAGGTAGCCGTGGCGCAGGCCGGCGTAGGGGTTGGCCACGTTGATGCGTGCCCCGGGGCGGGGGGCATAGAGTTCCAGCGGGTCGACGAAGGCGATGCCGCAGCCCAGCTCGGATAGCAATTCGACGCCCGGCACGGCGTAGGACGCCACGGAGTCTTGCAGGACCCATTCGCCCGCACCATACAGCAGGCTGTCCACCGACGCCAACTGCCGCCACGCCCCGTCCACGCCTTTCACCGTGGCGGTCAGCTGGCGGTCGCGGTAGCGCACGAGGGCATTCTCTTCCAGCGTCTCGCTCCAGACGGCCACTTGGGGCAGGTGTCGTACGGCCAGCAGGCACGAGTCGGCGGGGTCGAATGTCTTGCCGCGCCGCACGGTGATCTTCAGCTCGGGGTCGAAGGCCGTAAAGAAGCCCGCCACCATCTCCTGGAAGCCGTTGAACACGGACAGGGTGCACACCAAAGCCACCGTGGCCAGCGCCACTCCACAGGCAGACAGGGTGGAGATGACGTTGACGGCACGGTGTTTCTTGGGTGCGAAGAGGTAGCGGCGGGCTATATAATAAGCGAGTCTCACAATGTGCGCGTCGGTTGGTTTGGGGTCTGTTTGCGCGCAAAGGTACGAAATCCGCCGGAAGAAGCCAAGGACGGGCGGGGAAATGTTGTTACTTCGTCAGGGTGAAGAGGTTGCTTTGTTCGGGTGGAAACGAAAAAAATACCGCGTGTCTCACGACAAGCGGTATTCCCGATTTTTTTCTGCAAAAATCTCAGAACTTAAATCTAAAAGTAGTGTCTCTTTTATTCAAGGGCCATGCCCGATATTCTCGGCCAGAAGGGATTCTGGTACATCTGCGGGGACAGTTGCAACTCCTCTGCGGGGATGGGCGAGAGGTAGTAGGCCTTCATCCATGTGTAGCCATTATAAACCTCGTTGTTGGTCTCCCAGCGCTGGTAGGGGCGGAGGTATTTGCTGACCGATGCGGGCGACACGTTGGCATTGGTCGTTCCGTCGGCCACCAGCTCGCCCTTGTCGGCGGTTTCGCCGGGGTAGTTCTGGTAGGCGGCATCCCAGAGGTTGATGCCTTCGGGGATGTAGGGTTGCGTGAAGAGGCGGTCCCAGGAACGCCAGCGCTTCAGGTCGTCCCAGCGCATGCCTTCGCCCAGGAGCTCGCTGCTGCGTTCGCGGCGGATGTTGAACAGGGTGGCGTTCACCATGTTGTCCCCCGACCATACGGCCAGGTTCTGCAAGGCGGCTTCCTGTGCCATGTCCGTGTTGTCGATGGTCAGCTGGTAGTCGGGGTTTACGCCGGCACGGGTACGGATGGCGCGCCAGTACTGGTCGGCCTTGCTGTCCAGCGTCCCGTTCAGTTCGTAGCAGGCTTCGATGTAGTTCAGGTAGGCCTCGGCCACGCGGAAGATGGGGCAGGCGTTGGTGCCCAGCAACTCATCGCCCGTGGACTGGGCATAATCATAGGTGTAGTGTTTGCGTTGGCGGTAGCCTGTGCGGTCCAGGTTCTGTGCGGCACTGTTGCTGATGAGCGGCATCTCGAAGAGCTGCACCTGTTCGGACTCGGCGATGGAGGCGATGGCCAGGTCGCTCTGCAGCACGGTGCTCTCGGCCCATACGAAGAGCTGCATGCGCTCGTCGCGGTTGGTGGCCTCGGCATCGATGCTCACGTCGCCCTGGTAGTTGGGGCTGGCGTAGAACGGCAGTCCGTCCTGCATCAGGAACGAGGTGATGCAGCTGCGGGTCAGGCCGTCGTTGTCGCCCACCTTCAGGCGGTTGGGGGCATCGTGGGTCACGCTGTAGGAGCCCACGTATTCCTTCCACAGCAGCACTTCGGGCACGCTGGACAGCGAGGGCTGGCTGAACATCTCGAAGTAGGGGTTCCAACCGTAAATCTGGCCCAGGCCCGGATTGATGACGTGGCTGTTTTCGGTCAGCGTCAGGCCGGGATAGTCGGCCACCGCGCTGGCGGCGTCCATGGCCTCTTGCAGGAAGAAGTTGATTTCACTCTGGATGTTCCCGTCAAACGAGCCGCCGGGCCACTCGGCATCGCCCGGCACGCGGCCCGTGCCTTGGTGATACTTCTCGAAGGTGCCTTCGAAGAGGGCCACGCGCGACTTGTACAGCTGGGCCGTCTGCTTGTTGATGCGCTGGTTGTTCTGGAAGCCCACGTCGTTCAAGCGCTCAATGGCCTTGTCCAGGTCGCCCAGGATGAAGCGGGCCACCTCGTTGCGCGGGGCGCGCACGGCCTGCTGCTGCAGGTAGACGGAGTCATTGGGCAGCGTCTCGGTGATGATGGGCAGGTCGCCGTAGCTGACCATGGCGTTGTAGTAGGCCATGGCGCGGAAGAAGTAGGCCTCGCCCAGGTAGTGCGTCAGGTTGCCGTCGTCGTCCTGCACCTGGCCCGCCTCCACCTTCGGCTCGACGGTATTGATCAGGTAGTTCCACACGCGGATGCGTCCATAGTGTCCCATGATGCCGTTGTCTTGGTTTTGGGGAACTTGCCATTGGCCGTTGAAGTAGGACAAGTTGGCTTCGCCTTCCACAAACACGTCGGTGTCGGCGTCATTGTTGGCTATGCCTGAATTCCAGCCGGTCGAGTGATAAAGTGATTGCCCCCTGGAGTTGAGGAGGTAGCCGTTGTAGTAGTTGTTGACATAGGCACCCACCTGGCTGCTCATGGCGAAGTATGATTCGGGTGTCACGTTCGATTGCGGCTGACGGTCCAGAAAGTCTTCGCAAGACGTCAATCCCGCCCCGCCCACCAATAGGAGCGAGTAGATGCAGAGTTGTTTGATATTCAGTTTCATAATTGTTTCAGGTTTTAGAAGTTAACATTCAAACCAAAGGACCACGTGCGCTGCAGGGGATAGAGTTTGCCCTCGCCCCAGTCGCCACCCAGCGTTTCGGGGTCGAACACGCCGCTGACGCCGCTGCAGGTGAAGACGTTGTCCGCAGAGAAGTAGACGCGGACAGACTCCATGCCTACCTTGTCCATCCATTTCTTGGGCAGGGTGTAGCCCACTTGCAGGTTCTTCAGGCGGATATAGGCCGCGTTCTGCAGGTAGCGGGTCTGGGTGTACTGGTTCTTGGTGGTGTTGAAATACGGACGGGGATAGTAGGCGCCTGTGTTGTCCTCGGACCAGTAGTCCAGGTGCTCCTCGAAGCAGGCAGACTGCCACATGCCGCCGTTGGCACCCCAGAAGTACGGGCCACCCAGCCAATAGTCACGCTTCATGACGCCCTGGAAGAAGAGCGAGAAGTCGATGCCTCTCCACTGGCCGTCCAGCGTCAGACCGAACTTGTAGCGCGGGGTGCTGTTGCCGATGATGCTCAGGTCGCCGTGGTCTTCCAGCGTGTTTTGGCCGTTGTTCAGCACGCCGTCGCCGTTCAGGTCCTTGTACATGATGTCGCCGGCCGTCCAGTTGGAACCCATCTGGCTTTGATTGTTGTTGACCAGGTGCTGGTCCATCTGTTCCTGAGTTTGGGCGATGCCCACGGTGGTATAACCCCAGATTTCACCCAACTTGCGTCCTACATAGTAGTAGTTGAGGTTGTTGGAGGGGTTGTAGTACTTGGTGATTTCTTCCTGGTTGTCATCCAATACGAAGCGCACGCCATAGTTGAAGTCGGCGATGCGGTCGCGCCAGGACAGCTCGATTTCCCAACCATAGGACTTCAAGTCGGCATTGTTCATGCTGGGAGGCGAAACGCCGAGGATGCCCGACATGGGCGGTGCGGCGGCCACCATGTCCTTCGTGCGGCGCTGGTAGTAGCTGAACGAACCGGTGAAGCGGTTGTTGAAGGCGCCCCAGTCGAAGCCTACATCCCAGCTTTCGATGGTCTCCCATGTGAACTGGTCGTTGATGATGCCCGGCAGGCCGGCGGCGTTCAGGCGTTGGCCGTTGACGAGCCAGCTGGTGCTGTTCACGCTGGTGGGCATGGACTGGTAGAACGGATAGTAGGAGTTCAGTTCATTGTTGCCCAGCTGTCCCCAGGAGCCTCTCAGCTTCAGGGTGCCGATCCACTCGGTCAAGGGTTCAAAGAACGGTTCGCGTGCCATGTTCCAGCCGGCGGAGAAGGAGGGGAAGAGGCCCCAGCGCTTGTCGCCGATGAAGCGGGACGAGCCGTCATAACGCAGGTTGGCCTCGAAGATGTAGCGTTCGTTCCAGTTGTAGTTGATGCGGCCGAAGAAACCGGCGATGGCCAGTTCGTTGATGCTGTTGTAGGTGCTCTGGTTGTCTTGCGTGGTGTTCAGCTGGGGCACGGTGGGTGTGATGAGATCCGTACCGAAGCCCGTCAAGCCGCCACTGCGGTACAACTCGGCGTTGAAACCGGCCAATACCTTGAAGTAGTGCCCGTTGATGGTCTTGGAGTAGTCGGAGTAGAGGTTGGTGGAGAAATAGTCCTCGCTGCCGCGGTAGTCTTGCACTTCGCTATATCCTGCGGCACCGCCGTTCCATGACAATCCGTAAGGCTCATTGTTGGCGTCATAGCCGTAGATGGGTAATACGGCCCAGTGGGTTTGGTCGTTGTATTGGCGCATGCTGCCCTCCAGGTTGATGTGCCAGTCCTTGATGGGCTCGATGACCACTTGCAGCTGGTTGGTTATCCAGTTCTGCTGTCTGGACTGTTTGCCGCCTTCTTCCAGCTGGATGATTTCCATGTCGGCAGCCCAGTGCCCGTGGGGGTCTACCACGAAGCAGGTCGGCCAGCGGCGGGCGATGTTGTGGAAGAAGAGGCTCGTCAGGTACGTCGGACGGTCAAAGTCCTCGCGCGTCCACTTGGTGGTGTAGTTCACGGTGATCCAGTCTGCCAGCTTGGCCGAAAGCTTGGCGTTCAGCGTGTAACGGTTGAACTGGTCTTCGCCGTGGCGCAAGAGGCCCTTCTGGTCCAGGAAGTTTCCGCTCAGTATGTAGGTCAGCTTGTCCGTGCCGCCGCTGATGCTCAGGTTGTGCTCGTGGGTGGGGGCGTTCTTGCGGTAGAACTCATCAAACCAGTTGGTGTTGGCAAACGCGCCGGCGTAGTTGCGGTAGCGGTTGTTGGCCGGGTCGATGCTTGTGCCGTAGTATTCCGGTGTTGTCGGGTCGGTGAATCCGCCGGACATGTAGGTCTTGATGTTGTTCAGGTTTTCCTCGGTGAATACGGGCGATTCACCGCCGTTGGTGGCCGCCGTGTTGAAGTAGTTGGCAAAGCGCCAGGAGTCCACCATGTCCGGCAGCTGGATGGCCGTGGAGAAGCGGATGTTTCCCGTGTAGTTGACGCGGGTCTTGCCGGATTCGCCGTTTTTCGTCGTGATCAAGATTACACCGAAGGCTGCGCGCGCACCGTAGATGGAGGCCGAGGAGGCGTCCTTCAGTACGGACACGCTGGCGATGTCGTTCGGGTTCACCGTGTTCATGTCGCCCTCGATGCCGTCGATGAGCACCAGCGGGCTGCCGCTCGAACCGGAGCCGATGGTACCATTACCGCGGATGGTGAAGCTCAGTTCACTGTCCAAAGAGCCACCGCTGTTGCCCACGCTCATGGTGAGGCCCGGAATCTGGCCTTGCAGGGCCTGGGCCACATTCTGCACGGGGCGTGATTCGAATACTTCGTCCGTCACCATGGACACGGCGCCGGTCACGTTCACTTTCTTCTGGGTGCCGTAACCCACGACTACCACCTCGTCCAGCATTTCGCTGTCTTCCTTCAGGGTGATGATCAGGGGCTTGCCTTCCCATGTCACCTCAATGGGCTGGTAGCCCACGTAGGTGATGCGCAGCACATCTCCCCGTTTGGCCGAGGGAATGCTGAACTTACCGTCCAAATCGGTCACAGAACCAACGGAGGTATTTCCTTTGATGACAACGGACGCACCAATGACGGTGAGCCCCGTTTCATCCAATACAGTACCTGTGCAAGTGCCCTCCTGTTGGACGACCCTCACACCATGTTCTTCAGTGGTTACCGCGTGCGCTGTCCCTCCGCAGAGAAGGGAACCTAAAAGTAGCACCGCGATGGGTTTGATAAAACAGCGGCAAATCTAAGGAAAAAATCTAAATATACAATATCCTTTAACTATTTTCTTTCGGAATGAAGCGTTTTTTTTCTCCAAATCGGATTGTAGAGAGGGAAAATGAGGGTGCGGAGGTGGGGAAAATGCCCTTCAGGGGTGTGGGGGATGCAAAAAAAACGGGCGGCGCAGACTCTTGCCGTGTCAGTCTGCGTTGCCCGCGGAATCTGTGTGAATGGGGAGGCCGGCTACGTCCTTTATATAAAGATAGGTATGTCGGCCCGGTTTCTCACTTCTTCAGCAGCTCGTCGATGTGCTCCAGATAGTCCAGCGAGTCATCCAGGAAGAACTTCAGTTCGGGGATGATGCGCAGCTGGTGGCGTACGCGGGTGCCCAGTTCGTAGCGCACGGACTTGACATTGGCGTTGATGTTGTTCAGGATTTCCTCGGCACGTTCGGGGGGGAAGATGCTGAGGTAGCCGCGTGCCACGCTGAGGTCGGGGCTGATGCGCACGGCGCTGACGGACACCAGCACGCCGTGCGTGGACTGGGTCTGCTTCTGGAAGATGTCGCCCAGCTCCTTTTGCAGCAGGCGGGCTATTTTGTTCTGTCGGGTTGTCTCCATGATGCTTCTTTTTTTAGGATTCGTTTCCGCAAAGGTACGACAAATCCGCGGCATCCGCTACATCCGTCTTCAAAAATCTGCGGCATCCGGGTGGCCGGAGTCCGTTTTGGGGGATTAAGTGGTCGAATTTTGCTCCTATCCGGATTATTTTATGCCTAAAATACATTTTTTCGGGGAAAAAGTTTGCAGGGTTCGGAGGGAATGCCTATCTTTGAGCCGGATTTGAGAATCCAACAATAGAACTCTCTCTAAATAGCGTTTTTTCATGTATTATTGACTTGTGTTCCGTTCTGGCCCGTGAGGGTCGGAACGGTTTTTTTGTGCCCCGCCCGCGTCAACGTGCGCAAGCGCGGGTGCCGACGTGCGTGCTCGCAGGCTCCTGCGGACGTGCTCGCGGGCTCCTGCGAGCGGACACGGGGAATGTGTTGTAAAAAATAAGGCATGACGGATTGTTTTAACGGAAAATTCCGTTACTTTGCAAGAAGAATGGCCCGTCCTGATGACAGCGTATTATTTTAACCCTACTGATAAATCCGAAAGCAATGAAGAAGATTCTCTTTTTATCCGTATGCTTGCTGGCGTGTGTGACGGTCTATGCCCAGCAGGCCTTGTGGGGAACCCTCCCCGGAGGAGGAGAATCAAGTTGCCAACGTTCCAATCATCACCGCTAAATTATCATTTACCTTTAAAGACATCCCGCAATGAAGAAACAACTACTCCCGGCGGCTCTCCTTGCCGCCACGCTTTGCGCCTGCGGTCCCGGTGCGCCGCAATTGGGCCAGGCTCCCGTCGAAGAGGTCATCGGGGCCATGACACTGGAAGAGAAGGTCCACCTGATTGTGGGCACGGGCATGGCCGGATTCTCCGGCGACAGCGCCGTCATCGGCGAGACGCGCAACATCGTGCCCGGCGCCGCCGGCACCACCTGTCCCATCGAACGCCTGGGCATCCCGGCCGTCGTGCTGGCCGACGGACCTGCCGGCCTGCGCATCAACCCCACGCGCGAGGGGGACACCGCCACCTATTATTGCACGCACTTCCCCATCGGCACTCTTCTCGCCTCGACGTGGGACACCGACCTGGTGGAGAACGTCGGCAAGGCCATCGGCAACGAGGTGCTGGAGTATGGGGCCGACGTCTTGCTGGCACCGGCGTTGAATATCCACCGCAACCCGCTCTGCGGGCGTAACTTCGAGTATTATTCCGAAGACCCCCTGCTGAGCGGCAAGATGGCGGCAGCCTACGTGCGCGGCGTGCAAAGCAACGGCGTGGGCACCAGCATCAAGCACTTTGCCGTGAACAACCAGGAGACCAACCGCACGGCCAACGACGCCCGCGTCTCCCGGCGCGCCCTGCGCGAAATCTACCTGAAAGGCTTTGAAATCGCCGTGAAGGAAGGCAGGCCCTGGACGGTGATGTCTTCCTACAACTACCTGAACGGCATCTACACCTCCGAGAATCCCGAACTGCTGACCACGCTGCTGCGCGGCGAGTGGGGCTTCCCCGGCATGGTGATGACCGACTGGTTCGGCGGCAAGGATGCCGTGGCACAGATGAAGGCCGGCAATGACATGTTGCAGCCGGGGTATGACCGTCAGTACACGGACATCCTGGAGGGCGTGAAGAGCGGCAAGCTGGACGAGGCTGTCCTCGACACCAATGTCCGGCGCATCCTGGAGATGATTCTGCGGTCGCCCAAGTTCAAAGGCTACAAGTACAGCAACAAGCCCGACCTGAAGGCCCATGCCGCCATTACGCGCCAGTCGGCCACCGAGGGCATGGTCTTGCTGGAGAACCGGGACCACACGCTGCCCCTGGCCAAGGAGGTGAGGCAGGTGGCCCTCTTCGGCTGCACGTCGTATGACTTCATCCCCGGCGGCACCGGCTCGGGCAACGTCAACCGCGCCTACACCGTCTCCATGCCGGAGGGACTGCAGAACGCGGGATATGTGACCGATGCCGCGCTGGAGGCCAGGTACAAGGCCCACATCGCCGCCGAGAAGGAACGCCTGAAGCCGTCGGGCAAAGACCCGCATGCGGCCTTCATGCCCGTGGTCCTGCCCGAAGAGATGGTGCTTGGCGACGATGAACTGCAGGCCTGTGCCGCCCGGGCGGACGTGGCCGTCATCACCATCGGCCGCGGCTCCGGCGAGTTCCGCGACCGCGCATCTTCCGGCTTCGACCTGAACAGGAAGGAACACCGGCTCATAGCCGACGTGTGCCGCACGTTCCATGCCGCCGGCAAGAAGGTGGTCGTGGTGCTGAACATCGGCGGCGCCATCGAGACAGCCTCGTGGAAGGCACAGCCCGATGCCATCCTCTGCGCCTGGCAGGGCGGACAGGAGGGGGGCAACAGCGTGGCCGACATCCTCAGCGGACGGGTCTCGCCGAGCGGCAAGCTGGCCATGACTTTCCCCGTGCGTTACCAGGACCACGCCTCTACGGAGAACTTCCCCGTGGACCTGGCTTCGGACCCCGGCCTTGTGGCTTCCGAGCGTGAGGCCCGCAAGGAGGGCCGCGTGGAGAACGTGGACTACACCAATTACGAGGAAGACATCTACGTGGGCTACCGCTACTTCGACAGCTTCAACCGTCAGGTGTCCTACCCCTTCGGCTACGGCCTGAGCTATACCACCTTCGAGTACACCAACCCCGTCATCGAGGCCGGCACCGGCTCGTACACCGTGCGCGTCGACGTGACCAACACCGGCAAGGTGCCCGGACGGGAGGTGGTGCAACTCTATGTGTCTGCTCCCGATGCTGCCAAGGCCAACAAGCCAGAGAAGGAACTGAAAGCTTTCGCCAAGACGGCCGAGCTGCAGCCGGGCGAGACGGTGAACGTCGTGCTGAGCGTCAATGCCCGCGACCTGGCTTCTTATGAGGAGGCCACTTCTTCGTGGGCGATTGCCGGAGGCGAATACAAGTTCTTGGTAGGTGCATCGTCGCGCGACATCAAGGCCACGCTGAAGGCCGATGTGGCTGCTTCGAGCGAAAAGACAGGTGACATCCTGAAGCCCCGGGTTGAGCTGAGTTTGCTGAAGCGATGAAGGGCAGGGCGACATGCAGGTGACGTTTTGTTTCATTTGTATGCCGCTTTTGTCTTTTTGTGTCAGAGGGCAGTAACAAGTGTGGGGGAAAAGCAATAAATTTGCCCTCACGAAAACAACCAAATGTTATAATACCGATATGAAGAAGCTTTTTATGACTTGTTTGGCGGCAGGCGCAGTCCTGTCCGCAGCGGCGCAGACCGTGGCGCCCGCCATCCCGCGCGATGAGAAAATCGAGCAGCGCGTGGAGGAAATCCTGGGCAAGATGACCTTGGACGAGAAGATTGGCCAGATGTGCGAACTGACCATCGATGTGCTGAAGGACTGGAAAGCCGACCCCTCCAAGGGCTGGCAGATGAACGAAGCACAGTTGGACAGTGTCATCGCCAAGTACAAGGTCGGCTCCATCCTGAACGTGCCCGACGGCGTGGCGCAGACCCCGCAGAAGTGGCAGGAAATCATCACCCGCATCCAGCAGAAGTCCATGGAGGAAATCGGCATCCCCGACATCTATGGCGTGGACCAAATCCACGGCACCACCTACACGCTGGGCGGCACGCTCTTTCCCCAGGGCGTCAACATGGGGGCCACGTTCAACCGTGAGCTGACCCGCGCCGGCGCCGCCATCTCGGCCTACGAGACCCGTGCCGGCAGCATCCCTTGGACCTACGCCCCGGTGGTGGACCTGGGCCGCGACCCGCGTTGGCCCCGCATGTGGGAGAACTACGGTGAAGACGCCTACCTGAACGCCGAGATGGGCCGCGAGGCCGTCCTGGGCTTCCAGGGCGAGGACCCCAACCACGTGGGCCCCTACAACGTGGCCGCCTGCATGAAGCACTTCATGGGCTACGGCGTCCCCGTGTCCGGCAAGGACCGCACGCCCTCGTCCATCACCGTGCAGGACATGCGCGAGAAGCACTTCGCCCCCTACGTGGAGATGGCCCGTGCCGGTGCCCTGTCGCTGATGGTGAATTCCGCCATGAACAACGGCCTGCCCTTCCACGCCAACCACGAGCTGCTGACCGGCTGGTTGAAGGAAGGCCTGAACTGGGACGGCATGATTGTGACGGACTGGGCCGACATCGTCAACCTCTATAGCCGCGACCACATCGCCGGCTCCAAGAAGGAAGCCATCAAGCTGGCCATCAACGCCGGCATAGACATGAGCATGGATCCCTATAACTGGGATTTCTGCCCCTTGCTGAAGGAACTGGTGGAGGAAGGTGAAGTGCCTATGAGCCGCATCGACGACGCCGTGCGCCGCATCCTGCGCCTGAAGCTCCGCCTCGGCCTCTTCGAGAAGCCCTACAACGACTTCAAGGACTATCCCAAGTTCGGTTCGCAGGAATTTGCCGACCAGGCTCTCCAGGCAGCCATCGAGTCCATCGTCCTGCTGAAGAATACGGATAATATCCTGCCTCTGGCCCCCGGCAAGAAGCTGCTGGTGACGGGTCCCAACGCCAACTCCATGCGTACGCTCAACGGCGGCTGGTCCTACTCCTGGCAGGGCGACAAGGCCGACCAATGCGCCCGGCAGTACAACACCATCCTCGAGGCCCTGGGCAACAAGTATGGCAAGGAAAACGTGGTCTACGAAGCCGGCGTCACCTACAAGCAAGGCGGCCTGTGGTGGGAAGAGAATGCTCCCGAAATCGACAAGGCTGTGGCTGCCGCCCAAGGCGTGGATGTCATCGTGGCCTGCATCGGCGAGAACTCCTACTGCGAGACGCCGGGCAACCTGACCGACCTCTACATGTCCGAGAACCAGCGCAACCTCGTCAAGGCACTGGCCCGGACGGGCAAGCCCCTCATCCTCGTGCTGAACGAAGGCCGGCCGCGCATCCTGGCCGACATCGAGCCGCTGGCCAAGGCCGTCGTCCACACCATGCTGCCGGGCAACTACGGCGGCGACGCCCTGGCCCGGCTGATGAGCGGCGAGGCCAACTTCAGCGGCAAGATGCCTTACACCTATCCCAAGGAAATCAACTCGCTCGTCACCTACGACTACAAGCCGTGCGAGCACATCGGCAAGCCCATGGAAGGCGCCTACAACTACGATGCCCAGGTGGCCGTGCAGTGGGCATTCGGTTTCGGCATGAGCTACACGGCCTATAAGTACAGCAACCTGAAGGTGGACAAGGCCAGCTTCACGGCCGATGACGTCCTGACCTTCACCGTGGACGTGACGAACACGGGCCTCGTGGCCGGCAAGGAGAGCGTCCTGCTGTTCAGCAGCGACCTCGTGGCCAGCCTGACGCCGGACAACCGCCGCCTCCGCGCCTTCGAGAAGGTGGAGCTCCGGCCGGGCGAGACGAAGACCGTCACGCTGAAGGTGAAAGCCTCCGACCTGGCCTTTGTGGGCTATGACGGCAAGTGGGTCCTGGAGAAAGGCGACTTCCGCATCCAGGCCGGCGACCAGACGGTGGACATCGCCTGCACCGCCACGAAGAAGTGGGACACGCCGAACAGATGACATTTTTTGTTCCTCCTGTCATGACATGAAAGGAGAGGGCCGCCGGCAGCAGCGGTCCTCTCCTTTTTTGGTTCGCCGATTCCTTGCTTACATCCCCATCGCGTTGGCGCCCAGTGCGCCCGCAATGGCCGAGAGTACGGCAATGGCTACTTTCAGGATGGTGTCCCAAAGGGTTTTCTTGTGTGTGTTCATAGTCGTGTGTGTGTTTAGTTTTGTGAATAATCAAGGTGCGGCAGGGAGGAGCGCGGGCCGCGTCCCTTGTGGAAACTTGGGGGGGAGTGCGGCCCGCGTCCGCCTGTTTAGCCGAAGGTGCCTTCCTCGCCCTCTTCGCCCGTGTTCTCGCCGGGGCCCGTCTCAGTGCCCGTGCCGGGGACTACGGTCACCTGGTCGAAGCGGACGCAGCGGGCGCCCGTCACCAGCGAGCGCGTGGCCACCGTGCCGTTGGTGTTGCGCGTGCTGGCGGGGGTGAAGCGCACCATCAGTTTGGACTGCGTGATGTTCACGTCTTCGGCCTTCTCCACGCCTTCGCCCGCCTTGTTCAGCGTGTAGCGGAAGCTGCCGAAGCCGCTCAGCGTCACGCTTTCCGATGCCTGGAGGTGTCTGGCCACGACGGTCACGAGGTTGTCTATCACGTTCTTCACGTCACCCGTGGTGAGCGAGGACAGTTCGGCGATTTCGCGGGCCACCTGGTCCGTGCCCACATTGCCCGTCAGCCGGACGCGGGGGTAGAACAGTTTCTTTCCACTTTGGTTGGCCTTGGAGGCCTGCTGGGGTTCATAAACTACTGGCATAAGCTGTGTGTGTTTTAATAGTTAATAAATAATGTGTGTTTTGTGTATCAAGCTTGATTACACTGCAAAGATAAGGGCTTTGTCCCGTTCACGCAAATGAAATCGGGCGTTTTGATAATCTTTTTTCGGGGGGGGCGGGCGCCGGATGCGGTCGGTGCTGGTTGCCCTGGCCGTAAATCGCTGTCAGTCTTGATGATACGCCCTCACTCTTGCCTGCCCTTAATTGTTCCGGTTTATCAAGTTCACCACGACCTTCACCATCACGTCCTTCTCCTCCGTGCGGCTCTCGGCAATCATCAGCGTGAGGGCCACGAGGGTGTTGTCGGCAATGCGCTTGGTGCCGTCCGGGTTGTAGAGGATGCCGTTGCCCGCCATGAACCACAGGAAGAGCGTGGCGGCGATGCGTTTGTTGCCGAACCATTGGCTTCCGCCAAACTTTGCCTTCAGTCCTTCAATGGCCTGCATGGCGCCTTCGTAGGTGGCGTGGAACTTCTCTTCGTTAGTGGTCTGCTCTACGACAAGTTGCTGATAATCATACTTGTCGAGGGTGTCGAGGGCGTATGTGTAGTCAGAGACAACGGACACGAGGCTGAGGGCGTCGTCGGTGGTCAGTGCCTCTTGGGCTTTGACCGTCCGTCCCAGCACGCTGACCAGTTGTTTCAGTTCCGTGTACCGCTGCTCCGTCAGGGCCTTGTTGACGGCATAGCCCTTGACGAGGTAATCCTTCAGGATGCGGTTGGCCCAGATACGGAACTGGGTGCCGCGCTTGGAGTTCACTCGATAGCCTACAGAGATGATGACATCCAGATTGTAGTAGGGGATTTGTCGGACAACCGTCCTTTTTCCTTCTTGGCGAACTTGTGCAAAAAATGCACAAGTTGGAAGCTCCTCCAATTCTTGCGTCTTGTAGATGTTCTTGATGTGCCTCAGAATGGAAGTCCTGTCTGTTTGAAACAGTTCTGCCATTTGTGCTTGCGAGAGCCACACCGTTTCGTTCTCCAGCTTCACGTCGATGGAGGTCTGTCCGTCGGCGGTCTGGTAAATGACAATCTTGTTGTTCAGTTCCATGGTCTTATGGGGTTATGGTGAATTTGCAAAGATAAGGCTTCTCCCCGAATCTTGCAAGGGCTTGCCAGGCTGTGAACCGTTCACTTGCACTTGCTCAGCAGGAACTTCCCCGGCTGGCGGATGCAGCCCGGCTTCTTCAGCATCTCGCTGAGGCCCAGCCACACGGGGTGCCCGATGAGGCCGAAGCTGCTGCGCAGGATGAGGGCATACTGCTCCTGGGGCGGGATTTTCCAGCGGCGCAGTTCCAGCAAGAGGTTGTCGTAGTTGCGTGGCCGGTGGTCGGCGGGCGGGGCCAGTTGGGCGATGCGCCGTGTCCACCAGGCATCATCGTGTGTTTCCCCGTCCTCCGTCGGCGGCGGCGTCCGGCCGTCGCCGGTCCCGGTGCCCCCGGTGTCGGGGGAACCCGTAGGGAGGGGTTTCCCTTTGCTGTGCTATGCTTTGCTGTGCTTTGCTTTGTGGGATTAATGTTGCATTTTCGGGCGTTTGCGTAGCATTTTCGGGTGTTTGCGTGACATTTTCCGCCTTTTGCGCGACATTTTCCGCTTCGGGCGCGTCGGCGGCGTTTTCCTTCTCTTCCTCCTCCTGCGTGTTTTCCACCAGCCGGAAGCGTTCGTCCAGTTGGCGCTTGCGGCGGCGCTTGCAGCAGAAGAGGTATTGCTCCTGTATGTGGGCCGAGGTCAGGATGCCGTGTTCCTGGTAGAGGTGTTCGTCGAAGAGGCCGAAGCTGACGGCCATCCGCAGGATGTTCTCCACCTGGCGGTCGTCGGTGTCGAAGAGGTCGGCGGCCAGGTCCTCGCAGAAGGTGCGGTCGGCACGCACGTAGTAGCCCTCGCCGCCGTAGATGGCGGACAGGGCGCTGAGCAGCACGGTGAAGGCGCGGTCGCCATGCTGTTTCATCAGGCGGCGCACGGCACGTTGATGCATGAAGTCGGTGTCCAGGGGGAAGTAGTCCAGCCCTTGTTTCTTGATTCTTGCCATGGGGTAAATGATGATTTGTCGGCGTTTTTTTGGCGCGGATTACCTTAGCATGATCAAACGATGTTTTGAGCGAAGCTAAATCCGCGTAATCCGCGCCTAAACTGAATTCCTGTTTGTCTCCTTTCTTTCTCACTCTCCTTCTTCCCGCATCCGTCTCTGCTTGCGCATGATGCTTGCCTGCACGACGCGGCGGGCCTGCATGATGAGTTGCATCCGGCGTTCGCGGTCCGGTTCCTCGAAGATGAGGGTGCGGGGGCGGCGGGGCGTCGGCGGGAGGTCGGCGCCGGAAGCGTCTTGCCGTTGGCGGTTCAGCTGGCGGCGGCAATCCTTGCAATAGGCATCGGGCTTGCCGGTGCTTTTGTTGATGCGGTAGAAGTGGTCTGCGGGCAGCGTGCGGTGGCAGCGGCTGCAGGTGCGTGTTTCGTTGGGTTGGACTGTTTCCATAGTTGATGTATTTTTGATAGGTGGATAAAATTGGATGTCTTGTTGTCCGGGCGGGGGTGTTCCCGCCCTTGTCCGGGGGTACCTGCGCCCATGTCCGAAGGTGCCTGCGCCCTTGTCCGGGGGTATCACGGCCGGAGGGGCGGGGACGTGGAGGATGAAGAAATCTGTTTCATAGGTTGTGTGTTTAAAATGGATTGCTTATTTTTGTGGGCAAATATAAATGGAATTTTCGGAAAAGAAACAAGAAAATTTTCAGATTATTATTTGGATATTTGCAAGTTTCTGATTTGAAAGCGTTAAGAAGAAGAAAAACATGGCAGACGAAAAAAACAAGGACGAGGTTTTCAATGTGGCGGACATCGTGAAGCGCGCCAAGCTGGCGATGGGGTTCCGCCGGGACAGCGAGCTGGCCGCCTACCTGGGCGTGTCGCGCTCGACGTTGAGCAACTGGGTGGCCCGCAACAGCATCGACTTCCCCCTGGTGCTGGGGCGGCTGAACCAGGTGGACTACAACTGGCTGCTGACGGGCAAGGGGTCGCCCGTGCTGCAGCGGAACTATTGCGTCAGCGAGCTGGCCAGCGGCCCCGTGGAACGCCTGCACCAGCCCAAGGGCGCGGAGGCGCTGGACGACCGCAGCGTGACGCTGTATGACATTGAGGCGGCGGCCAACCTGAAGACCCTGCTCGACGAACGCCCGCAGTTTGCCTTGGGGCAGATTGTCATCCCCAACGTCCCCGCGTGCGACGGGGCGGTCTACGTCTGCGGCGACAGCATGTATCCCATCCTGAAGTCGGGCGACATCGTGGGCTTCCGCTACATCAAGGACCTCAACTCCATCATCTACGGCGAGATTTACCTGGTGTCCTACCACGTGGACGGCGACGGCGACTATCTGGTGGTGAAGTACGTCAACAAGTCGGATACTCCGGGGAGCATCAGGCTGGTCAGCTACAACCGCCACCACGAGCCGATAGACCTGCCGATGTCGCAGATCACGGCGATGGCAATCGTGAAGTTTTCCATCAGGAAGAACCTGATAATGTAAGCAGGAAAGATAAAATCAACCGGATATCGTGAAAAAGAACATGTTGAAAGGGGTGCTTGCGGCCCTTCTGCTGCTGGCCTGGCCGGGCGGCCGGGCGGCGGCGCAACAGCAGGACCTGGCCACGTGGGCCACGGTGGAGATGGTGTATGACTGGGAGCGGGCGGGCCTGGAACTGGACGGCCTGCTGGAGTGGCGCACCAAGGACCGCGTGCGGCGGACGGACTGCGCCGTGCTCTACCTGGCCGTCAACCGGCAGGTGTTGCCGTGGCTGTCGCTGGGCGCCAATTACGAGTTTTCCTACAACAACCTGGACGAGGACGGCTGGATGGCCTGCCATTGCTACCGGCTGCGGGCCACGCTGTCCACGCGCCTGTGGAGGTGGCTGGACGTGTCGCTGCGCGAGAAGTACGAACATTCGCTGGGGCAGCACGGCTACCGCGACATGGTGTTGCGCCAGCGGTTGCGCTTGGGGCACACGTTGCCCCGGAGCGGGGTGGAGCCGTATGTGTCGGTGGAGACGTTCAACAGCCTGTTCGTGGGCGACGGGTTCCGGCTGGCCCGCACACGCTACCGGGGCGGGGCGGCGTTCCCGCTGGGCCTGGGCTGGACGGGCGACTTGTTCTACCTCTACCAGGACAGCCGGACGAAAGGGACGCACGTGCTGGGGCTGGCGGGGACGTACAGGTTTTAAGGGCGGAAAGCGGGGTTATTCGGGCTTTTCGCTGAGCAGTTGCACGGTGCGGGTGAATTCAACGGAGATTTCCGCGGCATGAGGGTTGTCCGAGCGGAAGATTAGTGCGGCATAGTTCATAACTCCTTCTGCGTCTTCCATGCCGATGGTGAGTTTGGCAATAGGATATTTGAGCTGCGCGATTGAAACCCAAGATTCAAAGAGACGTTGGCGCGGATGTTGCTTGTTGTCGCTTGTTTCACACAAATAAAGCAGCACAACATCCTGCTGGCGAAAGAACTCATATACGAAAGCAAAAACGGTTTCCCGTATTTTGGGATCACGTGGAGATTTGCGATTATTGGTGTTGATGATGATGAACTGGTAGGATTCAGCGCATATCAATAATTCGTCAGGCACAAAACCGATTTCGTAAGCTACCATATAATCCGTCACGAACTGATATTTCAAGGCATCGTTCGTTGGCCGTATGATGTATGGTGACACTTGATTGATTCGTTCTAAATTCAGTGTCACCATACCTCAAACGATGTTACATCTTCTCCTGTAAGTCTCTTGATTTCAGCGCGCATCTCTTCCTTGGCTTTTTCAATGAATTCCCGCTTGCGTCGGCGGTTCACTTCCAAACGCCGCAACACTTCTTCGCGCGTTGTGGGCACTTTGACTTTTAAAATCTGTTCCATAGTCATGCGTTTATGAAAGGTTTGCGGGGCAAAGGTACGCATAATTGTTGATATGCCATGCCTTTGCCCCGCAATTTCTCCTATTTCTCAGGTTTCGGCCTTTTTCCGTCTCCGCCATACACCCAGCCCGATGGCCGCCAGCGCGCCCACGGCCAGCAGCGACAGTCCGGCGTAGGCGATGCCCTCGGTGACGTGCAGGCTCTGCGGGTCGAAGCGCATCTCCACCGTGTGTTGTCCGGCGGGGATATGCAGTGCGCGGAGCACATAGTTGGCGCGGGCCAGGGGGGCGGGCTGTCCGTCGATGGTCACCTGCCAGCCGGCGGGGTAGTAGATTTCGGAGAATACGGCCACGCCGTCCGTCGCGTTCTGCGTCTCGTAGACCAGGCGGTTGGGCTCGTAGGTGGTCAGGCGGATGGTGCCGAGGCTGTCCGCCGGTGCCTGCTCCATGCCTTGCAGGGCATCGCGGAAGCGGGCGTCCACCACGGCCGTCTCGGCGGGACGGAGGCCGGAGAGCGCGTCGATCTCTTCATCGGCATTGGCCACGTAGCGCACGTTGCGGACGAACCAGGCGTTGCCCAGCGCGTGCGGGTTCTGCAACGGGACGGTCTGTCCGTCCTGTGCGGCGGGGAAGATGACGTAGCGCGTGTTCAGCATATTCAGTACGGGGAATTTCGCGGCGTCCAGGCTGTCCATCTGTCCGCCTTTGGCCACCATTTCCGAGGCCAAGGCCTGCATCTCCGGCGCGATGTGGTGGTCTATCAGCTCCTGGTAGCGGCGCAACTTGGCAGCGTGGTAGCCGCCGATGCTCTTGTGCCAGTAGGACGTGTTGTTCTCGTTGAAGGTATTGGTCGTGAGGTTCAGCACGCGGTAGTCCTGGGCGGGGTCGGCCAGGATGGTCTGGTCTGTCTCGGTCGGCTCGAAGGCCGTCTTGCTGGTCGAGGCCGGGACAAACTGGTCGTCATACAGGTAGCGCTTGTTGATGCCCCACAGGTCGAAGAGGCACAGCAGGGCTATGCCGCCCACGGTGAACGACCGCCGCAGCCGCCCCTGGGCGTAGAGCACCAGCAGCAGCACGCCGACGGCAATGATGAGGAAGGAGCGCAGGGCGTCGCTCTGCACCAGCGCGGCGCGCATCTCGGACACGTTGGCCAGGATGCCGGGCAGCTCCTCGGCAGGCAGGTAGCCTTGATTGGCAGCGCCTTGCAGCATCGCCATCTCCTGCGTGGACACGTAGTCCGAGGGCGACGGCGTGCCGCCGGGAACGGCCATCCACAGCGCCACGCCCGCCGTGAGCACCAGGCTGACGGCCACGCCCCGGAGGTGGCGGCGCAGCAGTGCGGGCTCTTGCATCAGCTTCACCAAGGCGAGGATGGCCAGCCAGGGGATGGTGAACTCGGCGATGACCAGGATGGACGACACGGCGCGGAACTTGTCGTACATCGGCACGTAGTCGATGAAGAGGTCCGTCAGCCACATCATGTTCTTGCCCCACGACAGCAGGATGGACAGCACCGTGGCACCCAGCAGGGCCCACTTCAGCGGCCCCTTCACCACGAAGCAGCCCAGCAGGAAGAGGAAGAGCACGAACGCGCCCACGTAGACGGGTCCCGCCGTCATGGGTTGCTCGCCGAAGTATTGCGTCAGCGAGCGGTACAGCCCGGCATAGCGCGGGTCGGCTTTCTCCATCGCCGTCTCGTTCTGGGCCAGGGGGACGGAGGCACCGCCCTTGTAGTTGGGCACCAGCAGCGTCCACGTCTCGCCGATGCCGTAGCTCCACTGCGTGATGTAGTCGCGGTTCAGTCCGCCGCTGGCGTTGGCCTGCTGGGCGCCGGTGTCATGCGTCAGCTCGCTGGGGCCGCGCATCGTTTCCTTGCTGTACGTATAGGTGTGATAGAGGTTCGAGAGGTTGATGGCCACGCCCACCAGTCCGGCGATGACGAGCACGCCCGTGGCGCGGACAAACTGCGGCATCCGGCCTTCGCGCCACGCCCCGATGCCGTAGGCAATGACAAGGAAGAGCATGACGAACAGGAAGTAGTAGGTCATCTGCAGGTGGTTGGACATCACCTGCAGGGCGGTGAACAGGGCCGTCACCACGCCGCCCGCCAGCAGCCGGCCGCGGTAGATGAGCACCATGCCGCCTATCGTGGGCGGGATGTAGGCCAGGGTGACGAATTTCCAGATGTGTCCGGCGGAGATGAGGATGAAGAAGTAGGACGAGAAGGCCCACAGCACGCCGCCGATGCCCGCATACCATGCCGGGATGCCGAAGGCCCGCAGCAGGATGTAGAAGCCCAGCATCATGATGAACGTCAGGTAGACGTAGTTGGGCAGGAACAGCTGGTAGACGCGTTGCGCCCACGACAGCGGTCGGGTAGAGTCATACGAGGGCGAAATCTGGTACGTGGGCATGCCGCCAAACATGGCGTTGGTCCAGCGGGTGCGTTCGCCCGTGCGGTCGTAGTATTCTTGCGCCTCGTGCCCGGCGCCGGCGCCCGCCTCCGTGTCGTGCTGGAAGAGGATGCGCCCCTCCGTGTCCGCCGGATAGAAATAGGCGAAGGACAGCAGCGCGAAGGTCACGATGACGAGGATGTCAGGGAGTAATCGTTTCATTGCGTTGGTTTTTGCGGGCAAAGGTAATACAAAAAAGCGATTACCGCACTATGTGGCAGGCGGTTCTTTTGGGCAGGCGGGATCGAAAGGTTGGCGCGGGCTTTCTTTCCTTTTCTTATTTTGTCCGATTCCGGATATTTGTCGTACCTTTGCTCCCGAAAATCAATAAGACAGACAATGAAGATAGGAGTCATCAACGCGATGGAGGACGAGCACGCCCGTCTGGCCTCGCACCTCACCGGGGCACACGAGCAGTCGTGCGGCCTCTATAACTATGTGGAAGGCCGCCTGGGCGGCAACACCCTCATCCTGACCCGTTGCGGCATCGGCAAGGTGAACGCCGCCCTCGGTGCCGCCGAGCTGATTCGCCGCTTCGCCCCGGACTGCATCGTCAGCACGGGCGTGGCCGGCGGCACGGGCGAAGGACTGCAAGTGACCGATGTCGTGGCCGGTGCCCGCGTGGCATACCATGACGTGTGGTGCGGCGAGGGCAACGCCTACGGCCAGGTGCAGGGCCTGCCCGCCGTCTTCGAGGCCGACCCGCGCCTGCTGGACGCCGCCCGCCGCCTGTCCGAGGAAGGAGGCCTGGAGAGCCGCGTCCGTTGCGGCCTGATCTGCACGGGCGACCAGTTCATCACCGACCGCGCCCGTCTGGACGACATCCGCACCCACTTCCCCGACGTGCAGGCCGTGGACATGGAGTCCGCCGCCATCGCCCAGACGTGCCATCTGTACCAAGTGCCTTTCATCAGCTTCCGCATCGTCAGCGACACGCCGGGCAGCGAGGGACACTGGCAGCAGTACCTCGACTTCTGGGGCACGATGGCCGACCGCTCGTTTCACGCCACGAAGGCGTTTCTCGAAATGCTGAAATAACCCTTAACCGCTTATCACGTATGGACAAGATTCCCAGTTTCACCATCGACCACATCCGCCTCCTGCGAGGCATCTACGTTT
>CALNEX010000012.1 GCA_939791845.1 uncultured Mediterranea sp. | reverse complement strand
ACGCCGTGGGCCTCATCGTCAACGGCTACGCCAAGGAGGTGCTGAACAAGCTGCCGATGGAGTTTGCCGTGGAGGCGCAGAAGTTGCTGAGCGTGTCGCTGGAGGGAAGTGTGGGCTGAGCGCTTGCTGTTTTGATATAAATGAGTAACTTTGTAGGGCTTATCAGTTATGTGGAAAGAGAAGCTGGGCAATTATTTGATTGACATATCAAAATATATCTTTACCGGTGTCGTCATTGCTTCCTTGTTCAAGGATATGGAAGACAATAAATGGCTGATTTACGGATTAGGATTCACATCAGCCTTGCTGGCATTGATATTAGGATTAATACTTACCAATAAGAAGAAGGAGGAGAAGTAGTATGGGAGCAATTATCGGTTTTTTACTCTTGGGCATTCCTTGCGCCATTGCTTTGGTATATTTTCTTACCCCCGGCGGCAAGAAATGGCTGAAGGCCAATCACCTTATCTAAAACTTATGCCTTTAAAAAACAAACGATATGTACAAGAAGATTTTGGGAACCTGCTGCCTCATCGCCGCCTCGCTGGGGATGCAGGCGCAATCGCCCTTGGAGAAAGGATTGCAGAGCATCAACCAGGACAAGGCGGAAGCCATCGTGGAATTTCTGGCCGACGACAACCTGCTGGGACGTGAAGCCGGACAACGGGAGTCGCGCATCGTGGCGCGCTACCTGGCCTCGGAGCTGAAGGAAGCGGGCATACGGCCCTTGCTGGGCGACACGTATTACCAGCCGTTCGAGGCGTGCGCCGTGGAGCGGCAACAGAAAGGGCGCTTCCAGGTGCACCCGGACTCATTGGCACGGCTGAAACAAGGCACACACCGCAGCCTGCAGCTGGCCAACATCCTGGGCTGGATTCCCGGCGAACGCACGGACGAATATGTGATCATCGGGGCGCACTTCGACCACATAGGCTATGATCCGACCCTGGCGGGCGACCAAATCTACAACGGGGCGGACGACAATGCCTCGGGCGTGTCGGCGGCCTTGCAGATTGCACGGGCCTTTGCCGCGTCCGGCAAGAAGCCGTTGCGCAGCGTCATCTTCGCCTTCTGGGACGGGGAGGAAAAGGGATTGCTCGGCTCGAAATATTTCGTGCAGACCTGTCCCTATGTCAAGCAAATCAAAGGCTACCTGAACTTCGACATGATAGGGCGCAACAACAAGCCGGACAAGCCGCGGCACGTGGTCTACTTCTACACGGAGTCGCATCCCGCCTTCGGCCAGTGGCTGAAGGACGACATCGCCGAATACGGCCTGAAGCTGGAGCCGGACTACCGCGCCTGGGACCGCCCCATCGGGGGCAGCGACAACGGGTCGTTCGCCCTGCAGGACATCCCCATCATCTGGTATCACACGGACGCGCACCCGGATTACCACCAGCCGTCCGACCATGCAGAGCGCATCAACTGGGAGAAGCTGACGGACATCACCCGCGCGGCCTTCCTGAACATGTGGAACCTGGCGAACGAGGAAGACTTCTAAGGCCATGGTCCTGAACTATATCTGGGTGGCGTTCTTCATCGTCGCCTTCGTGGTGGCGTTGGGCAAATTGCTCTTCCTGGGCGACACGGGAATCTTCACCGAACTGGTGAACTCCACGTTCTCCTCGTCGAAGAACGCCTTTGAAATCTCCTTGGGGCTGACGGGACTGCTGTCCCTCTGGATGGGCATCATGAAAATCGGGGAAAGCAGCGGGATGATCAATGCCTTGTCCCGCTGGCTCAGCCCGGTGTTCTGCCGCCTCTTCCCGGACATTCCCAAGGGGCATCCCGCCATGGGGTCCATCTTCATGAACCTGTCCGCCAACATGCTGGGACTGGACAATGCCGCCACCCCGCTGGGACTGAAGGCGATGAAGGAACTGCAGGAGCTGAACCCGAAGAAGGACACGGCCACCAACCCGATGATCATGTTCCTGGTCATCAACACGTCGGGACTGATTCTGATTCCTGTCAGCATCATGATGTACCGGGCGCAGATGGGAGCGGCGCAGCCCACGGACATCTTCATCCCGACGCTGCTGAGCACGGCTGTCTCTACCGCGGTGGGTATCCTGACCGTCAGCATCAGCCAGCGCATCAACCTGCTGTGCAAGCCCATCCTGATATTGGCGGGGTGCATCAGCCTGTTCTTCGCCACGCTCATCTGGGTGTTCGTCCGCGTGGGACGCGACGAGATGGGTCCCTACTCCACCCTGGCGGCCAACATCATCCTGTTCAGCATCATCCTGCTGTTCATCGTGTGGGGACTATGGAAGCGGACGAATGTCTACGACGCTTTCATCGAAGGCGCAAAAGAAGGCTTCGGCACCGCCGTGCGCATCATTCCCTACCTGGTGGCTTTCCTGGTGGGCATCGCCGTGTTCCGTGCATCCGGCGCGATGGACCTGCTTGTCGGGGGCATCGAATGGGTGGTGGCCTTATGCGGCATCGACACCGGTTTCGTGGGCGCCTTGCCCACAGCCTTGATGAAATCGTTGAGCGGCAGCGCGGCCAACGGGTTGATGATTGACACGATGGAGCAATACGGAGCCGACTCGTTCGTGGGACGGCTGAGCTGCGTGGCGCGCGGGGCTTCGGACACTACCTTTTATATATTGGCCGTGTACTTCGGCAGCGTGGGCATCACGCGGACGCGCAATGCCGTGACGTGCGGGCTGATCGCGGACTTGTCGGGCATCCTGGCGGCCATCTTCATCAGTTACTTATTCTTCTACTAAAAACGATATGATCACTTACCAGACTGAAGGCGTGGAAATGCCCGCCATAGACCAGTGGGAAACCACCAAATGGATAAAGGCCGTGGCACAAACCCATGGCAAGCGCGTGGGCGAAATTGCCTACGTCTTTTGCTCGGACGAGAAAATCCTCGAAGTAAACCGGCAGTACCTGCAACACGATTACTACACGGACATCATTACCTTTGACTACTGCGAGGGCAACCGCCTCTCCGGCGACCTCTTCATCAGTCTGGACACCGTGCGCACCAATGCCGACCAGTTCGCCGGGGGTGACTATGACCGCGAACTGCACCGCGTCATCATCCACGGCGTCCTGCACCTCTGCGGCATCAATGACAAGGGACCGGGCGAACGGGAAATCATGGAGGAGGCGGAGAATCGGGCGTTGGCGATGAGGAAGCCTACTCCCCAATAAATAAAGAAAAGTAAAAAGTACCTGACCACCTTTCAGCGCCATATTTGTTAAACAACCTGAAAACATCTACTTCCCATTGAAAAAAAGTGCGCTTTTAACATGTTTGGTTTCCTAAATGCGGTATATTTGCAGGGTGAATTTAAAAAAAGTAGAAACCATGTTAAGGCACTTTATCCCAGTAAGCGCTTTCTTGCTCGCTTCTTTCGCCATCGGAGGAACAGCAGCAGCAGCGCCAAGTGAAAGCCAGGGTATCAGGGCTGTCCAGCAGGACGGAGCCTGTACCGGAGTTGTGAAAGATGCGACAGGTGAGACCATCATCGGCGCATCAGTGTTAGTAAAAGGCACGACCAATGGTGTCATCACGGACATCGACGGCAACTTCCAGTTGCGCAACGTGAAGCCGGGCGACATCATCCAGATTTCCTATGTGGGCTACACCACCCAGGAAATCAAATGGGAAGGTCAGCCTCTCAATGTCATCCTTAGGGAGGACACGGAACTGCTGGATGAAGTGGTGGTAGTAGGTTATGCCACGGTGAAGAAGGCCAACCTGACAGGTGCCGTATCCGCCGTGGACGAGGAAGTGCTGGAAGGCCGACCCATCGTCAACCTGGGTCAGGGTCTGCAAGGTACCATTCCTAACCTGAATATCACCACGAGCGGACAGCCCGGCCAGGGAACGACGTTCAACGTCCGTGGTGAAACCTCCATTAATGGAGGTAGCCCGCTGGTATTGGTAGACGGTGTGGAGATGGACCCCGACCTCATCAACCCGCAGGACGTGGCCAGTGTATCTGTGTTGAAGGACGCCGCTTCCGCCTCTATCTATGGTGCGCGTGCCGCCTTCGGTGTCGTATTGATCACCACCAAGGGTGGACGGAAAAACCAGCCGACCCGCGTGTCGCTCGATGCTTCCATCTCGTGGAACAGTCCGACGACAAGGCCGGAATATATGAACTCTATCGAGTACATGAACTGGATGAACGCGGCCTCCATGAATACCAATAACCGCCTGTACTTCAGCGAGAAGGATATGCAGCATATTCAGGCGTACTACAACGACCCGGTTAACAACGAGCCGGTGTTCTATGATCCGAGTGACCAAAATAGTATGTGGTACAGCATGATGTCGCAGGGCAAGTATGGTTATTGCGGCAATACGGACTGGATGAAGGAAATCTACAAAAAGAATTACCCGCTACAGAAGTATAACGTCAACATCAGCGGCGGTGGTGAGAAGACTACGTATTACACCTCCGTAGGTTATATGGACCAAGGTTCATTGATGCGCTACGGTGACGAGCAGTACCGCAAGTTCAATGTAGTGAACAACATCAGTTACGATGTGAACGATTGGTTGAGCATCTCGATGAAGACCACGTTTATCCGCACTGAACTGAACGGCCTGGCTCAGGACAATGCCCACGGCAATGCTTGGATTGGTAACGATACGTCTCCTCTGATGCCCGTGAAGCATCCGGACGGACATTGGTCCGGTCAGGGCAACTACACTAACTTTGCCGCCGTGCTGGAGGAGGGCGGTTCGCGCACGACCACGAAGAACGACTTCTGGAATACGTTGGCCGTGGAACTCAAGCCGCTGGATGGTCTGAGCATCAAGATGGACTATACCTTCAATTATTATGCCCAGCACAACAAGAATCACGCCACTTCGTTCAATGAATATGGTGAGGGCGGACGATTCCTGCAGGTGTTCCAATATTCTGACCCCAACTACGTGTACGAATATCAGAATAATGACACGTACAACGCCTTTAACCTTGTGGGCAACTACGAAAAGACGTTGGGTAAGCACTACTTCAAGGTTATGTTGGGTTACAATCAGGAAACCAAACATACGCGTTCTTTCTATGCTCAGCGCAATGAATTGATTTATAACGACCTGCCATCTATGAGTAATGCCACCGGCGAACGCTATGTGGGTAATTCGGATGACAGCTGGGCTACGCGTAGCGGATTTGCCCGTATCAACTATACGTTCAACGATCGTTATTTGCTGGAGCTGAACGGACGTTATGACCTCTCCTCCAAGTTCCCGAAGAACGACCGCGCCGTGTTCAGCCCCTCCTTCTCCCTTGCTTGGAGACTGAGCCAAGAAGAATGGTTTGCTGAAACGACACGCAACTTCTTCGACGACCTGAAGATCAGAGCCTCTTATGGTAGCCAGGCCAACCAAGCTTTGGATACCAATCCGCCTGCCAGCTGGTACTCCTACTTGTCCACTTACAGCAGCGGCAACACGGGCTACCTCTTCGGTGGCCAGCAAGCACGCTACATCCTGCCGGGCAGTCTGGTAAGCAACACCGTGACGTGGGAAAAGGTGACGCAGTGGGACCTCGGCCTGGACTTCACCATCCTGCGCAACCGCTTGACGGGTACTTTCGACTACTATCAGCGTAAGACCACCGGCATGTTAGGCCCGGGCAAACTGCTGCCCAGCATCCTGGGTGCCAGCGAGCCGCAGGAGAACGCCGCCGACATGAAGACCTATGGTTGGGAACTGGCCCTGACGTGGAACGACCAGCTGGAGAATGGCCTGCACTACTCCGTGGGCTTCAACATCTCCGACACGCAGGCCGAAATCACCAAGTATGACAACCCCACCAAGTCATTGGCCAGCTCTTATTATGTAGGAAAGAAGATCGGTGAAATCTGGGGCTATGAATCCACCTTGTTCCAGTCGGAAGAGGAAATTGCCAGTTCGCCCGACCAGTCGCAAGTGGACGGCGGTTTGAGTAAGATTCCGGGTGATATCAAGTTTATCGATATCAATGGGGACGGAGTCGTAGACCAAGGCAAGAATACCGTGGACGACCCAGGTGACAAGCGCATCATCGGTAATACCAGTGCCCGCTACCGCTACGGCTTCAACATCACGGCAGACTGGAAAGGCTTCGACCTCGGTATCTTCTTCCAGGGCGTGGGCAAACGTGACATGGTGTTGCCGGACAACTTCAAATACCAGTACGGCAGCGAATGGCAGGTGCCGCAAGGCTATGCCAACGACTACTGGACGGAAGACAACCGCGATGCCCTCTTCCCCGTGCCTCGCTTCAATGGCAGCCAGCCCCTGCGCAACGTGAACTCTACCCGCTACCTGGTGGATGCCTCCTACCTGCGCCTGAAGTCTCTGACCTTCGGCTACACCCTGCCGGAAACATGGACGCAGAAGGCCTACATCCAGAAAGCACGCGTCTACTTCTCGGCCGAGAACCTGTTCACCATCAAGCACACGCCGGAAGGCTTCGACCCGGAGCTGGACGACCCGTACAAGTATCCGTTGCAACGTGCCTTGTCGATAGGTGTAAGCCTGACATTCTAATAACCCATAAAAACTGAACAACATGAAACTGAAATACTTATTATACAGTTCAATCATTGGAGCGGCCACGTTGACAAGCTGCAACGATGCCTTCCTGGAAAGGGCGCCCCAATCCATCAACGACCAGACGTTCTGGTCCACGCCCAGTGACTTGGAGACGTATGCCAACTATTTTTACAGCTTGCTGCCGGGCGGCGTATCCAACTATGACGATACGTGGAGCGACAACCAAGTGCCCAGAAGCCCGGAATCCTACATCTGGCAGCAATACAGCATACCAACCGAGGATGACAACTGGAACAAGAGTGCGTGGCAGACTATCCGCCGCCTCAACTATTTCATGACCCACTACGGGACGGTGACGGGCGATGAAAGCGAAATCAACCGCTACGTGGGCGAGATACGCTTCTTCCGTGCCCAACAATACTTCAACAAGCTGACAACCTACGGGGATGTGCCTTGGCTCGAAACAGACATGAACACGGATAGCCCGGAACTGTATGGACCGCGCACGCCACGCAATGAAGTAATCCAGCACATCATCGATGACCTGGACTTCGCCATCCAGTGGTTGCCGGAAGGACGTGTGTCCTCCAGTGACAACCGCCTGACCGCCGATGTGGCCCGGCATTACAAGGCCCGTGTCTGCTTGTACGAAGGCACGTACTACAAGTACCACACAGAACTGGGCTATGAATGGCAAAGCCTCTTGCAGGAAGCCGTGGAAGCCAGTGAGGCACTGATCAACTCCGGCCTCTATGACATCTACAACACAGGCGACCCCGAGCATGACTATTACAACATGTTCATTCTGGAAAACAAGAGCAACCTGGAGGAGTCCATCCTCTACATTGACTATGCCGACCCGCTGCGCCGCCACAACTGGGGACACGGTGCCTGGGAAGCCAATACAGGATTCTCCAAGGACTTCATCGACAGCTACCTCTATGCAGACGGACTGCCGAAGGCCCTGACAAGCTATCCGACCGGTGATGCCACCATTGCCGAGGAGTTCGCCAACCGCGACCCGCGCCTTCGCCAGATGGTGCTCAACAACGAGTTCTTTGCAGACAACGCTGCTTTCAAAGGGCATGAAATCGATGGGGATAACAATTACGTCACCACTTTCTGCACCACAGGTTACCAGACCGTCAAGGGCTACGACCCGGCCACGGGACATTTGGGATACACCTTGGAAACGGCCGATGGCATCGCCTACCGCTACGCGGAGACACTGCTCATCTACGCAGAGGCCAAAGCCGAACTGGGCAGCATCAGCCAAGCGGACCTGGACAAGAGCATCAATGTACTGCGCGACCGTGTAGGCATGCCGCACTTGACGGAGACCGTAGGCTTCACCGACCCCAACTGGCCGGACTATGGCTATGACCTCTCTCCTATATTGCAGGAAATCCGCCGCGAACGCCGCATTGAGTTGGCCGGCGAAGGCTTCCGCTGGAACGACATCTGCCGTTGGAAGGCCGGCAAGCTGCTGGAGAACCCGATGACTTATGTGGGCAAGAAAGTGACAACAGGCAGCCACACAGATGCCGGATATGCCATTGTCTACGCAGACTACACCAATCCGGACTTGTCCATCGGCACCAACAGCCGCAAGTGGGATGACAAGATGTACCTCTTGCCCATTCCTACCAACGAACTGCAGTTGAATCCCGCCTTGGAGCAAAATCCCGGCTGGGAACAATAAGAGGCGCAGGATAAATATAGATCTACATAGGCCCTTTCACTATATACTTTTAGCATAATGTGAATTTTCAGAAAGGGAAAGGGGCGTGGCCGTGAGGTTACGCCCCTTACTTTTGGGAGAGGGATTCTCCCAAAAAGAAGCTTTACTTCAATGCTTGAAGCCCGGTACGTCCGGCATAATCGTCGGTCCTTCCCTATGCCCTCCGCCACGGTGCTTCTCGATTATCCCCCGGATAACCTCAAACAGGATGGGACCCACATCCAGTTGCAGCTTGAACTTGTCGAACTTGTAATAGGGCGCCACAATGGGCAGCACTTCCCAACGCCCCGTCAGGGAATTGTAATAACTCTGCGCGCCCAACTCCATGCCGAACCGCTCCGTGACATCAAAGCCTACCGTACCGCCAAAGCCATAGGCCGGACGCCCGCTGAAATCACCGAAGCCCACGCCTCCAAAGGTGCGGAAATAAAGCCGGTCTTGCGCTTGCCAGACCATTTGCCCGGACAGACCGAAAGATTGACTCGTGAAATGCGCCGTATTGGACTTCACGGCATCGGCCATCAACTGCAATTGGAGATGCTCGTTCAACTGCTTCTGCCAGCCCAGGGCTGCGGCATTGAAACGACCGATACCCGGCACGCTGGTCTGTGAACCAGCCCCGACAAAGTATCCTCCGCCGACCCGCCCCAACACGCCCGATGTGGAATAGTCCCCCTTGAACATCGGGGAAGGATTAAGATAATAAGGAGGAACAGGCCCCTGCATCCATGCGTCTTTCCGCCGGGAAGAGGACGGGTGCAAGGGCACAGAACGGATGGCAGGCAAGTCCGCACGCTCGGCCGGTGACAGGCTGTCGGACAGAATCGGCAAATGCCCAGATCTGTCCAGCGGCACGCTATCGCGCCGAATCCGCAGGCTGTCCGTCTGCTGGGCAAAGGCACAAAACCCACTTGTCATCCCCATCAGGAAAAAGAACAGGCGGAGTGAAATCCGCCCCCACAAGTGCATCCTCATAAGCAGTTCTCCTTATCTAAACAAGAACAAAAATAAGAAAATGCCCACCAAAGAACAAAATTGGTAAGACTATTTAAGAAATACGGGAAAACAGATGGCAACCTCTCTGTTTTTTCCTACATTTGTAAGCAAATAACCAATAACCCTCAAAAACACATTGTATGAGAAATTCAAGATTCTTTGCGCGGCTGTTCCTGCTCGCCACACTCTGCATCGGCGCTCCATCGCTGCATGCGCAAACCGTCATTCCCATTCCACAGGAAACGGAACAAGCGGAAGGTTCATTCACCCTCAATGCCCAGACCAAGTTGAGCTGCAACCTGCAGGGCGATGAACGGGAGCAGTTGCTGGATTACCTCAAGCAACAGCCGCTTCTGCAAGCCTGCCTGAAAAACGGCGATGCCGCCGCTTCCAAGCAGGCCGGCATCTTCCTGCAAAAGCTGGACAACGCCGGCACCCGCACGCCGGAAAGCTATGAACTGCGCGTGACGCCAGAGCAAATCCACATCACGGCCTGCACGGATGCCGGTCTGTTCTACGGCCTGCAGACCCTGATGCAACTGGCCACGCCGGCCGGTGAAGGCACATGGACGGTGGCCGCCTGCCACATCACGGACGAACCTCGCTTCGCCTACCGCGGCTTCATGATGGACGTGTCCCGCCACTTCCGCACGAAGGAATTCATCAAGAAGCAGATGGACGCCATGGCCCGCTTCAAGCTAAACCGCCTACACCTGCACCTGACCGACGGCGCGGGCTGGCGCATCGAAATCAAGCAGTATCCGCGCCTGACGCAGTTCGCCGCCTGGCGCCCGCAGGCCGTGTGGAAAGACTGGTGGTTCAAGGGCGGACGCAAGTATTGTGAAGAAGGCACGCCCGGCGCCTACGGCGGCTACTACACGCAGGACGACATCCGCGAACTGCTGGCCTACGCTGCCGAACGCCACATCACCATCATCCCGGAGATAGAGATGCCCGCCCACTCCGAAGAAGTGCTGGCCGCCTACCCGGAGATGTCCTGCTCGGGCGAACCGTACAAGAACGCCGAATTCTGCATCGGCAATGAAAAGACTTTCGAGTTCTTGGAGAACGTACTGACGGAGGTCATGGAACTCTTCCCATCGGAGTACATCCACATCGGCGGCGACGAAGCCAACAAGAACCCGTGGAAGGCTTGCCCCAAGTGCCAACAGCGCATGAAGGACGAGGACCTGAAGGACGTGGACGAACTGCAGAGCTACGCCATCCACCGCATGGAGGTCTTCCTGAACAAGCACGGCCGCAAGCTGCTGGGCTGGGACGAAATCATGGAAGGTGGCCTGGCACCCAATGCCACCGTCATGTCCTGGCGCGGCGAGGAAGGCGGACTGAAGGCCGTCCGTTCGGGCCATCGCGCCGTGATGACACCGGCCGAGTTCTTCTACCTGGACTACTACCAGGATGCCCCCATCAGCCAGCCCGAGGCCATCGGCGGATACGTACCGCTGGAGAAGGTATATTCCTATGACCCCGTCAAGGCCGATTTCACCCCCGAAGAGAAGGCATTGGTCTATGGCGTACAGGCCAACCAATGGGCCGAATACATCTCCACGGACGAGCAATATGAATACATGATGTATCCGCGCCTGCTGGCCGTGGCCGAAGTGGGCTGGAGCGAACCGGCCCGCAAGGACTTCGCCGACTTCCGCAACCGTGCATTGACCGCCGTGGATTGGCTGACCGACAACGGCTACCACCCCTTCCCGCTGAAGGATGAAGTGGGCCACCGTCCCGAATCGCGCGAACCCATCCAGCACTTGGCCCTGGGCAAGCCCGTCACCTACAACGCGCCTTTCAACGAATCCTATAAAGCAGCCGGAGACAAGAGCCTGACGGATGGCATCCGCGGCGACTGGACCTATTCGGACGGACGCTGGCAGGGGTTCATCTCGCGGGGTCGCCTCGATGTGACCATCGACCTGGGCGAGGAGACGGAAATAGGCAGCATCGGAGCCGACTTCATGCAGGCCGCCGGACCGGAGGTCTTCCTGCCCGCCGAAGTCATCATCTCCGTATCCACGGACGGACAGAAATTCAAACGGCTGAAACGCGCAAAGCACAAAGTCAGCCGCGAGCCGGGCTTTGCCTTTGCCAACCACACCTGGAAGGGCAAGACCAAGGCACGCTACATCCGCTACCAGGCCAAATCGGGCAAAGAACTGGGCGGATGGATATTCACGGACGAGATCGTGGTGCTCCCGCCGAGCAAGTAAGCAGCCGCGGGCGGCGGTACGCCTAAGCGCGGACGGCGGTACCGCCAAGCACGGGCGGGGGTACGCCTAAGCACGAGCGGCGGTACCGCCGGACAAACGCCCTCAAAACGGCTTGTGGTTGTGCCCGATTTCGCGCCCAACCACGAGCCTTTAAAATCTGTCATTTTGAAAGAGGAAATCCCTTTCAAACACGACCATCAGCAAGCATAAGCCTGTATATCCCTATAACCAAGGACAAATTTGCAGACTTATGCTTGCTTTTTGTTTTATCCTGGCGCAAAATCGCTGCGATTTTCTCCGCCACACGTCCCGCCGTACGCAAATAACGCAGGGAAAATGCAACAGAATTGGGCCGATGGCCCACATTCCCCAACTTTTTCTTACCTTTGCACGTACAAAAATACATTGGACGAATGGAATTCAATTACGACGTTATCGTGATAGGCGCGGGCCACGCCGGATGCGAAGCCGCCGCCGCGGCCGCAAAGCTTGGCTCGAAGACGTGCCTCATCACGATGGACATGAACAAGATTGCCCAAATGAGTTGCAACCCCGCCGTGGGCGGCATCGCCAAGGGACAAATCGTGCGCGAGATAGACGCATTGGGCGGGTTCACCGGCCTGGTGACGGACCGTACCGCCATCCAGTTCCGCCTGCTCAACCGCTCGAAAGGCCCCGCCATGTGGAGTCCGCGCGCGCAGTGCGACCGCAATCGGTACATCTGGGCCTGGCGCGAAGTGCTGGAAAACACGCCCAACCTGCACATCTGGCAGGACACCGTCCGCCAACTGCTGGTGGAGGATGGCGAAGTGCGGGGTGTGCTCACCGTGTGGGGGGTGACTTTCCGCGCGAAATGCGTGGTGCTGACCGCAGGGACGTTCCTCAACGGGCTGATGCACATCGGGCGCGTGATGCTGCCGGGCGGACGCATCTCCGAGCCAGCCTCGTATGAATTGACCGAATCCATCGCGGCAAACGGGCTGGAATATGGCCGCATGAAGACAGGAACCCCTGTGCGCATCGATGGCCGCAGCGTGCATTATGAAGAAATGGAGGCCCAGGACGGAGAGGATGATCTCCATAAATTCTCCTTCCTCGACACGGGTGTCCGCCCCCTGCGCCAACTGCCCTGCTGGAGCTGCTTCACCAACGAGGCCGTGCATGAGGTGCTGCGCCGAGGATTGCCCGATTCTCCCCTTTTCAACGGGCAAATCCAAAGCATCGGCCCGCGCTACTGCCCCAGCATCGAGACGAAGATAGTCACCTTCCCGGACAAGCCGCAACACCAGCTTTTCCTGGAGCCGGAGGGCGAAGACACGCAAGAGTATTACCTCAACGGTTTCTCCTCGTCCCTGCCGATGGACATCCAAATAGAAGCGTTGAAACAGATTCCTGCCTTCCGCGACTTGGTCATCTACCGTCCGGGCTACGCCATCGAGTACGATTACTTCGACCCCACGCAGTTGAAGCACACGTTGGAAACGAAGAAAGTTCGCAACCTTTTCCTGGCCGGACAGGTCAATGGCACCACTGGCTATGAGGAGGCGGCCGGACAAGGCATCATCGCCGGTATCAACGCCCATATCAATTGCCACGGCGGAGAACCTTTCACTCTGGGCCGCGATGAGGCATACATCGGCGTGCTGATAGACGACCTCGTGACAAAGGGCGTGGACGAACCCTACCGGATGTTCACCTCGCGCGCCGAATACCGCATCCTGCTCCGGATGGACGATGCCGACATGCGCCTGACGGAGAAATCATGGAAATTGGGTCTGGCCACCGAAGAGCGCTACTCCTTGCTACAGAAAAAACGCGAAGCCATCGGGCGCATCGTGGACTTCACCCGCACGTTCTCCATCAAACCGGCACTCATCAACGGTTTCCTCGAAACATTGGGCACCACTCCCCTTCGCCAAGGCTGCAAGCTGGTGGACCTCATCAGCCGCCCCCAAGTGACGCTAAAGAACATGGCAGAGTGCATTCCCGCCTTCCAACGCGAACTGGACCGCCTGACAGACCGCAAAGAAGAAATCATCGAGGCTGCCGAAATTCTCCTCAAATACGAGGGCTACATCGGGCGCGAGCGCATCATTGCCGACAAGCTGGCACGGCTGGAGTCCATCAAAATCAAGGGACGCTTCGATTACAACAGCCTGCAATCGCTTTCCACGGAGGCCCGGCAGAAACTCACCAAGATTGACCCGGAAACCATTGCACAAGCCAGCCGCATCCCCGGCGTGTCACCCAGCGACATCAATGTCCTGCTGCTGCTCTGCGGACGGTAAGCGCGGCCGCGTTCCACGTGAAACAAATAGTTGAATAAACCCTATAAACAGACTGAATATGAGCAAAGAAACATTATTGAAGAGCATTCGGATGATACCCGACTATCCCAAACCCGGCATCCTGTTCTACGACGTGACAACCTTGTTCAAAGATCCGGAGGCCCTGCACGCCGCGGCCGACATCTTGTATGAAATGTACAAGGACAAAGGCATCACGAAGGTGGCCGGCATCGAATCGCGCGGCTTCATCCTGGGATCCATCCTGGCCGAACGGCTGGGCGCCGGGTTTGTCATGGTGCGCAAGCCGGGCAAGCTGCCGGCAGAAACCATCGAAATCAGCTACGAGAAAGAATACGGCACGGACACCATCCAAATCCACAAGGATGCCATCGGCCCGGACGACGTGGTGCTCTTGCACGACGACCTGCTGGCCACGGGCGGCACGATGCGCGCCGCCTGCAAGATGGTGGGCACCATGCACCCGAAGAAAGTGTACGTCAACTTCCTCATCGAACTGAAGGCCCTTAACGGGCGGGAAGTATTCGGCAAGGATGTACAACTGGATACGGTGCTTGCCTTATAATACCCATTATCACACGCAGGGATTACGCGGATTATACGGGTTACAGCGACCTTTCAGGGCGTTCGGTATCCGCATAATCCGCGTACCCCTTAACAACACCTCCCATGGACGAACTCAAGACCAACGACTATCTGCGGGGCATCGTGCAGAACCTGCCGGAAAGCCCCGGCATCTACCAATACCTGAACAACGAGGGGACCATCATCTACGTTGGAAAGGCCAAAAATCTGAAGCGGCGCGTGTCCTCCTACTTCAACCGCGAGCACGAGTCGGGCAAGACACGCATTCTGGTCAGCAAGATAGCGGACATCCGCTACATTGTGGTGAAAACGGAAGAAGACGCCCTGCTGCTGGAAAACAACCTCATCAAGAAGTACAAGCCCAGGTATAACGTCCTGCTGAAGGACGACAAAACCTATCCGTCCATCTGCGTGCAGAACGAATGGTTTCCTCGCGTGTTCCGCACCCGCAAAATCACCCGCGACGGCTCCACCTACTTCGGCCCCTACAGCCACATACCAACCATGTATGCCTTATTGGACCTCGTCAAGCACTTGTTTCCCCTACGCACGTGCCACCACAACCTGAGTCCGGAAAACATCCGTGCGGGCAAATACAAGGTCTGCCTGGAGTATCACATCAAGAACTGCGCGGGGCCTTGCATCGGCAAGCAGACCCACGAGGAATATATGCAGAACATCGCCCAAATAAAGGAAATCCTGAAAGGAAACACCCGTGAAATCGGGCAGCAGCTCTACCGGCAGATGCAGGACCTGGCCGCGGAGTTGAAATTCGAAGAAGCGCAAAAGGTGAAGGAAAAATACCTGTTGCTGGAAAATTACCGCTCGAAATCTGAAGTTGTCAGCCACGTATTGCACAACATCGACGTGTTCTCCATCGAGGAGGATGCCGGTGAAAACTCGGCTTTCATCAACTACCTGCACATCACCAACGGCGCCATCAACCAGGCCTTCACCTTCGAGTACAAAAAACGGCTGAACGAAAGCAAGGAGGACCTGCTGGCCTTGGGCATCGTCGAGATGCGCGAACGCTACAAGAGCCACTCCCGCGAAATCATCGTCCCCTTCCCGCTCGACATAGAATTGAAAGATGTCGTTTTCACCGTGCCGCAACGGGGGGAGAAGAAGACATTGCTCAACCTGTCCATCCTGAACGTGAAGCAATACAGGGCAGACCGCCTGAAGCAAGCTGAAAAGTTGAACCCCGAACAACGCGCCACCCGTCTGCTGAAAGAAATCCAGGAAGCCCTGCACCTGGACCGCCTGCCCATCCGCATCGAGTGCTTCGACAACTCCAATATCCAAGGGGCGGACCCCGTGGCAGGCTGCGTGGTCTTCGTCAAAGGAAAGCCCTCGAAGAAAGACTATCGCAAGTACAATATCAAGACGGTGGAAGGACCGGACGACTATGCCTCGATGCAAGAGGTCGTCAGGCGCCGTTATCAGCGCGCTGTGGAAGAGAATGCCCCCCTGCCCGACCTCCTCATCACCGACGGAGGAAAGGGACAAATGAGCGCCGTAAAAGAGGTCATTGACGAACTGGGCCTGGACATCCCCATCGCCGGGCTGGCCAAAGACAACCGACACCGCACTTCGGAACTGCTGTTTGGCTTCCCGCCCCAAGTCATCGGCATGAAGCAGACCAGCCCGCTCTTCCTGCTGCTGACGCGCATCCAGGACGAAGTACACCGCTACGCCATCACCTTCCACCGGGAGAAACGCAGCAAACGGCAAATTGCCTCGGAACTGGACAGCATCAAGGGCATAGGCCCCAAGGCCAAGGATGCCCTGCTGAAGGAATTCAAAAGCGTGAAGCGCATCCGCGAGGCCACACACGAAGCCCTGGCCGCCGTGGTGGGCGAAGCCAAGGCAAAGGCACTGGAAGCACATTTCAATGCAAATTCCACACCGGGCCCGTCCGATGCATCCAAAGATTTTGTACCTTTGCCCGCAGATAACCCGAACCAAGCATCTAACTGAAATGAGAGTAGTCATACAACGCACCCAACATGCCTCCGTCACCATCGGCGGCAAACTGAAGTCGGCCATCGGCCCGGGAATGCTGATATTGGTCGGCATCGAGGACGCCGACGGCCCGGAAGACATCGACTGGCTCTGCCGGAAGATAGTCAACCTGCGCATCTTCGACGATGAAAACGGCGTGATGAACAAGTCCGTCCTGGAGTCCGGGGGAGACATCCTGGTGGTGAGCCAATTCACCCTGCACGCCTCCACGAAGAAGGGCAACCGCCCGTCGTACATCCGCGCCGCACGACCCGAAATCTCCATTCCCCTCTACGAACAGTTCTGCGCGGAGCTGGGCATTGCCCTGGGAAAGCCCGTTGAAACGGGCGAGTTCGGTGCCGACATGCAGGTGGAACTGCTGAACGACGGCCCCGTGACCATCTGCATGGACACCAAAAACAAAGAATAATGACGATAGACGAAGCACAACGACAAGTGGACGCCTGGATACACACCTACGGCGTGCGCTACTTCAGCGAACTGACCAACATGGCCGTGCTGACCGAAGAAGTGGGCGAGCTGGCCCGCGTCATGGCCCGCCGCTACGGCGACCAGTCGTTCAAAACGGGCGAGAAAGACAATCTGGAAGAAGAGCTGGCGGACGTGCTGTGGGTCTTGCTCTGCATCGCCAACCAGACGGGCGTCAGCTTGACGGACGCCTTTGCCAAGACCCTGCAGAAGAAGACCGACCGCGACCGCACCCGACACATCAATAACCCCAAACTGAAAGGAGACAACCATGCCAACGAATGAACCTACCCAAAGCAAGTATGATGCCGCCCTCGGCAAGTACAACACCCGCTTGGACGATGCCGCCATCGCCGCCGAAGTGGCCGCACTCATCGCAAAGAAACGCGAGGAATACAACACGCCGGACGTGAAGAAGTTCCTCTTCAGCTGCATCGACCTCACCACCCTGCGCTGCGAAGACAACGACGAAAGCGTGATGCGCTTCACGCAAAACGTCAACCGCTTCGACGAGGAATATCCCGACCTGAAGAACGTGGCCGCCATCTGCGTCTACCCCAACTTCGCGGAAATTGTGCGCGACACGCTGGAGGTGGAAGACGTGCAGATAGCCTGCGTGGCGGGCGGCTTCCCCTCCTCGCAGACCTTCACCGAGGTGAAGATTGCCGAGACAGCCATGGCCCTGGCTGACGGAGCCACGGAGATAGACATCGTCATCCCCGTGGGCAAGTTCCTGGCGGGCGACTACGAAGCCATGTGCGATGAAATCGAAGAATTGAAGGAAACGTGCAAGACGCACCGCCTGAAGGTCATCCTGGAAACGGGTGCATTGAAGACCGCCGAGAACATCAAGAAGGCTTCCATCCTGGCCATGTATGCCGGCGCAGATTTTATCAAGACCAGCACGGGCAAGCAACAACCCGCCGCCACGCCGGAAGCCGCCTACGTGATGTGCCAAGCCATCAAGGAGTATTACGAGCTGACGGGACGCCGCGTGGGATTCAAGCCCGCCGGAGGCCTGAACACCGTGGAGGATGCCCTCACCTACTACACCATCGTCCGCGAGGTATTGGGCGAGGAATGGCTGAACAACTTCTACTTCCGCCTGGGCACGAGCCGACTGGCCAACCTGTTGCTGAGCGACATCTTGGGAGAAGAGACGAAGTTCTTCTAAGAGGCACCCGGACAAAAAATCGGCGCGGATGATGCGGATTGATACGGAACATCCCGACAAGCATCCGTATCCATCCGCGCCATCCGCGCCTTTCTTATGATAAACTTTCTTCTATTTCTCCCTTTCCACCACGTAATTGATATACGCCGCCAGCGCATCCTTCACCTCATTATCCGGCACAAAGGACAGCAGATCCAATGCTTTGTCCCGATAGTCGTCCATCGTCCGGATGGCGTACTCGATGCCACCCTGCTGCTTGGCAAAGGCTATCAACTGGCCGATTTCATCGGGCGTGGCCTTGCCGGACTTCACCCGCAAAGCTATCCCACAAGCCTCGGCGTCGTGCGAAGAGTTGAGGGCATAAAGCACCGGCAGGGTCAGCTTGCCTTCCAGCATGTCGTTGCCCGTGGGCTTGCCCACTTCCTTGCTTTCGTAATAGTCGAAGATATCATCACGGATCTGGAAGCACAAGCCGATGTACTCACCGAAGCGGCGCAGGAACTCGGTCTTCTCCGCATCGGCCCCCACGGACAAGGCACCCGCCTTGGTGCAGGCGGCGAAGAGGGCGGCCGTCTTCTTGCGGATGACCTCGAAGTAAACATCCTCGGAGAAATGCACGTTGCTGACATTGGAGAGCTGCAACAATTCCCCGTCGGCCAGTTCGCGGCCCAAGGCGGATATAAGGTCGATGATGCCGAGGTTGCGCGTCAATCCTGCCTGCACCAAGGCCGTGGCCAACAAGTAATCGCCGGTGAGCACAGCTACTTTATTATTATAAATGGCATTCACCGACAACTGGCCGCGACGCTCCGTGCTCTCGTCCACCACATCGTCGTGCACGAGGCTGGCCGTGTGCAGCAATTCCAATGAAGCGGCGGCGTGCAACGTGGCGGGTCGTACCCCGCCCAGGAGCTTGGCAGCCAGCAAGACCAACATCGGGCGCATCATCTTCCCGTTCTTTTGCCGGATGTGCGCAATGACCTGCTGCAGCAAAAGATTGGAGCTGGACAAGGATTCTCCAAACAGCTGTTTGAAGTCTTCCATCTCCCCGATAATCGGTGCAATTATTAAAGATGAACGGTCCATAAACGTAATTTGAGCACAAAAGTAATAATAAAACGGCGAATACTATATTTTCTTTGTATTTTTACCACGAAAAAAAAGACAATTCTATGAATTCTACCGACAAACTCTTCCTTTTAGACGCTTACGCGCTGATATACCGCGCTTATTATGCGTTCATCAAGAACCCGCGTGTCAACTCCAAGGGCTTCAACACCTCGGCCGTGCTGGGCTTTGTCAACACGCTCGAAGAAGTGCTGAAGAAGGAGCAACCCACCCATATAGGCGTGGCCTTCGATCCTGCCGGACCCACCTTCCGCCACGAGGCCTACGAACAGTACAAGGCCCAGCGCGAGGAGACGCCGGAGACCATCCGCCTCTCCGTGCCCATCATCAAGGACATCATACGCGCCTACCGCATCCCCATCCTGGAAGTGCCCGGCTACGAGGCCGACGACGTCATCGGAACCCTGGCCACCGAGGCCGGACGGCGAGGCATCCCCACGTACATGATGACACCGGACAAGGACTACGGCCAGCTGGTGGGCGGCACGGTGTGGATGTACCGCCCCAAACATACGGGCGGCTTCGAGACAATGGGCGCCGAGGAGGTAAAGGCCAAGTTCAACATCAGCGACACCCGGCAGGTCATCGACATGCTGGGCCTGATGGGAGACGCCTCGGACAACATCCCCGGCTGCCCCGGCGTGGGCGAGAAGACCGCGCAGAAACTCATCGCCCAGTTCGGCAGCATCGAGAACCTCCTGGCGCACACCGAGGACTTGAAGGGCGCCCTGCGAAACAAAGTGGAAGCCAACAAGGAACAAATCGCCTTCTCCAAGTTCCTGGCCACCATCAAGACCGACGTGCCCATCGCGCTGGACATGGAGGCCCTGGTGCGCGAGGAGCCGGACGCGGAAGCCCTGCGCCAGATTTTCACCGAACTGGAGTTCCGCACCCTGCTGGACCGCGTCTTGGGGAAGCCCTCCCCCGCCCCGTCCGCCGGGATGAATGCGGGCCCCCTCTTTGCCGCAGCCGACGACAAGGCCCCCGTCCAAGGCGATTTGTTCGCGATTTCTCCGGCCGACGGGACGAATGCCGCCGAAAATCCGATTCTCGACACCATAGAAACGCGCCCCGTGGACTACCAACTGGTTGACACAGAGGAAGGCATCCGCGATTTGGTTCAAAAGTTGCTGACAACGGAAATCCTCGCGATAGACACGGAGACCACCAGCACCGAGCCGATGGAGGCCGAACTCGTCGGCGCCAGCTTCAGCGACGCCGAAGGCCGGGCCTGGTACGTGCCTTTCCCGCCCGACCGCACAGAAGTCCTGCACCGCATCGGCCTCCTCCGCCCCCTCTACGAAAATGAAAAGAGCCTGAAGGTGGGGCAGAACATCAAGTATGACATCATCGTCCTGCAGAACCACGGCGCACGCGTGGCAGGCCCCCTGTTCGACACGATGCTGGCCCACTACGTCCTGCAGCCCGAGCTGCGACACAACATGGACTACCTGGCCGAAATCTACCTGCACTACCGCACCATCCACATCGACCAGCTCATCGGCCCGCGCGGCAAGGGACAGAAGTCCATGCGCGACCTGCCCCCCGCCGAGGTCTACCGCTACGCCTGCGAGGACGCCGACATCACCCTCCGCCTGAAAGCCGTGCTGGAGAAAGAGCTGGAGGCCCACAACGCCGCCCGCCTCTTCCACGAGATAGAGATGCCCCTCGTCCCCGTGCTGGTCAACCTGGAGAGCAACGGCGTGCGCATTGACACGGAAGCCCTGCGCGAGACCTCCCGCCACTTCACCGCCCGCCTGGCCGAAATAGAGCAGGACATCTACCGCCTGGCGGGCGAGGAATTCAACATCGCCTCCCCCAAGCAGGTGGGCGAGGTGCTGTTCGACCGCCTCAAGATAGCCGCCAAGCCCAAGAAGACCAAGACCGGCCAGTACGTCACCTCCGAAGAAGTCCTCGAATCCCTCCGCACGAAGCACCCCGTGGTAGGAAAAATCCTCGAGCACCGCGGCCTCAAGAAGCTGCTGGGCACCTACGTCGACGCCCTGCCCCAACTCATCAACCCCCGCACGGGGCGCATCCACACCTCCTTCAACCAGGCCGTCACCGCCACCGGCCGCCTCAGCTCCAGCAACCCCAACCTGCAGAACATCCCCGTGCGCGACGACGACGGCAAGGAAATCCGCAAGGCTTTCATCCCGGACGACGGGTGCGAGTTCTTCTCCGCCGACTACTCGCAGATCGAACTGCGCATCATGGCCCACCTCAGCGGGGACGAACACATGATTGAAGCCTTCCGCAGCGGCAAGGACATCCACGCCGCCACCGCTGCCAAAATCTTCAAGGTAGACCTCCACGAAGTGACCTCCGACATGCGCCGCAAGGCCAAGACGGCCAACTTCGGCATCATCTACGGCATCTCCACCTTCGGCCTGGCCGAGCGCATGGACGTGCCGCGCCAGGAGGCCAAGGAACTCATTGACGGCTACTTCGACACCTACCCCAAGGTGAAGGCCTACATGGACCGCAGCATCGAGGTGGCCCGCAGACAGGGCTATGTGGAGACCATCTTCCACCGCAAGCGTTTCCTGCCGGACATCAACTCACGAAACGCCACCGTCCGCGGCTATGCCGAACGCAACGCCATCAACGCGCCCATCCAGGGCAGCGCGGCGGACATCATCAAGGTGGCCATGGCGCACATACACCGCCGGTTCACCGATGAGGGACTGCGCAGCAAGATGATCCTCCAGGTGCACGACGAACTGAACTTCAGCGTGCTGCCCGAAGAGAAGGAACGCGTGCAGCAGATAGTCCTCGAGGAGATGGAGAACGCCTGCCCCCTGCAAGTGCCCCTCCTGGCCGACTGCGGCTGGGGACGCAACTGGCTGGAGGCACACTGAGGCCTTGGCTCCTCCATTATTTGTAAACATATTACACTTCATGAAGCCCGACGGTTGTCGGGCTTTTTTTGCGGTACCTCCGCCCGTGGACAGCCGTACCTCCGCCCGTGTCCGGCGGTACGGCTGTCCACGGGCGGAGGTATCTGCGTACAAAATAGGATAAAAACATGGATGAAAACGGCCATTTTCAACCGAAGTCTCAAATTGTCCTCCAGAGGAAAAGACGGCCACGTCAGCACTCCCATAGAAATCCCACTGGAAAGATTCCACGGCACCAGCTCAAAGCATCCGTCATAGTTTGCACATATTTATTACCACAATCCGGCAAAAAGGGAAGAAGCCATGGTGCATTTCCAAAGGCCAAAAACAAAGACACCCTCTGCCCCAACTGACTGCTAAAAAAAAACAAAAAGGCTGACAAAAGGAATCTTCCAGGCAGGTCACCCTTGGCATCTCAGAAAGAAAAACATATCTTTGCAGGACAAACAAAACAAGCATCGTTTGGTGGAGCAACTGTCCGAAAAAACGGATGCAGGAAATGCTTCGCGCGGATTCCGATTTCAAAATAGTGGACAAAACGCATCAAACGGAACAAACAAAACAAACAAACGAGCAAATGGAAGACAAGACAATGAAGGAGACCGAAGGCCTCCCGTTGCCGATTTATATCCGCAGCGACAACGTCCAGACAAAAACAGCCCCCATCTTCCAAGCAATGACCTTGGAAAAAGGACAGGTGGTGGCCAAGGAAGAAACCACTCTTCCCACTTTGTTTTTCATGCTGACAGGCAACCTGAAGACTATCCCCATGGCCCTTTGGCCTGCCGAACGGGACCTCCCCGGACGATGCTTGTTTCTCATCCCCAGCGGCGAAAGCTTCTACGGGAAAGCCACCGAGCCTACCACGCTGTTATGCTGCATGTTCCACCGCTATTACGTACATCTGGACCCGGCACCGCAAACCGACTCCGCCAACCAGCCTGACACTCTCAAAGACAACGTGCCCGCCGTCCTCCCCCTGCTCCCCGCCCTGCGGCACGAAGCGGAAAGCACCCTGCAGGCACCCGCCGCCCTCCTGTCCAACCCTGACTATGCCAGCAACAAAGGCCGCCTCTTGGCCCTGCTGATGGAGCATCTCTACACCCCCGGCGAACTGGCCCGGCTCCTGGCACCCATCCTGCGGTGCGACCTGGATTTCCGGGAAACCGTACTGAAGAATTATCAGAACACAAACCGGGTAAAAGATTTGTCCAAGCTGCTGAATATCCCGCCCACTACTTTCAACCGCAAGTTTCGCGAAGCATTCGGCATAGGTGCCAAGGAATGGTTCATCCAGAAACGGGAAGAACACTTGCTGCGTGACATTTTGCTGACAACCCTTACGCTGAACGAAATAGCCGACAAGTACGAACTGAGCCCCAACTACCTGATGAAAGTATGTAAGGATACTTTCCACCAGACATTCACCGAACTCCGCGCCTCTTATGCCCCCAAATGGGCCAAAACGCGACGGCTATAACTTCTTTTAACACATAGCCCCGTATATGGGGTGAAACCATATTACTTTGGTTGGAAAGCGTAGTTAATAAAACCTTGCAACCCGCTAACTTTGTGGCGAAACGTCTTGCAAAACATACCTGCAAGAATTTTCCACCGACGAGGTCGGCCGTTGCGGGACGCCCCGCCTTTTGCCAAAGCAAACAAAACAAACCATATATAACCCCATTTTTACGAATTGACTTTTATGCAAAAGGAACAGTAGTCCATGAAACGGAAAGGATGCGTTGTCGCCCTGCTATTGACGGCCTGCACGTTGGCCGTACCGATTTCGTCGGATGCCCAGGCATCCGGACAGGACACTGCTGTGCATGACACCACGGGCACGGCTGCCGACCAAGCCGATGCCGACGACCCGGACAGTAGTGACAGTAGCGACGCGGAAGCATCACCCTTGGGCAGCACCTACGAGCTGTGGGGCTGGAACGTGCCGATTTACTATTACTATCTTTACAGACATCTCTTTGCCGGATACCCTTGGGTGGTAAGGGTGGCGTATGGCGTGGTATTGCTCTGCTGCTTCTCGTTCTTCATCCTGGTGCTGACCATGAGCTGGGACATCTACACCCGCCGCCGCAACCGCAAGAAGTACGACCAGCTGCGCAAGCAATACCTGCAAAAGCTGATTGACGTCTGTCTGGCCCGCGTGGAGAACCTGCCCACCGAAGAAATCAAACGCCGCATAGACTACAAGGAGAAGAAGTGGAAGAAATGGGAACTGCGCCAATGGGCCTACGTGTTCATCGAGGTCAGCACGCACACCAACACCCTCAACCCCAACCTGACCAACATCCAGCGCGCCATGCACTTGGTGGGCATGAACGAATACATGGAGAAACGCCTGGTGCAAGGCCGCCACGCCCAGCGCGTGCGCGTCATCCAGGCCGTGCGCCTGACCAACATGGAGTTGCCCAACAGCACCATGGCCCACCTGGTGAACCACAAGGACCTGCGCCTGCGCCGGGCCGCACGCCTATATTATATAGGTACCAGCCAGGCGGACCCGCTGCATTTCTTCGAAGTGAACGACAAAGGAAAGATGCGCATGACCACGTGGGACCAAATGGAACTGCACGAAGTCTTCTTCAAGGTGAACGATGCCGGCAAGTCATTGCCCTCGTTCATCCCCTTCATGCAACGGCTGGAGAACCCCGTCATGGTGGCCTTCTTCATCCAGGAGACCGCCTACTGGGGCACGGATGCCGACATGGAACACTTGTTCCAGTTCTTCAGCTCGCCCAACTTCGCCTACCGCGAGGCCGCCTTCCGCAGCATGGGCATCCGCAGGTTCCGCAAGGGCGAGGAAGGCATGAAGAAGGTCTATCACAAGCAGACGGAGCCCCTGCGCCGCTGCATCCTCCACTCGTTGCTGGACATACAGTCCGGCAAGAGCCTGCCTTTCTTCACCGACAGCTACGAGACGGCCACGTCCGACTACACCCGGCGTGCCGCCCTGCGTTGCATCTGGATGTCGGGCACGAAAGGCCGGCTGACCTACCAGCGATTGAAAGCCAAAGCCGGAGCGGACGAGCAAATCCTCTTCCAGCATGTGGAAAGTCCCATCATTAACAACGACGCCCCATGAAAGAGTTAGTATTCTATTT
>CALNEX010000011.1 GCA_939791845.1 uncultured Mediterranea sp. | reverse complement strand
ACACCATCCAATGGACGGATTCGCTGAAGGAAACCCAGCGCAACTGGATTGGCCGGAGCGAAGGCACGGAAGTGAAATTCCACGTGAAGGACAGCGACATCGAGTTTGTCATCTTCACTACCCGTGCCGACACGATGTTCGGTGTCACCTTCATGGTATTGGCACCGGAAAGCGAGTTTGTGGAGAAAGTCACCACCGAAGCACAGAAGGCGGAAGTGGAAGCCTATCTGGATAGAACCAAGAAGCGCACGGAGCGCGAACGCATCAGCGACCGCAGCGTGACGGGCGTCTTCACCGGCTCCTACGCCATCAATCCCTTCACGGGAGACGCAGTGCCCATTTGGGTGAGCGACTATGTATTGGCCGGATACGGCACGGGCGCCATCATGGCCGTGCCTGCGCATGACAGCCGCGACTATGCCTTTGCCAAGCATTTCAACCTGCCTATTGTCCCGCTGGTGGAAGGATGCGACGTGAGCGAAGAGAGCTTCGATGCCAAGGAAGGCATTGTATGCAATTCGCCCCGCCAGGATGCCGTCCCCTATTGTGATTTGAATCTGAACGGATTGACCATCAAAGAAGCCATTGCAACGACCAAGAAATACGTCAAGGAGCATAACCTGGGCCGCGTGAAGGTGAACTACCGCCTGCGCGACGCCATCTTCTCGCGCCAGCGTTATTGGGGCGAACCGTTCCCCGTGTACTACAAGGACGGCATGCCCTACATGATTCCCGAAAGCTGCCTCCCTCTGGAGTTGCCCGAAGTGAAGAAGTTCCTGCCCACGGAAACGGGTGAACCTCCCTTGGGTCACGCCACCAAGTGGGCTTGGGACACAGTGAACAACTGCGTGGTGGACAATGAAAAGATTGACAACCAAACTATCTTCCCCTTGGAATTGAACACGATGCCCGGCTTTGCAGGCTCCAGCGCCTACTACTTGCGCTACATGGATCCCCGCAACAACCAAGCGTTGGTGGACAAGCAGGTGGACGAATACTGGCGCAACGTGGACCTCTACGTGGGTGGCACGGAGCACGCCACGGGACACCTGATTTATTCACGCTTTTGGAACAAGTTCCTGCACGACCTGGGCATCTCCGTGGTGGAAGAACCTTTCCAGAAACTGGTGAACCAAGGCATGATCCAAGGCCGCAGCAATTTTGTCTATCGCATCAAGGACACCAACACATTCGTGTCACTGGGATTGAAAGACCAATACGATACTACCCCCCTCCACGTGGACGTGAACATCGTGCAGAATGATGTGCTGGACATCGAAGCCTTCAAGAACTGGCGTCCGGAGTACAATACGGCGGAGTTCATCCTGGAAGACGGCAAGTATGTCTGCGGATGGGCTGTGGAGAAAATGTCCAAGTCGATGTACAACGTGGTGAATCCCGACATGATTGTGGAGAAATACGGTGCCGACACGCTCCGCATGTACGAAATGTTCCTCGGCCCTGTGGAGCAATCCAAACCTTGGGACACGAACGGCATCGACGGCGTTCACCGCTTCCTGAAGAAATTCTGGTCGCTCTTCTATGACCGCACGGGCAACTGGCAAGTGACGAACGGGGAAGCCACACCGGAAGAACTGAAATCCCTGCACAAGCTCATCAAGAAGGTGACGGGCGACATCGAGGCCTTCTCCTACAACACCTCCGTCAGCGCCTTCATGATATGCGTCAACGAGTTGGCTTCCTTGAAGTGCAACAAGCGCGAAGTGCTTATACCGCTGGTCATCACGCTGGCGCCCTTTGCCCCGCACATTTGCGAGGAATTGTGGGAGACACTGGGACAAACTGGCTCGGTATGCGACGCCCAATGGCCCGCTTGGAAGGAAGAATACCTGGTAGAGAACACTGTCAACTACACGGTATCCTTCAACGGAAAGGCACGCTTCAACCAAGCCTTCCCCGCCGATGCGGCTTCTGACGACATACAGGCCGCCATCCTGGCCGACGAACGCTCTGCCAAGTGGATGGAAGGCAAGCAGGTGGTCAAGGTCATCGTGGTGCCGAAGAAGATAGTCAACATTGTAGTCAAATAAGCGTATGCAACTCAAGAAACCAACGAAAGCCGAAATTCTGCGGGAGAGCCGGGACTATCTGATGATAGCCGTAGGGCTCTTCAGCTACGCACTGGCGTGGGCCGTATTCATGATTCCCTATCAGATTACCACGGGAGGAACCACGGGTATCGGAGCCATCATCTATTATGCCACGGGCTTCCCCATCCAGTACACGTACTTCCTCATCAACGCGGTGCTGATGACGTTGGCCATCAAGGTGCTGGGCCCCAAGTTCAGCATCAAGACCACGTATGCCATCATTCTGCTGACCGTGATGCTGGAGTTCACCCAATGGCTGGTGAAGAATCCGGACGGCACCTTCCCGCAACTGCTGGGCCCCGGACAGGACACGATGGCCTGCCTCATCGGCTCGGTGATGTGCGGTGCGGGACTGGGCATCGCCTTCAACTGCGGAGGCAGCACGGGCGGCACGGACATCATCGCCGCCGTGGTGCATAAATATAAAGATGTGGCGCTGGGCCGTATGGTGATGCTGGTGGACTGCCTCATCATCAGTTCGTGCTACTTCGTTTTCCACGACTGGAGACGCGTGATTTTCGGTTTTGTGACGCTGTTCGTGATGGGCTTCGTGATAGACTATATCGTCAACAGTGCCCGCCAGTCCGTGCAGTTCCTCATCTTCAGCCGCAAGTATGAGGAAATAGCCGACCGAATCACCCGCGAGACACACCGTGGCGTGACGGTATTGGACGGCACGGGATGGTACAGCAAGGGAGATGTCAAGGTGTTGGTGGTATTGGCCTACAAACGCCAGTCCCACGAAATTTTCCAACTGGTAAAGGACGTGGACCCCAACGCATTCGTCTCGCAAAGCTCCGTCATCGGCGTCTACGGTGAAGGTTTCGACCGGTTGAAAGCCAAATAAGGAAGGCCCCTTAAGCAATACCTGGCAAACACATCCAACGGAATAAAAAAGAAGCAGAAAGTTATGAAGAAGTTTGTATTTGCCACTAACAACGCCCACAAACTGCAGGAAGTGGAAGCCATCGTAGGCGAGAAGATAGAAATCCTCAGCTTGAAAGACATCGGTTGTCAAGCCGATATCCCCGAAACGGCAGACACGCTGGAGGGGAACGCCTTGCAAAAGGCCCGATTCATTTATGAGACATACCACCAGGATTGCTTCGCCGACGACACGGGCCTGGAGGTAGAAGCCTTGAACGGCGCACCGGGCGTCTATTCGGCCCGCTATGCAGGCGATGCCCACAATTCGGAAGCCAACATGCGCAAGCTGCTCCAGGACCTGGAAGGCATTGAGAACCGCAAGGCTCGTTTCCGCACGGTCTTCGCCCTCATCCTGAACGGCAAGGAGCATCTCTTCGAAGGCATCGTCAACGGACAGATCATCAAAACGCGCCGCGGCACGGCAGGCTTCGGCTACGACCCGATTTTTGTGCCCGACGGCTATACACAGACTTTTGCCGAGATGGGCGACGCGCTGAAGAACAAAATCAGCCACCGGGCCGTGGGGGCACAAAAGCTGTGCAAATTCCTGAACACGCTGTAGTAGACAACCATCCAATCACGGATAAAAAAGGACGGAAGCAGAATCTCCGTCCTTTTTTATTGCACGGACGGGAAAAATGGATAACTTTGCACATAAATCAATAGATGAACCCGTATGAAACGACCTGATATTGTCAAGCAAATAACCGAAACCATGCATCGTATTGAACCGACTGCACATATCATACTTTATGGTTCGGAAGCTCGTGGAGATGCCAAAGCGGATTCGGACATTGACTTGCTTGTTTTGTTGGAAGAGGACAATGAACATACTTTGGTAGAACGTGAACTGAACATTGTCCGTCAGCTTTATGAAGTAGAATTGGAAACTGGGGTCATCATTTCTCCACACATCGTTTTGCGACGCTTGTGGGAACAACAAACCACACCTTTTAGTATAAATGTAATCAAAGAGGGGATCACATTATGAAAGACAAATTGGATGCAGAAAGCCGGGCAGCCATTGTGGATTATCGTTTGGAACGTGCTGAAGCTACTTTAACGGAAGCTGACTACAACACAGAAGGCGGTTATTACAATGCTGCTGTCAATCGTCTATATTATGCTTGCTATTATGCCGCATCGGCTTTACTACTAAACCATGAAATAACGGCACATACACACAGCGGAGTCAAAACACAACTTTCGCTACATTTTGTACGGACAGGACTGTTGAGCATTGAACACGGAACCACATTCAGCCTACTGTTCGAGAAACGCCAAGCAAGTGACTATAGCGATTTTGCTTATTGCGACTTGGCTACCGTACAAATGTTGCGTCCCCGATCAGCGGCTTTTGTGGAAGACGTGAAACGCCTGATTAAAATAGCATAATGCCTTTCCTTCTTTACAGCCCCAGTCGTGCCGAAATCTCCAGCATCCTTTCTATCGGCTTCACGGCCCGTGCGGCTATTTCAGGCTCCACGGTAATTTCCGGCGTCTCATCGCGCAGGCAGTCGCGCAATTTCTCCAGTGTGTTCAGGCGCATGTAATTGCACTCATTGCAGGCACACGTGCTGTCTGCGGGCGGGGCAGGGATGAAGGTGGTCTGCGGACACTGGCGGCGCATCTCGTGCAGGATGCCCGATTCAGTGGCCACGATATAGGTATTCTCCGGATGTTTCACGGCATATTTCAGCAAGGCAGCCGTGGAACCTACGACATCGGCCAACTTCAGCACGGTACCCTTGCATTCGGGGTGGGCGAGGAGCAGGGCTTCGGGATGCTCCCGCTTGATTTCAACTATCTTTTCCACCGAGAATTGTTCGTGCACATGGCATGCGCCGTCCCACAACAACATGTTCCGCCCCGTCACGCTGTTGATATAACTCCCCAGGTTCCTGTCCGGGCCGAAGATGATTTTCTCTTCCTTGGGGAAACTCTCCACGATTTGACGGGCATTGGTGGAAGTAACCACCACGTCGGTCAGTGCCTTGACGGCAGCCGTGGTGTTGACGTAGGAGATGACCGTATGGCCAGGATGCTCCTTGACAAATTGTGCAAAGCGGTCGGCAGGACAACTGTCCGCCAGCGAACAACCTGCGGCCATGTCGGGCACCAGCACCTTCTTCTGCGGACAGAGCACCTTGGCCGTCTCGCCCATGAAGTGGACGCCGCACATCACGATGATGTCTGCCCCCGTTCGTGCGGCCCATTGAGCCAGTGCCAGGCTGTCGCCCACGAAGTCGGCCACGTCCTGCACTTCGCCGCGCTGGTAGTAGTGTCCCAGGATGACGGCGTTCTTCTCTTGTTTCAGTCTTTCGATTTCTTCCTTGATGTTAGCCATAACACATTATAATTATATCTCTTCTTCTTTTAATAAGAAAAAACTATGTTGATGATGATAGGCGGTTAATAGTGTGGATAATTTCCGAGGCAGTTTCTTGCACAAGAAGTTATTGTTTCCGGCCTTGGAGTTATCCGATGGTTGTCAACACCGGGTCGTTTCCTTAACGTCTTGATACAGATGCCTGTCTCCTTTCATAACCGCACAGAATCAACATCCTGTCGATAAGCTGCAAAGTTAATAACTTTCGGGTTATGAACGGTGCGGTTCGGGCTGAAAAATCGGTTTATTCTCGACTTGCATTTTAAGGCTAACTTTTTTGGCGAGTTCATACCACCGGCTGTATAGCAAGAGTTGTGAGGATTGCAAGCGGAAATTATGAAAATCTTTCCCGTGGCTATTGACAGGTTTTCCACCGATATTAACCGGGATGTGAACAGAAAGGCGTATCTTTGCACATCCATCTATAGAGATATGCGCAAACTGAAGATAACAGAGATGAACCGCCTCAGTGCGGAGGAATTCAAGGCGGTGGAAAAACTGCCGCTGGTGGTGGTGCTGGACAATGTGCGTTCGTTGCACAATATCGGCTCGGTGTTCCGCACATCGGACGCCTTCCGGGTGGAGTGCATCTACCTGTGCGGCATTACGGCCACGCCTCCCCATCCCGAGATGCACAAGACGGCGCTTGGCGCGGAATTCACCGTGGATTGGAAATATGTTAATAACGTGGTGGAAGCTGTTGATAACCTCCGTGAAAACGGCTACACGGTCCTGGCCGTGGAGCAGGCGGAGGGCAGCACGATGCTTCAGGATCTGACGTTGGAGCGTGGCCGCCGTTATGCTGTGGTGCTTGGCAATGAGGTGAAAGGCGTGCAGCAGGAGGCCATAGATCATAGCGACGGCTGCATCGAAATTCCTCAATATGGTACGAAGCATTCGCTCAACGTGTCGGTGACGGCAGGCATCATCATCTGGGATTTGTTCAAAAAGCTTACTTTCTGATTTTCTCCTCTTTTTTCGTGTTTATTTGGGGTATCTCCGGGCACGGGCGGCAGTACGCCTAAGCGTGCTCGGCTGTACAGCTGTCCGTGCTTGGGCGTACCGCTAAGCAATCGGCTGTCAATGGCTCTGACTATCAGGGGATTACTTTGGCCTTTTCCCGTCCTTCAACAGGGTGTTGAAAACTCTTTGAACAGCCTGTTGACAAACTATTTTGAAAATGGTTATAAACTGGTGGTTGATTACTTATCAACAGGATTAATCATTTGAAAATAAATAGAATAGATTAATTTATATGATAGTTGTTAGTACACCTGTTCACTTCTCAATTTCGGTGGATAGAGGAGTGTATAAGTCGTTGAACTTCCAGCCGCAAGCCTTCATATTCACACATCCGTTTTTGCGGAATATGACCCCTTCCGCTTGCAGCAAACTTGTTTGTTCTTGCCAATGGGGTGCTGTTCTCCCTTGGCTGTTCACTACCCGGTGGCACGGGAGGTTAAGCGCGTTTGTTGTTTCGTGTAGCATGCGTCCCACCAGTCGGGCATGTCGCGGCATGCCGATGAGCCAGGCTATTTGTCCGTACGTGATTACTTTTCCGCGGGGGATGGCGGCAATTACGGCATATACTTCTTCTTTGAAATGGGTAAGGTTGATCATTGTTTTCTGTAAGATTTGTTGGGTCAGTGTTGACAAAAGTAAGACAAAATCACTATCTTCGCAAATGTTATCTTCCCTGTTTTCCGGAATAGCAAGTTTCGGGTTGTTTGTCTGGAGCGGATGCGGTAACTTTGCACCGTTTATTTCACATACATATAGTTACAAATGGCTGAATACTTTCAATATGGTGAAGCGGAGATTGCCTATCTGAAACACGCGGACAAGCGTTTGGCGGAGGTGATAGAGCGTGTGGGAAAAGTGGAAAGGCGGGTCATTCCCGACCTTTTCTCCGCATTGGTACATTCTATTGTAGGGCAGCAGATTTCCACCAAAGCCCATGAAACGATTTGGCAACGGATACAGGAAGGGTTGGGAGAAGTGACGCCCGTGGTCATCAACCGACTTTCTTTGGAAGAATTGCAAGGTTTTGGCATCTCTTTCCGGAAGGCGGCTTACATCCACAACGCCGCGCGTAAAGTGTTGGATGGTACATTCGACATACAGGCTCTTTATGGCATGAGTGACAAGGAGGTGTGTACCCGGCTTTCAGAGTTGGAAGGCATCGGCGTATGGAGTGCGGAAATGCTGATGCTGTTTTCCATGCAGCGTCCCGACATCCTCAGTTTTGGTGATTTGGCCATTCAGCGGGGGCTTCGTATGGTTTATCATCACCGGCAAATTACCCGCGTACTGTTCGAGAAGTACCGCAGGCGTTTTTCACCCTGCAATAGTGTCGCCAGTCTTTACTTATGGGCGGTGGCAGGTGGTGCCATTGAGGGGATGAGGGATTATGCGCCAAAGAATAAAAAGAAATAGGCTTATGCAAACACAGCAACTATTGAACTACGAACGCATTGCTTCTGCCATTCGTTTCATACGCGAAAACAGGCGCAATCAACCCGGTTTGGAAGAAGTGGCCGAGCATGTCCACATGAGCCCGTACCATTTTCAACGAACTTTTCAAGATTGGGCAGGAGTATCGCCCAAGCATTTCCTGCAATACTTGAACGTAGAGTATGCCAAGCGTATTTTGCAGGAGACGCACGCTTCGCTTTTCGACACCGCTTGTGAGGTAGGATTGTCGGGTACGGGCAGGCTTCACGATTTGTTTGTCCGTATTGAGGGAATGACTCCCGGCGAATACAAGAACGGCGGCGAGCATCTTTCCATCCGGCATAGTTTGGCGGAAAGCCCCTTTGGGCAGACTTTTGTGGCCTCCACCGCCAAAGGAATCTGTTGCCTGGAGTTTACCGACGACCCGGCGGACAGCCTTGCCCGACTGATGCGGAAATTTCCCCATGCCCAATTTATCCAAGCCGAGGATGAATGGCAACGGAAGGCCCTTTCCATCTTCACCCAAGACTGGAGCAAACTTGCGGAGATAAAGCTGCACCTGAAAGGGACGGATTTCCAACTGAAGGTATGGGAAGCCTTGCTTAAAATCCCGATGGGCGGATTGACCACATACGGTGACATTGCAGCCGGGATTCATCATCCGAAGGCTTGCCGCGCGGTGGGCACGGCAGTGGGCGACAATCCTGTGGCTTTCCTGATACCTTGCCACCGCGTCATCCGCGCCACGGGTGAGTGGGGCAATTACCGTTGGGGCGAAATGCGTAAGACGGCCCTCATTGGTTGGGAGGCTGCCAAGCGGGAAGAAAAGAAATAGGCCGTGTGTTTGTGTGCAGTTCGGAAGATTTTTCGTATATTTGCCGCATAAATATAAGATATATGCGTAAGACTGTTTTTTCTTGGATAAACATTTTCATCGGGTGCACCATCATGGCGGCGGGGTTTGTGTTCTTCGTCAATCCCTATAACTTGGTGCCCGGCGGCGTGTATGGCGCCAGCATTGTGTTGCACAACTTGTTTCCTTCCATCCAGGTGGGTACGTTCGGCTATATGTTCGACATCCCGTTGCTCATCCTGTCCGTGGTGTTATTAGGCTCCAAGTTGGGCGGGCGCACCATAGCTGCGGCCTTGACCACGCCGTTGATTATGAACGTCATTTCCGCCTTGTCCTATCCGTCGGAAGAGGCTCTGCACGCGCTGGATCCTTCGCAGTTGCTGGGTGGCGCGTTCGACATGACGGATCATCTGATGCTGACCACCATCATCGGCGCGGCGGTCATTGGCATCGGACAGGGCATTGTGGTGCGCAATCAGGCCACCACGGGCGGCACGGACATCGTGGCGATGATTCTCCAGAAGTATGCGCACATCCGTTTCTCCAATGCCATCTTGTTGGTGGACGGTTTGGTGGTGTGCTTCGGCCTGGTGGTCATTGGCTTTGGCGTGGGCGGTGCGGAAGATGTCACGCAGCCTTCGTGGCACTTGTCGTTCTATTCGCTCATCGCCATCTTTGTCTGCTCCCGTGTCCTGGCAAGAGTTATCAACGGTGAGAAGAACGACAAGCTCATCTTTGTCATCAGCAGCAAGGACCTGAACCTGCTGCATCAGTATATCCTGGAAGACCTGGAGCGCACGGCCACCCGCATCAAGAGCAGCGGCCTTTACACGAAGGCGGACAAGGAAATGCTGTTCCTCGTGGTAAGTTACAAGGAAGTGGCAGGCCTGAAAATGAAGATAAAGGAAGCCGACCCTAACGCCTTTGTGGTGGTGACGGACGCTTACGACACCTTCGGCGAGGGCTGGAAGGAATTGCCGTCGAAGAACGAAGTGCAGCCGGAATAAGGTTGTTTATAAGATAAATGAAGGAAATTGCACCACGGACGTGCAGAAATCAGCCAATTTCTGCACGTCCGTGGTGCAATTTTTATAACTGTCCGTTCTCCACCATCCGCACCACCCGTTCCGTCATGGCGTCTTCACCCTCCGGGTCATATTCTTTCTTCAGACTGGCGCCGAAGAGGGCGGCAAAGGCTTGGTAGAAACCCGCACGGAAGGGACCAAGAAAGGCCTTCACCAACTCGTAACCTGTGGAGTTGGTTTGGCGGTCCACCAACTTGATGAGCAGTTTGCCTTGTGCGAAGGTCAGCTTCTTCATCCGTGGCGTATATTGCTCTTTGATGCTTTTTTCCACGGCCTTCAGATGGCGTTGGCGGGCTTTTTCATCGGGCAGGGTCATCAGGTATTCATAGGTCTCGATAATGGCGCGCTGCACTTCGTTGGCAATGGGCAATACCTTCTTTACATCGCGCACCAGCTTGTTGTAGCGGCGTTCCTGACGCTTGTTCTTGAACTGGATGGGCTGATATATATAGACGGCGGGCAGGGAAACGTAGGGGATGGTGTCACCTTCGTACACGCACATGTGGGTCAGGTAGGCAGCGTGGGATGCGGTCTTTGTGCTGTCTGTCTGTTGTGCAAGGCATTTCGGGGCTGCCAGGCAAAGGAAGGTGATGAACAATATGAATTTCAGTCGCATGGGCATAGGGCGCAAATGTACGTCATTCCCTTGATACTTTATGCCTGTGGCTTGGGTTTTTAACTTCTTTCACGGATTTTCTGCCTGCCTGTCGAAAGGCTTTTGGGCAAAAGGCTTATCTTTGTGCATTCTATCTCAAACCCTGTAAACAGATGCTGTTATGAAGAAAAGTGTTTTATCGGGCCTGTTGTTGTTGGCCCTTTGTTGTGCGTGTACGGGCAAGAAAGCCCCGGTGAATCCTCCCGACCCGGTTAGTCCCGTTCCCCTGCCCAAGCAGGTGGAATGGCAACAGATGGAAACGTATGCCTTCATCCATTTTGGCCTGAATACGTTCAGTGACAAGGAGTGGGGATATGGCGATACGGATCCCCGCGTGTTCAATCCCCGCCAATTGGATTGTGAACAATGGGCACGGACCTTGAAAGAAGCGGGAATGAAGGGAGTCATCCTTTCGGCCAAGCACCATGACGGCTTCTGCCTGTGGCCTTTCGAGGGAACGGAATACAGCGTGAAGAATTCCCCTTGGCGTGACGGCAAGGGCGACTTGGTGCGGGAACTTTCCGATGCCTGCCGGAAATACGGCTTGAAACTGGGCATCTATCTTTCGCCTTGGGACCGCAACCGTGCCGATTATGGCACGCCGGAATACGTGGCTTATTACCACGCCCAGTGGAGAGACCTGATGACCAATTACGGCCCCTTGTTCGAAGTCTGGTTTGACGGGGCCAACGGTGGCGACGGTTGGTATGGCGGAGCGAAAGAGAAGCGTACCATCGATCGCAAGACCTACTATGACCTACCGGGCATCTATGCCGCGTTGGACAGTCTCCAGCCACAGGCCATCATCTTCTCCGATGGTGGGCCCGGTTGCCGCTGGACAGGCAACGAGCGGGGCGTGGCAGGCGAAACGAATTGGGCGTTCCTGCGCAAGGGGGTGGTCTATCCGGGTTATCCGAATGCCGACGAATTGCACACGGGCCACGCCGATGGTGACATGTGGGTGGCTTCCGAATGCGATGTGTCCATCCGTCCGGGCTGGTTCTATCATCCGGAAGAAGACGACCAGGTGAAGAGCGTGGAGCAACTGGTGGACCTTTATTATAAGAGTGTGGGCCGCAACGCCACATTGTTGCTGAATTTCCCCGTGGATCGCGACGGTCTGATACATCCCACGGATTCGGCCAATGCCGTCCGTTTCCATCGGGAGATAGGACGTCAATTGTCGAAGGATTTGCTGGCAGGAGTAGTGCCTGCCGTGTCGAATGAGCGGGGCGAACCTTACGTGGCCGCGGCACTGACCGATGGAAAGTATGATACCTATTGGGCCACGGAAGACAGCGTGACGAGTGCTACGGTTGAGTTCAAGTTGCCGCCCGTCACCTCTGCCGATTGCCTGATGTTGCAGGAATACATACCCTTGGGACAACGGGTACAATCGTTCTCCGTGGAGTGCCTAGTGGACGGGCAGTGGCAACCCATAGACACGGGTGGCGAGGCCATGACCACTATTGGCTACAAACGCTTGTTGCGCTTCAAGCGGATGCTCATATCGGGTCTTCGCATCCGTTTCGACAAGGCACGGGGACCGCTCTGTTTGAACAACATAGCGTTGTATGACACGAAGCAGGTGATAAGCGTGGAGGATGCCGACGGGAAGTAATGGGAAATACCCGTGTCCGGACGTCCTCCCTATCCATGGTTAGCCGATACTGGGGAAGACGTCCGGCTGAAATCCCGAAAAGTGGGTATTTCGGCATAGGGAATAAAGTCTTTACTTTGCAGTCAGCAATTTATAACGTATGATTACAATGAAGAAGATTGGTATTTTCTATGGCTCCAGCACCGGGACGTGCGAGGACTTGGCTAACCGCATAGCCGATAAATTGGGAGTGTCCGCACAGGACGTGCATAGCGCCGACAAGCTGACGGAGGCTATGGTGAAAGAATATGAAGTGTTGATATTGGGCAGCTCTACGTGGGGTGTCGGCGACTTGCAGGATGATTGGTACGACGGCGTGAAGGTGCTGAAGGCAGCCGGTTTGTCCGGCAAGCTGGTGGCCCTGTTCGGCTGTGGCGATTCGGAATCCTATTGCGATACCTTCTGCGATGCCATTGGAGTGTTGTACGAAGATTTGCAGGGTACGGGTTGCACTTTTATCGGCAATCGGGTGAACACGGACGATTATTCTTATTCTTCTTCCATTTCGGTAGTGGACGATTGCTTTGTAGGCTTGGCCTTGGACGAAGTAAACGAAAGCGACAAGACCGATGGGCGCATCAACGCCTGGGTGGCCGATCTTCGGAACAGCCTTTGATTCTTTACCTTTATAATCAAACACGATGGACAAGCTACAACCTGATATCCAGACCGCCGAACTGAAAGTCTTCCTGAACCACGTCTATGAGTTTCAGAAAGGTGTGCGCCAGATGGTGCTCTATACGGTGAACCGCAAGTACGAGGCTTTTGCCGTCTCCCGGTTGGAGAAGCAACACATAGATTACCTCATCCAGCCCATTGACGGAAAGAAAATCAACCTCTTTTTCGGCAAGCCGGAGTGCATCCACGCCATCCGTTGTATGGTGACGCGCCCGCTGAACCAGTTGACGCCGGAAGAAGACTTCATCCTCGGCACGATGCTGGGGTATGACATCTGTGCCCAGTGCAAGCGGTATTGCAGGCGGAAAGGACTTTCTTAGCTTGTGCTGCCGGACTTTAGAAATGGCGCGGATTCCATGGGATATTTCTGTGGAATCCGCGCTACCTTTATAATTTCCAACCTGCTGTTTCTTCCTGAATCTGCCAAAGGCGGGCATAGAGTCCGTCGTGTTCCATTAGTTCCTTGTGGGTTCCTTGTTCCGTTATGCAGCCTTCGTTGAGAACGACGATGTGGTCGGCGTTCATAATGGTTTTCAGGCGATGGGCGATGACAATGACTGTTCGTCCTTGGATGAGGGTATCAATGGCTTTTTGTACTTCCACCTCGTTTTCCGGGTCGAGTGAGGCGGTGGCTTCATCCAGCAAAATGATAGGCGCTTCCTTCAGGATGGCACGGGCAATGGAAAGACGTTGTTTTTCACCGCCGGACAATGTGCATCCGCCTTCGCCTACTATAGTGTCATAACCGTGGGGCAATCGCATAATGAAGTCGTGGCAACAAGCGCGGCGGGCGGCTTCTTCAATCTCGGCATCCGTGGCATCATTGCGCCCAAAGCGGATGTTGTTTCGTATCGTGTCCTGAAAGAGGTAGACATCCTGGAAGACCATCGAGACCCGTTGCATCAGGCTTTCCGGTTCTATCTCGTTCATTGGGATGCCGTCAAGGCAGATGCGACCTTGTTGAGGGTCGTAGAAACGGGCACAGAGTTTCATCAGCGTGCTCTTGCCGCTGCCCGATGGACCTACCAAAGCGGTCAAGCTGTTTTTGCGCAAGGTGAGAGAGATATTATGCACTACAGTCTTGTCTTGGTAGGCAAAGGAGACGTTTTCCAACGTAATGTCTCCGTCAGCCGGAGCTTGGCGTTTTCCGGTCATTTCCGGTTCGTTCATTAGCGAAAGGATGCGTCCGCCGGCCATGGAGAAGTAACGGAATTCGGTAAAGTTGGTCAGGGCAGATGTCAGCGGGTCGAATACACGTGAACCGACAATCAGGAATAATACGAACGTCATCAGCGATAATTCACCACCTAACAAGAGATACGTGCCGCAAAGCACCATCAGCGTCAGCCCGGCGCGTAGCAATGTGATGGAAAGTAGGACAAACGGCCCCAACAAGGCTTCCTGACGGATGCATGCACGGCGCAATCCGGCAAAAGCGTCACGCAGGCGGACGAAACGGTCGCCCAGCAAGTTATAGGCCTTCATCACGCGGATGCCTTGCAGGTATTCTTCCAATCGGTTGCCCGCTTCAATCTTGGCGGCGATTTGTCCTCCGCTCAGTTTGTGTTGTACGCCGGTACTGGCCCACAAGATCAGCATGGCCAATGGCAAGGCGGCAAACATCGCGACAGCCATCCGCCAATCCATCCAGAGCAGCGAAAGAAAGGCCAGCAAGGGCATGACCAACGCGCCCATCAATTGAGGCAGATGGTGGGAAATGCCCGTCTCTGCCATGGTGAAGTCAGTGATGAGCATGGAAGAGAGGTCTCCCGGGTCACGCCGCGAAAGAAAGCCAAGTGACAGTTTCCGCAGATGTTCGCCCAACGCCACGCGCCCCGAAGCACTCATCTCATAGGCACCACGGAAATTGGCCCGGTAAGAAGCGCGTTCGGCCAAGGCCATTACTATCATATATAAAATAAGGATGCCGAAAAGACACCAAAGCCGTTCGGTGTCGAGCGGCGTGCCGCTTCCGTTAAAGGTTTGAAAGAGGATGCGAACCACCTCAATGGAGAGGCAGAAGGGGACGATGTTCACCAAGTTGGCCAGCATCGTGTAGCCGACGGGCTTGTTCAGACGCTCCGTGTGGCCGATGGTTATGTTTTTTATTGCGTTCATAATCGTGTATTTTTTAGTTTTCAAGTTTCCATTGGTGGGTGCTGGTGTAGGCGTCCCACATCTTTTTATATGTACCTTCTGTGGTTGCCAAGGTTTCGTGTTGGCCACATTGCACCACGCGCCCTTCCTTCAACACGACAATTTGGTCTGCCGAGATGATGGACGAGAGGCGATGGGCAATGACAATGACCGTCTTCCCCCGGATGAGCGATTGCAGGGCTTGCTGCATTTTGTGTTCGTTTTCTGCATCGGCAAAGGCGGTGGCTTCATCCAGCACCAGGATAGGGGCATTCTTCAGGATGGCGCGTGCCACGCAGACCCGTTGCGCCTCGCCTCCGGAGAGGTAGACGCCACGGTCGCCGATGCGGGTGTCGTAGCCTTGGGGCAGACGTGTGATGAAGTCGTGGCATTGGGCGGCATGGGCGGCGGCTTCCACTTGTTGGCGGGTGGCGTGGGGCGAACCCACGGCAATGTTCTCATAGAGCGTGTCGTAGAACAGGAAAGTGTCTTGGAAGACAAACGATACCAGTTCCATCAGCTTCTCCGTGCCGATGTCGCGGATGGGGATGCCGCCAATGCGTATCTCTCCCTGCGTCACGTCCCAGAAACGGGGAATGAGGTTGGCCACCGTGCTTTTGCCACTGCCCGATGGCCCGACCAAGGCGGTGATTTGTCCTTGCGGGGCTATGAACGAAACCTCGTGCAAGGCTTCTGTACGTGTCTGTTGTTCGGTATTCTCGTAGGCGAAGGTGACGTGGCTGAACTCAATGTCGTAGTTTACGGGTGTTTGCGGGTGGTCGGGTTCAGATACGGGCTTGTATTCCAAGATGTGGTCGATGCGCTGTACGCCTTCGTCAATCTCTCTTGTGCCTCCACCCAGGAACATCAGTTTGTAAACAGGAGAAGCCACTCCTGGTCCCATTACGATGAAAAACAACCATACCGTGGCTGCGGCCAGGCTCTCTTCGTTGCCTTGCATCAGCAGGATGCCCGCAGGCAGGAGGAAAGTCACCATCGAATTGAGCAGCACGGCGAAGGCTATCATGCCATTCTGGTAGGTGTCGCAACATTTCAGGGCGAAGGTTTTGTAGGCTTCAATCTCGGCGTTGAACCGGCGGAACGACCGCACGCTTTGTCCGAATATCTTCACCACAGGCATCCCACGCACATATTGCACGGCTGAGGCGCTCATCCGTTCTTGCGCGTCAAAGTAGGTGTGGGTAAATTCACGCGCTTTCTTCCCCATGAAGTTGGAGAATTGCAGGAAGAGACTTGCCAGGATGACAACCAGGCAGACCAAGGCCATCCATCCGTCCAAGGTAAAGAATAGAAGGAACATGACCACGACCGTGGCCACGACGTTTACCAAGTCCGGAATGGTGTGGGCGATGAAGGTTTCTATCTTTTCAATGTTCTGCTCCATTGTCTTCTTGATGGCGCCGGTGGAAGTGTTGGTCAGATACCCCAAAGGCAATCGACCGATGTGTTCAGACAAACGCACGCGCAATCCATAAAGGATGCGGAAGGCCGCCACGTGCGATGCCATCAGTGCGGCATAGAGCAATACTAGTCCTCCCATCAGTCCAATGAAGGCTGTCCATCCCCAGCGAATCATCCCGGCTCCGTCCGCCGTTTGTGGATTGCCTCCATTTGCCAACAATTCACGCAGGATTTCATAGACCGCCCAGTAGGGCATCAACATGCACACGGCACTTCCTGCCGACAGCAGGCCAGCTACGAACAGCAGGCCTTTCTTTTGTCCCGCTATCTCCATCAGGCGGGACAAGCCTTGTTTCTTCTTTTTCTGTTTCATTCTCGTTATTGTTTGATGTTATCATGCTGTTCAGTCCTTGCATATCTCATACCCCAGCAGCGAGCTGAAGCGATAGCAAAGCCAAGGCATCCGTCCCAGGATTTGCCCGAAGAAGAAGCCCCAACGCCGGCGGAAGAACTTCATGTAGTTGGCTTGGTCCAGCAGGTGCAGGGCGGGTTCCCATTGCTCCACCAGGTGTCCGTCGCTCAGGCCGGAGCGGATTTGCGCCTCATGCTTGCGCAGGGAGTCCGGTTTGACGCCATGCTTGCTCATCATTGTCCCGCAGACATCAAACCAGATTTCCCCTCCGCCGAAGCGTGTGGCCACGTGGTGCAGGAAGCTGCGTACCTGTTTTTCGTAGAAATACATCAGCACGCCTTCCACCACGAAGATGAAACTGGCTTCCGGATGCCGGACACGGAGGTCGTCCATCCAATCGGTTTCCAGCAAAGAGGCGGCGAGGTAAGGGTTTCCGGCCTGTTCGGGTATCAGTCGGCGGCGCAGGTCGATGACTTCGGGCAGGTCGAGGTCGTAGAAGGTCACGCCCGTGCCTTGCCCTATACGCTGGTAGCGCGTATCCAATCCGCAACCCACGTTGACTACTACGGGATGTACGTGGCTCCGGATGAAGCGGCACACGGCGTTGTCGAAATACCAGCCGCGCACCACGCAGCCCGTTTCGCTCAATTTGGCTCCGTCGAACCGGGAGTAGTCGTAATCCAGACTCTCGGCCAAGCGTTCCGCCGTGGGGTCGTAGAGGATGGGATGCTTGCGCCGGCTTTCCTTGGCCCGCATATAGAGCGGGATGAGCAACGTCTCGGCCACGATGCTCTGGAAGGGATGATTCTGTGTCATAGTCGTATGTATATGTTTAGTGAACAATAGTCCGTTTCGTTCATAAAAAAAAGGAGGAAACCTCCGTGAAGATTTCCTCCTGATTTGCAGAAAGCTATGCTGTGATGTAGGATTAGGTCCGTTCATATCCGTGTGATGGCTTTCCAGCCTTCTATTTCAAACAGGATGTAGTCGTGCAGGATGTCTTCCATCTCTTGGCCGGAGATGGAGTGCATCAGCAGTTCTTCAAACAAAGTGAACATCCACACCGTGTGCAGGTGGATGAGGAAGTCGGACACGCGGGTATGGATGCCGGGATGGCGTGCCTGCATCTGTGCGAACCAATCCTTCACCAGTTCTGTGGAGCGGTCGGTGAAGTCCTCGCGGAAACGCTCCAACGACGAGCCTTGCGCCCGGAAGAGCAGGAGGTTCAGCAGGTCGCGGTGCCGGTTAATGAGGCGGACATATTCGTCGATGCAACCGCGCAGGTAGGATTCGGACTTCATCAGCAGGATGTCTTCGCCCTGTGTCCCGTGGTGGCGTTGCAGCATGGTGTCGAAGGCGGTCAGCACGGGGCGCAGCAATTCGCGGAACAACTCGTCCTTGCCGGGGAAATAATGGTAAAGATTGCCTACGGCGATGCCTGCCTGGGCGGCCACCTCGCGCATGGAGGTCTTGGCATAGCCGTGGCGGGCGAAGAGTTGTCCGGCCACATCCAGAATCCGGTGTCGTATGTTTCCTTTCAATACTTGCATTGTACGGTTCTTTTCACGGGGCAAAGGTAGGGGGAAGCGAGGAGGCGGGCAATACCCAGTTGTAGGGATTTTGAGAATTACTTCCCCCTTTCTTTCGGTAGTTTCGATTATTTCCCTTAACTTAGCGGCATAAACCAATTAATCATTGACAGCCATGATGAAACACCTTCGGCAGGTCTTTCTTGCCACCTTATTATTATTGTGCCTCCCTACGCTCCACGCCCAAAGCCTCTTCCTCTTGGAAGACAACCTGGAAGAACTGGCCGAAGAAACCGGCACCGCCGACTGGGAAGACGAGCTGGAAGAACTTTCCTACCGTCTGCAAGAACCCCTCAACCTGAATACCGCCACCCGCGAACAACTGGAGCAATTCCCCTTCCTCACCGCCCGGCAGGTGGAAGAAATTCAAGCCTACATCTATATCCACGGGCAGATGCAAACCATCTACGAGCTGCAACTGGTGGAGGAGATGGACAAGCGCACTATCGACCTCCTGCTTCCTTTCGTCTGCGTGAAGCCTGTGGAGGAAGGCCGTGGCTTTCCTTCGCCAAGGGACATCCTAAAGTTCGGAAAGCACGAGGCTTTGGTTCGCTTTGACGTGCCCTTCTATCGGCGCAAGGGGTATGAGACGGATTACCTGGGGCCACCCTGGTATCACTCGTTGCGCTACTCCTTTCGTCGGGGCGACTATGTGCAGGCGGGCTTTGCGGCGGAGAAGGATGCGGGCGAACCTTTCTTTGCTTTGCACGACAAGCAGGGGTATGACCACTATTCCTATTATGTCCTGTTGCAAAACTTGGGGCGGCTGAAGGCTTTGGCCTTGGGCACGTACCGCCTCTCCTTCGGTCAAGGGCTGGTGCTGGGCAACAGCTTCGGGTTGGGCAAGTCTTTTTCCCTCGCCACGTCCGACTATCGCACGCAGGGCATCCGCAAGCACGGCTCCACGGGTGAGTATGATTATTTCCGAGGTGTGGCGGCCACGGTGCAGGCGGCGCGCCGATGGGAAGTGTCTGCCTTCTATTCGCACCGCACGATGGACGGGCGGGTGGAGGAGGGGGCCATCACTTCCATCGATGAATCGGGCCTGCACCGCACGCAGTCGGAGGTGGAGAAGAGGCATACCTTCGCCCTGCAGCTGGCGGGAGGCAACGTGGCCTATCGGGGCAAATCCCTGCAGGCGGGAGTGACGGGCATCTACTACTTCTTCGACCGTCCCTACAAACCCAATTTGCGGGAGTATGCCAAGTATAACTTGCAAGGCAACCGTTTCTATAATGTCGGCTTGGACTATCGCTATCGCTTGGGTCGTTTCGGCTGGACGGGCGAGGCTGCGCTGGGCAAGCACGGCTATGCCTTCCTCAACCGTCTGAGTTATGACTTCTCGCCGGATTACCGCGTGATGCTGGTGCACCGTTATTATGCCCACGACTATTGGGCGATGTTTGCCCACTCTTTCAGTGAAGGCAGTGCGCCGCAAAATGAGAACGGTTGGTATCTGGCCACGGAAATCGCCCCGTTTGCGGGTTGGCGGTTCTTTGCATCGGCGGATTTCTTCTCTTTTCCTTGGTGGCGATACCGCATCAGCCAGCCTTCGCAGGGGACGGACTTGCGTTTCCAGGCCACCTATACGCCCCGCGAGGACCTGACGATGTATGCCAATTACCGTTTCCGCCGACGCGAGCGCGATGTGACGGGGACGGGTGGGGAAGTGACCTTGCCCACGTGGCACCACCGCACCCGTTTCCGCCTGACCTACACGCCCGGCGCGTTGAAATTTCAGACCACGGCGGATTACAACAACTTCCGCCAGCAGACTTTCTCGCCCCGCCAAGGCTGGCAATGCACCCAGTCGTGCGCCTACACCCTGCCTTGGTTTCCGCTCAGCCTGTCTTTGCAAGGTACGTATTTCGATACGGACGATTACGATTCGCGTGTCTATGTCTACGAGAAAGGGTTGCTCTATACCTTCTATACGCCTTCCTTTTCAGGCAATGGCTTTCGCTGTTCGGCCCACTTGCGCTATGACTTCGGTCAAAGGCTGATGCTCTTGGCCAAGCTGGGGCATACGGTTTATAGGGACAGGGATGAGATAAGTTCGGGCAATGATCTGATACGGGGAAACAAGAAAACGGACTTGCAGGTGCAGGTGCGGGTGAAATTTTAGGCGCGGATTACGCGGATTCCACGGATTAATCTTATAAGAAGCCATTATATTCCGTGAAATCCGCGTAATCCGCGCCTAAAAATAATTCGTCATTGAAAAGAAAGAAGTATATTTGCGGCGATAATACTTTTGCAATTATGACCATCATTTATCCTTCCCCCATCTTCGGTCCCGTGCATTCCCGCCGCTTGGGTGTTTCCTTGGGAATCAACCTGATGCCTGCCGACGGCAAGCTCTGCACGTTCAACTGCATCTATTGCGAATGCGGCTTCAACGAGGATTTCCGTCCCAAGTTGCCACGCCCGACGCGCGAGGAAGTACGCGCCGCCCTCGAAGTCCGCTTGCAGGACATGCAGCAGAACGGTCCCGCGCCAGACGTGCTGACCTTTGCCGGCAATGGCGAACCGACGGCCCATCCGCATTTTCCTGAAATCATAGCCGACACGTTGGCCTTGCGCGACCATTATTTCCCCCATGCCAAGGTGAGCGTGCTCAGCAACTCCACCTTTATCCACAAGCCTGCCGTGTTCGACGCCCTGCTGCGCGTGGACAACAACATCCTGAAGCTGGACACCGTGGACGAGGATTATATCCGCACCTTGGACCGTCCCACGGGTGTCTATTCCGTGGAGCGCATCATCGAAGGCATGAAAGCTTTCCAAGGCCGTTGCATCATTCAGACTATGTTCCTGAAGGGTGGTTACCAAGGCCGCGACATGGACAACACCTCCGACCGCTTCGTCCTGCCTTGGTTGGAGCGGGTGAAGGAGATTGCTCCCCGACAGGTGATGATTTACACCATCGACCGCGAGACGCCCGACCACGACCTGCGCAAGGCCACGCACGAGGAATTGGACCGCATCGGCGCGTTGGTGCGCGAGGCGGGGTTTGAGGTGAGCGTGTCTTATTAATGGAAAAACGCTTGCAAGAAAGTATAGATACGATTCTTTCTGCAAGCGTTTATTGTAGTGGTGGAGGGGCATTGTGCTACCTACTCTCCTGTGCGAAAATTGCTGACAGCTGTTTGCTCCAGTGACACCTCTTCGAACAGGCTCGTGCACGTTCCTGACGTGGGGCTCTGACTGGCGATGCCTATCCATAATTGTGCGGGATAATAGTTTTTGTACAGCCGTACCATTTGCCATTCTTTCCGGTCGATCGAGTAGTAGCTGGCCAATGTGCGGGTGTCCGATGAAAGGCGCAGATAGACAGTGGCTGCATCCAGTTGCTGATGGTTGTTGTCATCCGAGGTACCCAGCGTGCGCACCGTGACAATGCGGTGGTTGCCGCGTTCGTCTTGTTCGAAACAGAGTTTCTGCCAAAGTGTATCATTGGCGTACACAAACAGGTCTGCCGCGTTGTACAATCCTTCGGGGGTGAAGCCCGGCGTGACCTTGGCTGTAAACGTGAACGGTTGGGTGTTGTCTATGGCCGATAGCAGAATAGGGATGGTGTTGTTTGTCAGTTTCCCGTTGGGGTCACAGAAGATGTCACGCTTCTCCGTGCAGTGGAATTCCAATAGGTCTTGTTCCTTGAGGCTGATGCAAGTGTCGGCACCATTCAGTGCGTGGGTAAAGGCCAGGTTGCCCAAGCGGAAATTGCATTCCGTGATGTTTGTGGGCAGGGTCTTTTCTGCATCGGCAGGGGTTGTCATGCGGGTCGGCTCATCGCCTTTTTGTTGGCAGCTTGTCAGTACCAGTGTGCCCATGAGGGCGGCAAGAATCATTCTCTTCTTCATTGTCCTATATTTATTATTAGTTAGAAATGCCGGGTGGTTGCAAGGATTTGTGCATAGAATACCTTATCTTTGCCTGGTGCTTCTGTAGCATTGTGCTTGCGAATGCAAAGGTACTGCCTTCGGGCAGTGTGTGCAATAGTCAAAATTAGCCATTTTTCAGCATGAATACCGAAGAGAAAGAGCTTAAGAAGTTGCTTACCCGACAGGACTTTATGGAGACGTTTCCCGGTTGTCCGGATGTCTTGGAGCGGAGGAAAAAATTGGCCCGGGCCTTTGCGGAAACGGAAAACGGCATTGCGGTCTTGTCTGATTACCAGAAAGAAATCAGCTATATTTATTCGGGTAAACTGGGCAATGCCATAGGATTGGAAGAGGTAGCCATCGTGGAATCTTCCGCTTTCGAGGATAAGATATTCCATCATATCCCCCCGCAGGAATTGCTGGAAAGGCACATCTTGGAGTTGCGTTTCTTCCAGCTTCAAAAGACGTTGCCTGTCGGCGATCGTCCTTGCTACAATACTGTCTGCCCACTTCATTTTCAAGTAGGTGGTTGCGGGCAAATTCCCGTGCTACATCGGACCTATTACTTGGAGAGTTTCCCCAACGGGAGCATTTGGCTTGCGCTTTGTCTTTACACGCCCTTTATGGAACATCCGAAGATGAACGCTTGCGTGATTGTGGACACTCGGACAGGCAAGACCTTGCAGCCTGAAACTTGTGAACGGCTGGACAAGCAATTGCTTTCCCCGCGGGAGATAGCTGTGTTATGTTTGTTGGCCAAGGGGCAAAGTAGCAAGCAGATTGCCGAAGCCCTGCACATATCTGTCAACACGGTCTATCGCCATAGGCAAAACATCCTTGCCGCCTTGCAGGTCAGCAATACAGCTGCTGCCGTGGAAATAGCTATCAAGCTACGTTTGATAGCTTGAGATGTGTCAAGGCATTTTCCACAATCCCAAGTCATACTCTGCCTCCACCTTCTCTTCCACCTCGTCCGGCAGGGCAGGGAAGAAGTCGATGCCCGTGATGCGCTCCACTTGGTCCACGGAGTTGACGTAGCTGTCCAGTGGATGGTTGCCCGATGTGTTCTTGTAGAGGAAGCCGATGGCGCGCGGCGGATTGCTGTCCGGGCAGAGGACGACCTTGAAGAAGGCCTCGGGCACGGTGATGCGGTGCTCGCGGCCGATGGTCTTGTGCGGTTGCCTGTAGAGGACGGGGCCGCAGACGATGAATAGCCTTCCTTCCCGCTGTGCCCAGTCGCGGCACGCTTCCTCCAGTTCTTTCCAGTCGCCCCGGTTCAGGTTGTGGTGTTGCGGGCAGATATTGGTCATGTAGAAGCTCTCCTGCATGGCCCGCCAGTGCCAGCGGTTGTCTCCCGCCGGACACATGTGTCCGCGGTCCCAACCCGAGCGCTTGTAGTCGTCGGTGGTGACGGCCACGTCTTCGGGCAGGTCGGGGTCGGGCAGGAACTTGTCCGTGCGGCTTTCGCGTTCGATGAGCTTGTCTGGCGTCAGTTCCCAGGCCACCCAGTTGGGCAGGTTGTGCTCCAGGTTGTAGGAGACGGTATAGCCGCGGCGCACCAGGATTTTCTCGGGCGTGCCTTTCAGGGGGGCGGGCAACAGGGCATTGGCGTCTGCCGGCAGGGCTTCCGTCGTTGCAGGGGCAGACTGTATGACGTTGGCCAGTGGCTCGTACCCGAAGTAGAGGGCACAAGCCAGCAGCAGTGTCAGGAGGCATCTGGTGTAGTTTCTGGTTTTCTGTTTCTTTCTTCTTCTTTTTGCCATGACTATTATCGGTTCAGCAGTTGGTTGGCCCTGTCCAGTGCCACGTTGATGTTGGGGCAAATGTTTTCCTCGCCCAGCAGTTCATAGAAGCCGGACTTTTGGAGAGCGTGATGCACTTTCTCGTTCACGCCGGAGAGCACGATGGTGATTTTTTCCTTCTGCGACATCTGGCACAGGTTCTCCAGGTTGTGGATGCCCGTGGAGTCGATGAAGGGCACCTTGCGCATCCGCAGGATACGCACCTTGGGGCGGTCGCCCAGTCGGGCCATCACCTCTTCAAACTTCGTGGCGATGCCGAAGAAGTAGGGGCCGTTGATTTCATACACTTCTACGCCGTCGGGGATGATGATGTGCTCCTCGTGCGTGTCGGCGCCGGTATCCTTGTTGGGGTCAATCTCGTCCTTGATGACAGAGATTTCCGTGGTCTCCATCACGCGGTGCATGAAGAGGACGCAGGCAATGACCAGTCCGGCCTCGATGGCCACGGTGAGGTCGAACACCACGGTGAGGAAGAAGGTGATGAGCAGCACGGTGACGTCCGCCTTGGGGTTGCGCAACATGCCTTTGAACGTGCGCCAGCCGCTCATGTTGTAGGCCACCACGGCCAGCACGCCCGCCAGGCAACCCATCGGGATATACTTGGCCAGCGGCATGAGCAGCAGCAGGATGAGCAGCAGCACCACGGCATGCACGATGCCCGCCACGGGCGTCCGTCCGCCGTTGTTGATGTTGGCCATCGTGCGGGCAATGGCTCCCGTGGCGGGTATGCCGCCAAAGAGGGGAGTCACCATGTTGGCCACGCCCTGGGCGATGAGCTCGGTGTTCGAGTTGTGGCGGTCGCCCGTGACGCCGTCAGCCACGGTGGCGGAGAGCAGCGACTCGATGGCACCCAGCACGGCGATGGTCAGCGCCACGGGGAAGAGGTTCTTCACCGCCTCCCAGTCCAGGGCGGGGATGGCCGCGTCGGGCAGTTCGGCGTGGATGCTGAAGCGGTCGCCGATGGTGTCGATGCCCGTGATGCCGCCGTAGGTCTTCATCAGCCATACGGCCACGGTCACCACGATGATGGCCACCAGCGAGCCGGGTACTTTCTTGGACAGCTTGGGCGTCAGGGCGATGATGAGGATGCTGGCCAGGCTGACTGCCGTGTTCCACCAGTTCACCGTGTCGAAGTGGCGGAAGTAGAGCAGCCATTTGCCGATGAAGTCGCCCGGCACCGCCTCGCCCCCGAACTTCAGTCCGAAGATGTCCGCCACCTGCGTGGTGAAGATGGTGACGGCGATGCCGCTCGTGAAGCCCACGATGATGGGGTAGGGGATGAACTTGATGACCGCCCCCA
>CALNEX010000010.1 GCA_939791845.1 uncultured Mediterranea sp. | reverse complement strand
CTCATTTTACTCTGTTTTTAGCCGTTATTAATTCTTATGCAGCGGGTTGCTCTTCAGAGGGTTGCTCCTCAGAAGGTTGTTCTTCTGTAGGCTCGTCAGAAGGTTCCTCAGGAGTAGTGTCTTCTGCTCCATAGGCTTCTACAGCAGCATCCAGAGCAGCCTTAGCTGCATTAACGATTTCTGTCTGGATTTCAATCTGCTCAGTCAGCTTGGTCACCTTGTCATTAGCCTGTTGCAGAGCGACTTCACTTTCTGTTACATAAGTATTTTCATACCAAGCGATTGTCTGTTCAGCTGATTCAATGTCTGCCTGAAGCTGTGCCTTTTGCTCTTCGATGTTTGTAGCACGGATATACAAAGCATACAAAGCTTGGGACTCAGCGTACAATTCAGTGGAAACGGAAGAAGCCTCATAGTAAGCATCTAATGCATCTTCTTCAAGAGCATCCTTCTCCTTGATGGCATCATAAGTCTTATTCAAGGCATCAATATCAATGGCTGCAAATGCATCATTGAATTCCTTCTGAGCCTCTACTGCATCGTCATAAGCAATTTGGGCGACATCTCTGTCATTGCTTGCTTGTGCAACAGCAGCCTTGGCAGCTGCAATGGCTGCAGCCTTACCCGTATCTGTATCAGGCAGTGCATTAGCAGCGTCCAAATCTGCATTGGCTTTGGCCAATTTACCCCAAGCAGTAGTTTTATCCTTTGTATCAGAAGGTTGTCCCAAAGCATCAGCCTTGGATTTTACATCTGCTGCATAGGCGTTATCTGCGCTCAACTTTACCACATTGTCTATGCGGAAATCCTTATATACAGAAATGGGCGCGTAGTTTCCGTATATATCTGTAGCATAAGTAAGGCCTTCAGTATTGCTGAGGACAACGTTATTGATTGCGTTAACCGTGTTGACAGCTTTCATTGCATCATTTTGAGCTTCATAAGCCACCTTCACAGCATCACCGGCAGCTTTCAAAGCGGCACCTTCATTGTTGCAAAGGTTGCCATAAGCCAATTCATACTTCTTATATGCAGCCCGATATTGTGCCCACAATTCCTCGTCATTGATATTGGTGTATGCAGGGTCGTTCAGCACTTCCAATTGAGCCTCATAGCCAGCAATGTTTTGTCTCTGATTTCTAATTTGCACTTCGGCATTAGCCTTGGCATATTCTACACCAGCATTCCAATAGGCAATGTCTGCTTCGGCTTGCATCAGATCTCTATTCAACTTCAACAACTTATTCATCTCTGTCTTATAAGTGGTGAATCTGGTAGTCAAATAGGTATTCTGATTTTCCGTGATAGTCTGCTCAACAGCTTCAATTTCCTGCTGAATCTGGAGCAGGGTCAACTGCAAGCGCAGCTGTGCCTCCTGAATTTCAAGTGCGAATTCTTCTGCTGCCTGCTGATTCTTCTGTTCCTGACCGGCAGTCAAAGCATCCCAATAACGTGCTTGAGCCTCTTTCAAGGCTGCTTCTGCATTTGCTCTTGCTGTTTCTGCTGCAGCCTGAGCCTCAGATAATGTTGCCAATGCCCGCAGTTGCTCAGCCTTAGCTCCGCGCAGGTCGGTCACCGATGCGGATTCGTTGTCGTCTACGCAAGCCCCCAGGGACAACGCGCCCAGGAGCACTGCAACCATCATTAATTTCTTCTTCATACCTCTAAAAAATTAATATTAGTAATTAAACATTTAGATGAATAAATGAGGATTCGTCACTCTCTCCTTAGTGGTTCCTCTCTCACTTTTTTCATATTTTTGGGCAAATATAAGTGATATAAGTTAAACTAAGATATTTCTTATGTATCCACTTTGGACACACTGCGCATTTTTCTTTAAAATTCCTTCATTTCGCTGCTGTAGAGACGCGGCGTGCCGCGTCTCCGGACACATATTGCTACATGTACGGACAGGCAACAGGACGGAGGGGAAATACAACGGGAAATGCGGGGATACACACCCGGAGACGCGGCACGCCGCGTCTCTACAATATATAATAAGGTGTAGCAAGGGAACCGGGAATGGAACGGCTGTAGAGACGCGGCGTGCCGCGTCTCCTGACACAAACGCCATATAAACGGACAGGAGGCCGACAGGAAGAATGGAAGGATGCAGGATAGCACATCAGGAAACGCGGGGAGACACACCCGGAGACGCGGCACGCCGCGTCTCTACAGCGAACCGATCAATTTTCATTTAGAAATGCCTGAAACCACTTGGCTTCGGACAAAAACAATCCTCCTCTTTCCAAATTCCAATTATTTTACATAAAAGGCTAAAAATAAAAGGGTTAAATTAACATAATTATCCGGGGATTTTGAAAAGAAACTTCCACTTCAGCAAGCCAACCCTGACAAAATCATTCAACAACTATATATCACAAACGATTATCACTCAACAATATAAAATCGTTTCATGTAAAAACTCCGGATTGCCATTTACTGCTTCTTTGCCCCTCCTTCGTTTCTCCTCTCTTTTTGGTCTCTTTTTCCTCTCTTTTTGGTCTCTTTCGGGAAAGGCGAGAAAAGGGAAGCATAAAAGGCCTGCAAAAGTTAATGAGACAGGGAAATATGAAAGAATAAATGTTTACTCCGGATAGATGATTCGTGGCAAGATATGGGCAGATATGGCGCGGTGTACCGGGAGACGCGGCACGCCGCGTCTCTACAAGGGGACGGCATGGATTGGGGACAAGACCGGATGGAAACAATCGTTTTTCCTCCCAAAATCCCCTTTCATGGCGTGACAAACCGAAAAAACCGGCGACAGATAGGGCGTAATTCAATCAAATCATTTATCTTTGTTAGCCCAAAAGGTTAGCAGCCTAAAAACAATGTAACGACAATGAAAGATTTTCTGAAATTCACGCTGGCCACCATTACCGGCCTCATCGTATCGAGCGTATTGTTGTTCATCATCAGCATCGTGGTGATGTTCGGCATGTTGTATTCATCGGACACGGAAGTCACCGTGCGCGAGAACTCCGTCTTCCGGCTGGTACTGGACGGGACGCTGAGCGAACGGGCACAGGAAGACCCCCTGAGCCTGCTGATGGGCGATGAACGCCGGGCCTACGGGCTGGACGACCTGCTCTCCGCCATCCGCAAGGCCAAGGAAGAGGAGAACATCAAGGGCATCTGCATCGAGGCGCGGAGCCTCCCGGCAGACGGATATGCCTCGCTCAAGGCCGTGCGCGACGCGCTGGCAGACTTCAAGGAGTCGGGCAAGTTCATCGTAGCCTACGGCGACACCTACACGCAGGGCCTCTACTACGTGGCGAGCGTGGCGGACAAGGTGCTGCTCAACCCGCAAGGCATGCTGGAGTGGACAGGACTGGCATCGACACCCGTGTTCTTCAAGGACCTGCTGGACAAGGCGGGCATCGAGATGCAGGTGTTCAAGGTGGGCACCTACAAGAGTGCCGTGGAGCCTTACACCGGCATGGGGATGAGCGAAGCCAACCGCGAACAAGTGACGGACTTCCTCGCCTCGCTCTGGGGGCAGGTCACCGCTGACGTGTCCGCCTCACGCGGCGTCTCCGTGGAGGAACTCAACCAGGCCGCCGACCGCATGTTGCTGCTCCAACCCGCGGAGGAATGCGTGGAATGCGGGTTGGCGGACACGCTGATATACAAGAACGACGTGCGCGACTACCTGAAGCAGCTGGCGGGCGTGGACCCGGATGACGACCTGCACACGCTGGGCTTGAAGGAAATGACAAACGTGAAGAAGAATGTGCCCAAGGACAAGAGCGGCAACATCGTGGCCGTGTATTATGCCTGCGGCGCCATCGGCGCGGGACTGACAGGCTCCACGGACGAGGGCATCGACGCGGAGAAGGTCATCCGCGACCTGCGCCGCCTGCAAGAGGACGAGGACGTGAAGGCCGTGGTGCTGCGCGTCAACTCGCCGGGCGGCAGCGCCTACGACTCGGAACAAATCTGGCACGCCCTGGAGCAACTGAAACAGGAGAAGCCCCTCGTCGTGTCGATGGGTGACTATGCCGCTTCGGGCGGATACTACATCTCATGCAACGCGGACACCATCGTGGCCGAACCTACCACGCTGACCGGCTCCATCGGCATCTACGGGATGGTGCCCAACTTCGAGGGACTGTCGCGGAAAATCGGCGTCTCACTGGATGCGGTGAAGACCAATGCCTTCGGGGACTTCGGCCTCCCCACACGCGCCATGAACGCGGACGAGCGGGGGCTGATGCAGGCCTATGTGGAGCGGGGCTATGACCTCTTCCTGACGCGCGTGGCCGACGGGCGGGGCATGGACAAGGAAGAAGTGAACCGGATAGCCCAAGGCCGCGTATGGACGGGTGCCCGTGCCCTGGAACTGGGCCTGGTGGACGTGCTGGGCGGACTGGACCGCGCCGTGGAGATTGCCGCAGCCAAGGCGGACGTGGAAGCTTATACCCTGATGAGCTATCCGGGCAAGAAGAGTGCCTGGGAGCAGCTCATGGACTTCAACCCCGGAGACTACGTCAAGGCACACGTGCTGCAAGGCGAAGCAGGACGCCTCCTCCGGCTGGTGGAGGACTTCGGACAACGGGAAGAGGTGGACGCCCTGCAAGCGGTCATGGAATTTGAACCGAACATACGATAAAAACGAGGAATTGAGCGGACAGGATTTCCACATAAACGGCTGGCTGCGTCCCGTGTCCTGGCTCTACGGCCTGGGGGTGTGGGTGCGCAACAAACTCTTCGACCAGGGATGGCTCCGGTCGGAGAGCTTTGACATGCCCGTCATCTGCATCGGCAACCTGGCGGTGGGAGGCACGGGCAAGACCCCGCACACGGAGTACCTCGTCCGCCTGCTGCGCAACCAGCGCCTGAACGTGGCCACCCTGAGCCGGGGCTACAAGCGCAAGACCAAGGGCTATGTGCTGGCAGACGCTGAGAGCGACGCACAAAGCATCGGGGACGAGCCGCGCCAAATGAAGGCCAAATTTCCCGACCTGCGCGTGGCCGTGGACGAGGATCGCCGGCACGGCATCCGCGAACTGATGAAGCTGGACAAGCCGCCCGTGGACGTGGTGCTGCTGGACGATGCCTTCCAGCACCGGTACGTCAGGGCGGGACTGAACATCCTCCTGACGGACTACAGCCGCCTGCTGTGCGATGATGCCCTCCTGCCCGCCGGACGCCTGCGCGAGCCCGCGGAAGGCAAGGGACGGGCGCAGGTGGTGGTGGTGACCAAGTGCCCGGACGACCTCAAGCCGATAGACTTCAACATCATCGGCAAAAAGTTGCAACTCTATCCCTACCAACAGCTCTTCTTCTCGGGTCTGCGCTATGGACGCCCCCGGCCGGTGTTCCCCGAATGCAAGGGACCGTCGGGACGCCCCGTATGCCCCGACCCCAAGGGAGAGGTACTGCTGGTGACGGGCATCGCGCAGCCCGCCCCGCTGGTGCGCGAGCTGGAGGCACAGGCCGCCCGCGTGGAGCACCTGGCCTTCGGGGACCATCACGACTTCACACAGCGGGACTTCCAGCAGATGCAGGAACGCTTCGGACGCCTGACAGGCCCCGACCGCCTGCTGCTGACCACCGAAAAGGACGCCGCCCGCCTTAGGGACCATCCGCTGATGCCCGATGAACTGAAGCCCTGGCTGCACGCCCTGCCCGTGGAAATCAAGATACTGCAAAACCAACAACTCGCATTCAACCAAACCATACTGAATTATGTTAGAAAGAATCCAAGAAACCGCGTCCTTCCTCCGGGAGAGGATGCACACACGGCCTGAAACGGCCATCATATTGGGCACGGGCCTGGGAAGCCTGGCCGGGGAAATCACGGACAGCTATGAAATCCCCTACGAGGAAATCCCCTACTTCCCCGTCTCCACCGTGGAGGGACACAAAGGCAAACTGATCTTCGGCAAGCTGGGACAGAAGGACATCATGGCCATGCAGGGACGCTTCCACTACTACGAGGGCTACACGATGCAGCAGGTGACCTTCCCCGTGCGCGTGATGCGCGAACTGGGCATCAAGACGCTGTTCGTGTCCAACGCCGCGGGAGGCATGAACCCGGACTTCGAAATTGGCGACCTGATGATCATCACGGACCACATCAACTTCTTCCCCGAACATCCGCTGCACGGCAAGAACATCCCCTACGGCCCGCGATTCCCGGACATGAGCGAGGCGTATGACCGCGGGCTCATCCGGCAGGCCGATGCCATCGCCGCGGAGAAGGGCATCCGGGTGCAGCACGGCGTGTATGTAGGCACACAAGGTCCCACCTTTGAGACGCCGGCGGAATACCGCATGTACCGCATCCTGGGCGGAGACGCCGTGGGCATGTCCACTGTGCCCGAGGTCATCGTGGCCAACCACTGCGGCATCCGCGTCTTCGGCGTGTCGGTCATCACGGACCTGGGTGTGGAGGGCAAAATCGTCGAGGTCTCCCACGAGGAGGTGCAGAAGGCTGCCGATGCCGCACAACCCCGGATGACGGAAATCATGCGCGAACTGATTAACCAGGCATAATAAGGATATGAGGACAGAAATTGCCACCCTCGGCGAGTTTGGCCTGATTCGCCACCTCACCGAGGGCATTGAACTGAAGAACGAATCGAGCAAATATGGCGTGGGCGACGATGCCGCCGTCCTGTCCTACCCCGCGGACCGCGAGGTGCTGATGACCACCGACCTGTTGCTGGAGGGTGTCCACTTCGACCTGACCTACGTGCCGCTGAAGCACCTGGGCTACAAGTCGGCCGTGGTGAACTTCTCGGACATCTACGCGATGAACGGCACGCCAAGGCAAATCACCGTGTCGCTGGGCCTGTCCAAGCGGTTCAGCGTGGAAGACATGGAGGCCTTGTATGCGGGCATCCGCCTGGCGTGCGAGGAATACAACGTGGACATCGTAGGCGGAGACACCACCTCGTCCTTGACGGGACTGACCATCAGCATCACCTGCATTGGCGATGTGGAGCGGGGCAAGGCCGTCTACCGCAACGGGGCGCACGAAACGGACCTCGTCTGCGTCAGCGGCGACCTGGGCGCGGCCTACATGGGCCTGCAACTGCTGGAGCGCGAAAAGCTGGCACTGAAGGATGCCGATGGCGACGTGCAGCCGGACTTCGCGGGCCGCGAATATCTCCTGGAGCGTCAACTGAAACCGGAGGCGCGCCGGGACATCATCCAAAAATTGCGCGAAGCGGGCATACAGCCCACGGCGATGATGGACATCTCGGACGGCCTGTCATCAGAACTGCTGCACATCTGCACGCAGAGCAAGGTGGGCTGTCGCATCTACGAGGAACATATTCCCCTGGATTACCAAACGGCCGTGATGGCGGAAGAATTGAACATGAACGTCACCACCTGCGCCCTGAACGGGGGCGAAGACTACGAACTGCTGTTCACCGTGCCCATCGCCGACCACGAAAAGGTGTCGGAGATGGAAGGCGTGAAGCTCATCGGACACATCACCAAGGCGGAACTGGGTTGCGCCCTCATCACCCGCGACGGCCAGGAGTTTGAGCTGAAGGCGCAGGGGTGGAACCATCTGGAATAAGGAAGAATGAGGAATGAAGAGTGGTAGCGCAGTCCCGCTTCCAACGGAAATTCTTCATTCCTCATTTTTCATTTATCCTGTACGCTTTCCTGTCAATCTTCCCATTGTACGTGCGCCGCACGGCTTCCACCTGCTCGTAGAGGAGCGGCACCTTGTAGGCTTCCAAGCGGGCATGGAGTTGACGGGCCACGTTTTTCTTGTTCAAGGAGATGCCTTCATCCAATACGACAAGCAGCTTGAGCTGTTGGCCCGTGACGGGATGGGGCACGCCCACGCAGACACAATCGTGCACTCCGGGCAGGGACAGGGCCGCTTCTTCCACCTCAGGGGGAGAGACCTTGAAGCCACCCACGTTGATGACATCGTCCGTGCGCCCCAGGAGGTACAAGCGCCCGTCGGCATCCAAATGGCCCCGGTCGTTCGTGTAGAGCGTGCCGCCGCGCAAGACGGAGGCGGTCAATTCGGGATGGCCCACATAGCCCGTCATCAGTGTTTCGCCCCGGCAGGCCACCGTGCCTTCGGGGGTGATGAAGACGTGGGAATGCTTCATCGGACGCCCCAGGCATCCGGCTTGGCAAAGGCCCGCGTTGTAATCATGCGTGCAGACGATGCCCGTCTCGGTGGAGGCATAGGTGTTGTACAAGCGCGTATGGGGCAATATCTGACACAGCCGCTCCATGTCCGCCTGCGCCAGGGGGGCTGCCCCTGTCTCGATGAAGTCTATCCGGGGAGCACAGGCGGCCAAGCGGTCGCCCGCCAAGGACATCAGCAGACGCAGGGCGGCGGGAACCTGAAAAGTGGCATAAAGGCCGGGAGTTTCCAGGATGGCGAAGAAGGCGTTCAGCTCCTTCAGTCCGTCCAAGATGTGCAGGGTACCGCCCGTCAGGATGACCGGCCACACCTTGGACAGGCTGCCAATGTGGTTCAACGGGCCGCTGATGATGAAAGTCAGTCCCGGCGAGAAGCCTTGTGCTTCCACCAGGTTCTCCGCATCAGCCAGAATGGCTTTGTGGGAGAGCATCACGCCCTTGCTCTGCCCCGTGGTACCTGTGGTAAAGAGGATGTCCGCCGTCCCGTCGGGAATGTCCGCCCCCGCCAACAAGGATTCAATCTCGCGGAAGCGTCCGGTGGGGATATCCCGCTCCAAGGGCACAGCCACCGCCCCGGCCAGATGAACGGCAAAATAATCCACCAGAAAAGAGGCGTCCTGCGAGGCACGCATCAGGTGCACGCCTCCCGGACGGAGGCCTTCGGACGCGAGCCGGGCGGCACGCGCCTGCACATCCCGCCACAGGCTGGCGTAGGTCAAGCATTCACCACCGGCAATCACGGCGGTTTTGTCCGGATATCGGGCGGCATGAAGCCGGAGATGGTCTTCGAGATGAAGCATAAATGATAATTTATCGATGGTTTTAGGCGCGGATTACGCGGATTTCACGGATAATTTTATTCTAAATCGCTGGATTCCATTGATTATACAAATAATAAATCCGCGTCCATCCGCGTAATCCGCGCCTAAACTAAATTCCTGTTTATCCTTTCAGTTTCCCTTCCACCATCGCCACGATGCGGTCCAGGTTCTTCAGGTTCCTGGGCGTGGCATCGGTGTGGTCCAAGTGGATGCCGTAACGGTCAGAGAGCACCATCAGGATGGTGGCTATGCCCAGCGAATCAAGCTCGGCAAACAGGAAATCGGAGTCGAAGTCCACCAGCGGCAGGGCTTCCTCCAACAAGGCCTTTATTTCTTCTTTCATACGAATGTGATATTTTGAGGTAAATGAGTATGTTTATCATAAATCCTCCGCAAGGGAGACGAAGCAGGCAATGTGTAGATGCATTCGGGATGCACCAGTGCATCGATCAGGGTACGGACATCCCAGGCATCGGGCCTTGACCCGCCCAACACCTCCCCGGCCTTACGCTTCAAACCGACAGAGGCATATAATCCGACGACCAACGAACGGAAATAACCGGGCGTCTCCACCCGGCGGCAAATCTCCTCGTAATGCGCCACGTAATGCCGGTGCACCCCCCGGCAACGCTCCACGTAGCCCGTGCCGAAGGAGATGTCATCGGGCGTGATGCGCCGCCCTATCTCGATATCGAAACCACCCCGGTTGGCAAAAGCCGTGCCGACAGGCATCACATGGGCCGCCCCATGAATAAAGACCGGCAAGAGGTCGGCCCCGAGGCGTTCGGCCAAGTAAAAGGCACCCTTGTGGAAACGCTGGATATTGCCATCTTGCGAGCGGCGGCCTTCAGGAAAGACGGCAATGGAATAGCCCTTGTCCAGGAAAGAGCGGCAATACTCCAAACGGTCGTCCCATCCGGTGTCCGACACCGAGAAGCAATCGGCATAACGCAAGACGGCAGCCACCAGCGGATTGTTCCATACACGGTCGTGCGTCACCAGCAGGATGCGGGGCGAAAGGATAAAGAGGCACAGCGTGTCCAGCAAGGACTGATGGTTGCAAATCAGGATGGCCCCCCGATGGAAATCCTCCCCATACGGGTTATGAACCTGTGCATACAGCCAGGGATGACGCCGCAAGTCGAAGCGGAAGAAACGCCACATCGCCCGGTGGAAACGCTCGCGCTTGGCGTCCGTCTTGCGCCCCAGGGTGAACCAGCAGAAGCCCAGCACGCTGCCATAGAGCAGTTGCGACACGTAGACCACGACCGACAAGGCCATGGCCAACACGCGCCCGGGCGTCAGCGGCAGGTCAATATAAGGGTTGGGACGCTTCATCGTTCAAGGCGGAATCTACAGGGTTGGCATATATGCCCAGCAGGATGTCGGCCAGCACATCGGGGTCGCAAGTCTCTTCGTAAGGGCACAGGGCCTCCAGGCGGTGGAGGAAATCCTCCTTCTGCCCGGGCGTGTAGCAATCCATGTATGTGCTGCGGCCATGGCGCAGGTCGTGGGCGATGTAATTGTTGGGCGTCAGGCGGTAGGCCCGGTGGATGCGCCGGTCGATGAGGCAGGCGACGGCCCGGTGGAAGTTCCCTTGCGTGCAGGCGTCATAAAGGGCCAGCTCCTCCCGCCGCAGGGGCTCGCAGAAGTGCAGGTGCACCCGTCCCTTGGGCTGCGTGATGCCGGTCAGGATGCTGTTGACGTCCTCGCCGGGCTTCTTGACATAGCGGCCCGTCAGCTTCCGTTCGTAAAGCTCCAAAGCCTTCAGGATATCGCAAGGCTCCCACTCGTAGCTGATGGCCACGGGCACGATGCACAATTCGTCCAGAGCCTCCACCTTGTTGTCCGTACGGCTCAGGCCCAGCATCTTGATGACGCCCTGGTCCGTCAGGTCCAGGCCGTCCTTGGTGCGGCCGTTGCGCTGGGCCATCCAGACGGACTGGCGTTTGTCCAGCAGGGTGTAGCGGATATATTCGCTCACGCGGAGCGAGGCGCGGTAGAACTCGCGGGGGCTGTTGCCCGGACGCTCCACGCGGAACATCTTGTTGGCCTTGCCGATGTCCACGATAAGCGGGCTTTGCATCAGGTTGGCACCGAAGGTGATCTCGCTGGTCTCGTGCCCGTTGTTGTAGAGGACGTACTGCATCAGGCTGGAGTCCAGCACGATGTCGCGATGGTTGCCGATGAAGAGGTATCTCCGTCCGGGCGACAGGTGTTCCAGCCCTCCCCAGGTGAAAGAGGTCATTGTACGGCGGATGACCTGGGCGTTCATGTGGAACATCACCTGCGACTGGAATTCATCGATGGTGCGCAGGGATTTCACAAACTCGCGGACGGACGCGATGTCCCGGTCCGGAAACACATAGGAGGCCAGCAGGGGAAAGGACGTGCTTTCCGCAATGCGCCGCATGGCCGCGGGTATCTCCTCGTCCCGATAGGGGCGGATGTCGTCAAAGTCCTTGGTTTCTTCCATTGTATGCTTCATTGATTTTACGCACGATGACGCCCCGCCCCGCCAGTGCCTCGGCGGTCTCGATGGCCGTCAGGGGGACGCCGCAAATGCCGTGCAGGTTGATGTTCTGCCCCGTCAGCAGGAGGTTGCGCACCTTGGTGGCGACGGGCAGCTGGGACAGGGCCATGTTCTTGCAATCACGGTTGTAGCCGTAAAGGGCCCCCTCCTTCGTGCCGTAATAATCGCGGATGGTGAGGGGCGTGGAGGCGAAGCAGAAGTCAATGTCGACACGGATGCCGGGACAGGCCCGCTCCAGCTTGTCCAACACCTGCTGCAGGACACGTTCCTTCCAGGCCCGATACTCGGGCGGGCGATGCCCCGTCACGCTGTCGGCCCAGCGGCTGACAGCACTGAAAGGCATCGGGCAGTTCACCGTCATGCGGTCGGCCCAAGGCCCCTGGCCGCGGGTGGGAGGCGTCAGGTACATGAATCCGCGGGGGAAAGACGCCTCGTCAGGGTCGCACAGCCGCCAAACGTGCCCGTGTTCTTCCTGCCAGTAACAGGGATGGTTCACGAAGGGACGCTGCGCCCCGTCCTTGAACTTGATGTAAACGGAGAAGGCCGAATAGGAGTTGGGAATTTCGCGCAGGCGATCGCGGTAGGACTTCAGGAAAGCCTTTTCCGGCAGCAGGTCCAGCAGGGTGCAGGGATGCAGGTCCGAGATGTACCAGTCTCCGGTGTATGCCTGCCCGCCCCGGGTGATGACGCGCCTCACCAGCCGGTCCTCCACATCGATGCCCGTCACCGGGTCGCCCGCCCGGATGCTTCCCCCGGCTGCACGGATGACATCCGCCAGGGCGTCGGCCATCTGCTGGCTGCCGTCCACGAACATGGCCGAGCCGTTGATGTAGAGCACGTTGATGAGGGCATGCACGAAAGCCGGGGTATGCCCCGCCACGCCTCCGTACATCGGGTTCATATAGGCCAGCAGTTCGGCCAGGCGCGTGTCCGTGACATATTTCGCGATGAACTCGTCGGCCGGCAGGAGGAAGTCATCGGAATGGGGACGCAGCATGCTGCCCCCGTCCGGACGAAGGTAGAACAAATCCACTTCCTCGCTCAACGCCCATAAATCGTCCATGTAGCGGCGCAGACCATCGGCCTGGTCCGGGAACAGCCCGGCAAGGTAGTCCGTGAAGGCCTCCTTGCCTCCGGGCAGGCGGTAGGTCTCCGTGCCGAAGGTGACCGCGTCCATGCAGTCCGGGTCCGTGGGGCGTATGTCCAGCTTGTCCAGAATGCCCAGATAGGTGCAGATGCGGTTCAGGTTGTGCCCAGGCCCGAAGCCGCCCAGGATGTGCATCCCCGTCTCGAAGAGGACGCCCCGGCGCCGGAAGCATTGCAGTCCCCCGCCGATGACGGGATTCTTCTCCAGCACCGTCACCCGGCAGCCTTCCTTGGCCAGCAGGGCACCCGTGGTCAGTCCCCCCAAGCCACCGCCGATGATTATGATGTCTTTTCCTTCGCTCATTTGTTTGCCTCCAATATCTGTTCGTATATGTACTTCGGAGTCAGGAACTCCCCGCAAGTCACCATGGTGCCCACGATGACTCCCAACATGCCGTGCGAATTGACGTTCTGCCCCGTCATGAAGACATTGGGGATGCGCGTCTTGTGGGGTACACGCCCGGCACTGCCCAGGGTGATGTCCTTGGCCACCCCGTAGATGGAGCCGTCCTGCGTGCCGGTATAGTCGCGGTAGGTCAAGGGCGAGGAAACATAGAAACACTCGATGTTGTCCTTGATGCCGGGGAACCGGCGGTCCAGCGCCGCGATGAGCCGACGGGCCCGCCCGTCCACAAAGGCCTCGTAGTCCGCCCCACGGCGGCCCGGCACCGTGTCCTGCCATGCCATCAGCTCGTCCATCCGCATGTAGGTGAGGAGGATGCCGGAACGGGCAAACTCCTGCCCCGCGCGGTCGCACACGTGCATGTACAGGTACCCCTTGGGCCAGGATTCCTCGTCATACTGCTCACAACCCCAAGGGGTGTCGGTGTCATAGGCGAAGTAATTGTGGTTCATGTAGGGCACCTTGTTCTCTTTGAAGTGCAAATATACGGAAAATCCGCCAATAGTCTGCGGAATGGAAGCGATGCGTTTGCGAAAAGCGGGACGAATGAGGTGCGTGTCGCCCAGCATCTCCATCGTCCGCATGGGATGGGCGGCGGAAATGACATAGTCCGCCGGCAGGAGTTCCCCGCCGTTCACCTCTACCCCGATGGCATGCGTGGCATCGCACACAATGCGTGTCACCCGGCTGCGCGTGCGCACCTCGCCCCCGTGCCCGGTCAGGACATCCGTCAGGGCGCGCACCAGCACATCGCTCCCGCCCACGAAGCGGAAGGCGCTCCGGTTGTAGAAATCCATGATGAAGGCGTGCACGGAGAAGGGTGTCTTGTCCCGCACGGCGGCATAGAGGGGCAGGTCGCCCACCAGAACCTTCTGCAAGAGAGAGTCGGTGATGATTTCCTCCACCACCTCGTTGACGGAGCGCAACTGGTATTCCGCCGTGACCGCGCCGTCCGTCTGACCGTACTTCAATGTGTGCAGGGACGAGGCGGCGGAGATGCTTTCCACCAGGCGGCAGTAACGGGCCAGGTTGTCCGTCTGGCCGGGAAACCGGGAGGCCATCCGCTCGATGAATGCCTCGCGCCCGTTGGCAAACTCAAACTCCTCGCCTTGCAGGGAGACCACGTTGTAGCGGTCCGTGTCCAGACGTGCCAGCTCCACTTGCCCGTCTATCTCCAGGTAACGCATCATCTTGTTCAGTATCTGTCCCTCGTCCGCGCTGCCTATGAAGTGCATCCCGGTCTCGAACTTCACGCCGCGCCGGCAGAAGCATTGCAGGCATCCTCCCGGCAGGGCGTCCTGTTCCAGCACGGTGACGCGGTATCCGTTCTTGGCCAAGACCACGCCCGATGACAGGCCGCCCAGGCCGCTGCCTATGATGATTACTTTCTTTCTATCCATAGCTTGCTCACACTTTCACTTTATACTTCCTCTTGTATGCCTCATACGGCCTGCGCCATTCCTCCGTTTCCAGTTCCTGCCGCATCCGGGCGTAATGTTCCAGGTAGCGGCGGTGCATCCGTTGCGTCAGTTCGCGGTCCGTGGCGGCACGCACTTCCTCCACCGGCACGCGGGGCAGGATGTCCATCGTCACGCTGCCCCGGCGCAGCATGAAGTCGTGCTTGGGCAGGACATCATACAAGCCGTGCAGGCAGACAGGCAGGATGTCCACGTCCAAGGCCTTGGCCAGGGTGAACGCACCCTTGTGGAAACGGCCTATCCCGCCGTCCGGCGTGCGGGTGCCTTCGGGGAAGACCACCACGCTGTACCCCCGGCGCACCAGGTCCTGCAGATGGGGGAAATTCCGGTCGTAGCCGTTGGACACGGGGCGGAACTCCGCCGTGTGGATGACCACGCCGTAGTAGGGATTCCGCCACACCCAGTCGTTGGTCAACACGATAATCTTGGGCGAGAGCTGCATCAAGGCCATCAGGTCCAAGTGCGACTGATGGTTGCAGACGATGACCGCCGGGCGGGCAAACGTCTCGCCCTCCCCGCCCCTTTCGCGGAAGCGGACGCCGGGCACGCGGCGGATGACGAAGCGGGAAATCCGTTGCAACAGCCTATGATAGAAGCCCTCGCCATGCCACCACCGCTGCAGCGGGCGGTATATCAGCACCGTGTAGGGTATCAGCAGGAGGAACATCCCGCCCAAAAAGAATGTTATCGAGAAGGCCGATGCCGCCAGGCGTTCCAAGGTGACGGGATACTCCCTCCGCCGCCCGTGCTTCTCCGTCAGCCAACGGAACACCAGCGGGGGCAGGTAGCAGGCCATCACCACCACGGTCACCATGCCGATGATGGCCACCTCGGCCAGCGAACGCATCGCCGGGTGTTGGCTGACTATCAGCGTGCCGATGCCTATGAACATGATGACGGCGGACAGGATCACGCTGCCCTTGTATGCCTCCAGCCTGCGCCGCCCCGTGGTATATTCGTACATCAGTCCCTCGGTGATGAAGATGGTGTAGTCGTCCCCCTGTCCGAAGATGAAGGTGGCCAGGATGATGTTGACGATGTTGAACTGCATCCCCAGCAGCTGCATGAGGCCCAGTATCCACACCCAGCCCACGGCCAACGGCAGGAAGGCCATCAGGCTCATCTCGATGCTGCCCAGCGACAGCCACAGGAAGACAAAGACCACAAAGCCACAGACGAAGCCTATGTAGTCGAAGGAAGCGGACAACGTCTCGGCCAGGTGGTTGCTGACATCCTCCTGCCCGAAGACAAAGCAGCCGACGGGAAGGCACCGGACCATCTGTTCCTTCACGCTTCCACCGGGACGTTTGTCCACCTGCACGAAGTTCACCACGCGGCACCCGCCGTCCGCCGTGTGCATCATGAACCGCTTGCCCGCCAGGGCATGGAGCGGCGTTTCCTCCGGTGCTTCGGGGGCGGAAATGCCTTCTCCCCGGATTCTATCCGTGAAGGGCCGGAAAGCCCCAGGGGCGAATCCCGCCTCTGCGGCAGCCCGTTCCAACGCCCCGGCGGTGCCCTCGTGCCGTTTCCAGAAAGCATTCCAGCGGGCCTCGCGCCGGGTACGCAGGCTGTCGGACAGGAGGAAGCCCGACACGCCCGTCACCTTGTCCACCCCGGGCACATCCGCCAGGGCGGCCACCAAGGCCTCGTTGCGCCGCAACGCCTCGTCCGGCGTGCGTCCCTCGGCCACGGCATAGAGCAGTTGCAGGCTGTCCCCCCGGCCCTGCAAGCTGGAGGAAAGGAACTTCAGGTCGGCCCGCTGTCCGGGCGTCATGTAATTGATGTGCTGCATGTCGCTGTCGAACGAGGTGCCACGGCTGAAATAGGCGAAGACCCCTGTCAGCACGATTACCCCCAGCAGCACGATGCGGTTCGCCCGTCCCCCGCGCGGCAGGCTCCACCGGCTGAAAGGCAGGCTCTTGCCCGGACTGCGCACCGCCCTGCGCCGTTGCAGGAACACGGGAAGGCAGACCAACACGAACAGGATGGTGCCCACCAAGGTCAGCGAGCCGAACCAGCCCAGGTCGCGCATGGCCTGGGCATCCAGCAACACCAGGCAGAGGAAGGCGCTGACCGTCGTGATGTTGCCCGTCAGCAGGGGAGGCACCATCTCTTTCAGTGCCTCGCGCATGTCCGACTCATGCTTCAGGTGCTCCACGAAATGCAAAGGATAATTGACCGCAATGCCGATGATGACCGATCCGATGCCAATGACTATCAGCGACAGGCCGTCCCTCAGCAGGGCCATCGCCCCCAAGGCGAAAAGCCATCCCGCCAACACGGACACACCCATCCACACCAGGTCGCCCGGTCGGCGGAAAGCATAGAGCAGGACGAACAGGATGAGCACCACCGCCAGTGCCACGGCCAGCAGGCTGTCCCGCTTGATTTGCGTGGCATTGGTGACGGCTATCAGCGGCGCGCCGACGGCAGACACCCGCACCTCCGGGCAAGCCGCCCGCGCATCGGCCATGCAGGAATCCAGCAGGGCTTGCAGGCGGGCGTTGTCGCGCGACTCGCTGATGCCGAAGGGCGATTCCAGCAGGGCAATGCCCGTGCTGTCCCGGAAGAGGTAGCCGTCCACCACCTGGTACGTCTCGTCCACATTCAGTCCCCGGAGGCGGGCCAGCAGGGCCGGGGTCAGTTGCAGGGGGTCGTGGGACAATCCCTGCGCCAGCAGGCTGCCCGTGGGGAGCATCAGCAGCAGCTTGTTCCGCTCCATCTGCGCGGACAGGTAACCATCGTCCGCCAACAGCGAATCCAGGCGTTGGTAATCGTCTTCCGTCAGCAGGGCCGGATAGTCCCGCCACAATTGCCGCATCACGTCCACCATGGCCGACTCATCCACCCGGACTTGCAGGTCGCGCACCCATCCGGCCGTGTCGCGCCGGGCCACGGACGCGCCGAATGTGTCCATCGCCTGCTCCACTTGCTGCCTGTCCTCCGCCCCGCCCTTGAATATGACGGCTATCTGGTCTTGCCCGCCCAGGCTGGCGAACACCTCCGAATACTTCCGGGTCTCCTCGTCCAGGGGCATGAAGGCGGCAATGTCCTCGTCATAGTCCATGCGGAGAGCCAGCACGGCGCATAGCAGGGCCAAGGCACACGTCACTCCGGCCACCCACGGACGGTGGCGGGACAAGGCATCGTATATCTTCAAGAACAACTGTGTCATATCTTCCTCCTATACAAGAATCTCAGCCAACGCGCCGGCCATCCATACACCACCGCCCCCACACAAAGCACCGTGTTCAGCAGGCTGATGCGGGCAAAATCCCGCACGGGGCGGAAATGGGACACACGCTCCTCTGCCGGCGGATACCACACCCCTACGGGGACAGGCACCAGCGGGATGCCTTGCCACGCCGCCCACACCAGCATCTCCAACTCGGCCTCATAGCGAGCGGTCAGCCACCACAGATTCCCCATCCGGCGGAGGGGATAGAGGCGGAAACCCGTCTGCGTGTCCGGCAGGCGGATGCCCGTCTGGAGGCGGAACCAAAAGTTGGAGAAGCGGTTGGCAAAGGTGTTCCTGGCGGGCATCCCTTCGGCAGTAAGGTTGCGGCTGCCCACCACCAGGCTGCCGGGGCATCTGGCAGCGGCCTCCACCAAGGCAGGAATGTCACCGGCAAAGTGCTGTCCGTCGGCATCGAGGGTAACGGCCTCATCGAAGCCCAGGGCGAGGGCCTTGCGGAAACCGCTTTGCAGGGCACGGCCCTTGCCGCGGTTGCGGCCGTGGCGCACCAGGACAATGTCCAGCCCTTCCAGGCTGTCGGCGGTGCCGTCCGTGCTGCCATCGTCCACCACGATGATGTGGCGGGCATGGCGGCTGACCTCCTCCACCACCCGGCGGAGGGTCCCGGCATTATTGTAAGTCGGTATGACGGCGCACCACATGGCAGGTTATCGACATTTTCGTGAACATCCGGCCGCCGTCTTCCAGCGTGACGACCGCCCGGCAGACATCCCCGTCACAAGCCACCTTCCGGAAGGCCACCGTCAGTTCGGGCGTTTCATCGGGCCGGATGACGGTCAGGTATTTCACGCTCTTGGCATCGGTCAGGACCGCTTCGCCCTCCAGCAGCAAAGACAGCAGTTCCACGGCCAGCTGCATCTGGCATACGCCCGGCGTGACGGGTTGTCCGGGGAAGTGCGCCCGGTATATCCCGTGGGCGGAATTCAGGCGGATGCGGAATGCCTGCGCATCCCGCCCCGTTATCTGGTAGAAATCATTCAACAGCATCATCTTCTTCCAAGGGTTTAAAGCGATAGGTTATCTTGAACCGCCTGTTCGTCAGCACCAGCGTGCCGTCTTCGCGGCGTTCCAGCGTGCGGCGGCGGGGCAACCGGCGATGGGGACGCAGCAGCACTGACATGTCCTTGGCCAGGACACGGCGGATGTACCACTTGTCCAGCATCGGCATGACATTATGCAGCCTCACCCGCCCCTTCGCGCCCGGACACACGGCATCGAACGCCTTGATGCCAAACTCGTTGACCATGCTCATCGCGCCCCGGTCTCCTTCCATGCGGATGAGGCAGATGCCGGAGAGGTGGCCATCCCGCGGCAGGTCGATGTGGAGGGTGTAACGGCGCAGGTCTTGTGCCGGTGCGGCCATCACCGCTCCCCACAAGAGAAAGGCCAGGAAGCATCCCGGCCACGCCTTATTGAACAGAGAAAACCGCATCGTCTATCGTCCCGTTTTTCCGTACGTTCTTCATCTCGATGCGGGTAGTGTCCCCGCTCCGTTCCTTCAGCTCCACGACAGTGACCATCCGGAGTTTCGGGTCGATGTGCAGGCGCACTTCGCTGAACAACGCGGCCATCTCCTTCTGCTGCGGCACCAGTCGGGCTTCCCATTGTCCGTCGGCTTTGTACATCGTCACCTTGAAGTCGCTTTCGTCGGCCAGGCAACGTCCCGTGACGCTGTTCAGCATGATGCGGGCTATCTCCTGGAACATCCTGCTGGAGCGCACGGACACGACATCCGTCTTCTCCGAGGATTTCAGCATCACCCGGTCGCCGTTCAGCACGAAGGTGTAGGTGTAGGGCGAGGTGTATTCCCAGCGCAGGCGGTCGCCACCCCGGTAGTACATCTTGCCTTTCGAGGTCAGGGCCGTCTGCAACAGCGAGAGCTGCTTGACCTGCACGAAGTCGCATTGCAGGGAGGTCATCTCGGCCGCGGCGGCACAGACCTCCGCCACCATCTTCCGGCTCTCGTCCGTGCCCGCGGGTTGCTGGGCCAGGGCGCATACGGAAAGGCAGGCCAACAGGCAGGCGATGAATCCATATCTCATTATCTTCTTCATATAAATGATAATTTATCGGTGTTTTTAGGCGCGGATTACGCGGATTTCACGGATAATCTTTTCACTGTAAAAACGCTGGATTCCATTGATTATACAAATAATAAATCCGCGTCCATCCGCGTAATCCGCGCCTAAACTAAATTCCTATTTAACGGCGTGGCAAAGTTAAAACTTTCAACGCGGATATCCCAGCTTTTCCGGCAATATTTGCCGGGCGCGGGCCGGGGTACGGCCGAGCGTGTCCGGGCGTACCTGCGAGCGTGCTTGGGCGTACCCCGGCCCGCGCCCGGCGGCACAGCCAAGCGAGAAGCACCTAATCACTTGACAATCAGCACGCATCCGGCCATAATCAGCAGGCATCCCACCCAGCGGTGCAAGGGTATCGACTCGTGAAAAAACAGGACAGCGGAAAACATCGCAATGACGTAGCTCAGGCTGAGCAACGGATAGGCCATGCTAAGGGGGAAGTTTTTCAGGATGTACATCCACAGCAGCGAGGCCGCCCCGAAGCACAGGCCGCAGGCGGCAAACTGCCAGTTGCCGAACAAGGACCACCAGAAGGCGCGGTTCCAGCCGAAGGGTAGCATCTTCTGCAAGGCGAACTTAAGCCAAACCTGTCCGGCGGCCAGCAAGATGCATTGAAGCAGGGATAAGGGTAATAGCTTCCACATGGCACGCTTATCTTTTTTCGATGAACAGAGCGGTGGAGGTCACTCCCACCGGATGGTCCTCGCCCCGCAGGCGCAACAGCATGTCGTGCAGGGCCGGCGTCACTTCGTTGTGGTAGCCGATGAGCGCATTGCGGATCTTGCCCAGCCGCATCAACCGTTCGGCATCGCGGCGGCAGAGGTCGAGGACCGCCTCTTCGCCCAACTGCGTATAGGTGACGTTGTAGCCGTGGCAGTGCGTGCGGATGGCCAGCGTCCCGGCGATGGTGTTGTGCGTGCTCTGCATGAAGAGCGTGGGGCTTAGTCCTTGCTCGCCCTCGCGGCAAAGTTCCAGGAGGAATTTCTCGCTGTTCTCCAGCATTCCGTAGGAGGTGCCCACGATGATGGCGTCCGGGGTATCCGTCCCCGCTTGTCGCAAGGCCGTGAGCGAGGTCATCAAGGCCGCTTTCAGCAGTTTGCACAGGCGACGGGACTCCATCGGGGACATGAACTCGCGCAGGTTGTCCAGTGGGGCGTCCGGCGTGGAACGGACACAGGCCACAGTGGCCACCTCGAAAGGCACTTCCGGCAATTCTTCTTGGGTACAAACTTCACGGGTGGCCTTGTCTGTTTCGGGCAAGGAGAATATCAGCGAAGAATCATTGCCGCCGAAGCCGAAGCTGTTGCACATCACGTGGCGAAGCGCAACGCCCCGCTCGCCCGGACTGGGCACGATGCCGCCGGGCATGGGGTGGCTCCAGCCCAGATTGGCGGGAATGAAACCGTCCTGCAAGGCCAGCAGACTGATGACAGCCTCGATGCCGCCCGCGGCCGACGTGGCGTGTCCGGTAAAGGGTTTGGTGCTGGACACCGGCGGGACATTCCCGCCGAAGATGCGTTGCAGGGCGGTGCCCTCGCTGGCATCGTTGTTGGGCGTGCCCGTGCCGTGGGCGTTCACATAGCCAATGGCTTGCGGGGCCAGTCCGGCACTGTCCAGGGCTTCCTGCATGGCGAGGGTTGCCCCCTCGCCGTTGTCCGACGAGGCGGTCTGGTGGAAGGCATCGCAACGGTTGCCGTAGCCGGACAAGACGGCCAAGGGCTTCACGCCCCGGCGACGGACGGAGGCGGCGCTTTCCAGCACCACGAATCCGGCCCCCTCGCCCAGGTTCAGGCCCCGGCGGGTGTCGTCGAAAGGACGGCAACGCTCCGTGTCGAGAATCATCAGCGTGTGGAAGCCGTTGAGGTGGAACAGGCTCAACGCCTCACTGCCACCGGCTATCACGGCTTCGGCCTCGCCCGTCTTTATCATGTTGGCCCCCACGATCAAGGCATTGGCTGCAGACGAACACGCCGTGGAAACGGTAATGGTGCGCCGGGCGGGAATGCCGAAGTAACCGGCCATCAACCCGGTGGTGGAACCGGAATCGTGGGAGGCCAGCAACGGCAACCACTCGTCCGCCTCCAGCATCTCCAGGAAGTGGCGTTCCGTGCTGTCCATGCCGCCCACCGTCGTGCCGGACAGCAGCCAGGCTTCATCGGCGGGCAGGCCGGATTGTTCCAGTGCCTGGCGGATGGCCTCGATGCCCAACAGGGCAGTCCGGTTGCAAGGCTTGCCGGCGGGAATATGGAGCCTTTGGCGCAGTTCCTCGTTGGAAAGCCTCACCTCGCCACATGGCAATTCGCGGTGGACGGACGGCAACAGACACAGTTCGCCCACGCCGGAACGGCCGTCCAACAGGGCACGTTCCGTCTCCGCCAAGCCGGTGCCGATGGCCGAGATGATGCCCATCCCGGTGATGCAGACAGGCTGTCCCATGGCTGTCATTCCTTGGTCCTGCATCATTTGGTGCGGTGTTCGGCGATATACTGGGCCATCGTGTTGACGGACTTGAAGATGGCTTTGCCCTGCGACGGGTCGCTCAGCTTGATGCCATACCGCTTCTCCAGGAGCACGATGAGTTCAAGGGCGTCTATCGAGTCCAGGCCGAGGCCGTCCCCGAAGAGAGGGGCATCGTTGTCGATGTCCTCGCAGGCAACGTCTTCCAGGTTCAATGTTTTGATGATTTGCTGTTTCAGTTCAAGAACAAGTTCTTCCATATCTGTTTCCTTAAATGTAGTTAGCTTGGTTGATAATATATAGGGTGGCCTCAAATGTATCCGGACGGGCAATGTCCATCCAGCCGCCCAGCACGCTGCGCGTGCCCGGTGTCCGAAGCGTTTGCGCCAGCAGTTGCCTGACGTTGGCCGGGGTCTCTTGCAAGAGGCAGGTGGTCTCCCCGTGGTAATGATTGCGGATGGCAATCTCGCCCGTCACGATGTTGGGCAGGGTGTAGATGAAAGCCGAGGGACTGGGGTAGAAATCGTCCGGAGACTGGATGGTCTGCTGGTAGGCCCGGTCCGCACAGAGCGAGGCCGTGCGTCCCACCATCACCACGGCGCGGTCTTCGCGGGGAACAAAACGCTCCACGCCTTCCGCCTTTGCCTCCGCTTGCAACAACAGTTCCGAGGCCAGGAAGCCCAGTTTGCACAGCGGGTCCATCTTGTGGAATTTGGGGTAATCGCCCACATAGGTGCGATATAGGGATTTCAGCAGGGCCATGCCTTGGCCTTCGGTGTGCAGCGGTTGTCCATCCACCACGGCTTCTCGCTCGGTCAGATGCACGGTGTGTGCCACAAGTACTTGCCCCGTTTCCGGCTGTCGCACGGACGGCTCGGCCTGCACCGTCCCTCCTTTGCAACACAGCATGGCCGCATTGCAGCCACCGAAGCCGGCCATCATCTTCAGAAAGGCCGTGCCCGTGGCCGGACGGTGCCCGGCAGAGATATTAATGCGGCGGCTGACACCCGGCTGTTCAAAACCTTTCGTGCCCAGCACGATGCCATCATCCAGGGCCTCCATCGAAATCAGGGTCTCCAACACGCCTGCGGCCCCCAGCGTATGGCCGAAATAGCCTTTCAACCCATTGGCGGGGAGGTCTCCCAAGCCCATGCGGTCGAGGGCCACGGCCTCCATTTCGTCGTTGAACAAGGTGGCCGTGCCGTGCACGTTCACAAAAGCCAAGCCGGACAGGTCCTTCCCTGCAAGCACTGCCCGCAGGGCGCGGCAGGCACCTTCGGCCGTCTTGGAGGGGCTCGACACGTGATAGGCATCGTTACGGACTGCCGCATCGGCCACACACCACAAGCGGGATATATCGGCAGCCTCTTCCGCACGCCCATAGACCACACAGGCGGCCGCCTCGCCCAGATTCAGACCCATCCGGTCCTCATCAAACGGACGGCAAGGTTCGGCCGACATGGCCTTGAGCGACTGGAAGCCACTGACAATGAAAGGTGACAGGACATCTGCCCCTATCACCACGGCATACCGGCAACGCCCGGATTCCAAGGCCCGCATCGCCTCCAACTGCGCATCCATTCCCGATATGCAGGCGTTGCACACCACCAATGGCTCGTTGGGATTGCGGAACCATCCGGCTATCCGGCGTGCTGCTTCCGTCAGCAAGGCTTGACCGGTCTCCCAATGGGGCAAACCGACATTTCCTTTTGTCGTGCCCAGGAAGAACGTGACTTCCCCGCTTTCCGGCCGGATGTCTGTGCCTTGCAAGGCGCGTGCCGCCGCCAATATGGCCATTTGTTCAAAACGGGTATGGAGGGTAGTATGGATGCCTGTTGCCTGGCAGGCTGAAACCAGTTGGCCGTCATCCATCAGCGATGCCACAAAGGGTTCGGGCAAGCCCCACAGGCCCTCATAGCGATGGAGCCTGGTCCTGCCTGCCTTTACCGCCTCGTAATTGGCACGGGTGCCCAAGGCGAGCGGCGACACGATGTAATCTGCCAACTTTGCTATCATCCTTCCAGCCATTGTTTTTTCCACTCCTCATAGAAGGGCGGGGTGAACCACATCAACTGATAGTGGGTATCCGTGAACACCTGCACCGAATGGCCGGTGGCCACCAGGCTGCCATCGGCGGTGTCGTGTATCTCGTAGTCGAATATAATCTTGGCGGCGTCGGTGGGACAGTACTTGATGGTGATGGCGGGGTGCATGCCATAGACCAGCGGCTTCTTATACTGGAAATTCAGTTCGACCAGCGGGGCAAAGTATCCGTTGCGGAATATCTTCATGTAGCCCAGGTCGTATTTCCTGCCGAACGCCTCGCGGGCATCTTCGAAATAGAGGGGATACGAGCCGTGCCACACGACGTTCATCGAGTCCACCTCGCTGAAGCGGATGTCAAAGGCGATGGTTGCTGTCAGTTCTCTCATGGGATGGCTATCTTCAGTTCTGCGGTGGCTATCACTTCCTCGCCCACACGGGTCTCGGCGTCCACCAAAGTCATGCCGAACACTTCTTCCTTCACACGGATGGTGGTGTCCAGGCACTCTCCCACCACCGGCACGCGCAATATGTGCAGGTTGCTTACCGCACCGATAAAGCCAATCTTCACGGGCAAGCCGCTGATGAGGTTATAATATCCCAGTCGTGCGGCACACGTCTGCGCCATGTTCTCCACCAAGCCGGCAGGCTGCAGGCAGTCCTCCGACACAAAAAGATGGTCCTGACGGACAAGGAACTGCGTGGCGGTCACCGTCTCGTCATAGTGCGTCAGCCTGTCAATCAGGATGAAAGGCGGACGCTGGGGCAATATGTCCAGCGGACTTACGTCCAAAAGTCGTAGAAGTTGAACCATTGTGTAGGATATAACTTGATGACACGTTCCAATTCCGTGGCGAAGCATTGGGCCAGGTCGGCCTTGCTCTCCCCGGACAATCTGCGCACATATATTTTGTAAGACTTCACACCGGCCTTCATCACAAAGACGGCCAGCACAGGCACTTCGCGCTGCATGGCCATGGCGAACGGTCCCAAGGGAAACCGTGCCTTGCCGCCCAGGAAGTCGCAGGCAATGCTGCGCGGCGAACCGAAGATGCGGTCGCCCGGCATACTGACCATATCGCCTGTCCGCAGGGCCTCGCTGAGCGTAAAGACGTGCGACATGTCCGGACGGACCGGCACCATGCGCACCTTGTGCCCGGCAAAAAGCCGGCTTCGCGATGCCATCACCGTCTCCGTCTCCCCGGCAAAAACCAAGGCGTGGAATGTCTTGTGACGCGGTGTCAATGAATAGCCCGCCAGCTCGTAGTTGCCCACGTGGGAGCAGAGTTGCAGGAAGCCACTGTCACCGCCCTCCAGCCTATCAAATATCTCCTGCCCGTCCACCTCGAAGCGGAAGCGATGCCCGGCATAGGCGGCAAAGCGGTCCACGATGATTTGTCCGAAGCGGAAATGATTCAGGTAGACATGGCCGAAGGCCTTCAGCGGATTCATGCCGAACCGATGCCGATAGAAGCGGTAACTGGCCAAGTATCCTTGGTGATGGAACAGCATGTAGAACGGCACCATCCACCCCATGCACCAATAGGGTATATAGAGAGAGGTGTGGCGGAACCACCGGATCAACATACGTTGCATCCATGGGGTGCCTCCCGTCGTCCCTTTCCAGTCAGCGTGCTCCAGCCCGGCCATCCGATGCGCTTACTTGTTCACCTTGCTCTCGATGTAATCGCAGAACTTGCTGAAGGTGTCCACCCCCTGCATTTCCTCCGGCTTGATTTTGAAGCCGAAGTTCTTGTCCACGATTACCACGATGTCCACGAAGTCCAGGGAATCGATGCCCATGTCGTCTTTCAACTTCGCGTCAGGTGTAATTTTCTCCTCATCAATCTCAAGGTCTTCAATAAGAAAGTTGCGTACTTTCTCTTCAATCTCTGTTCTTGTCATACGTTGTTGCTGTTTATCTGTTTATTTTAGTCTGCAAACCAATATACTATGTCCGTGCCCCAATCCGTCGTGAATGCACTCCACCATAAGTCCCGCCTTCTCGATGCAAGCCTGCATGTCTTCGGTGTGGTACATCTTGCTGTTGCCATTGGCAATGGCGGCAAAATACAAAGAAGTCATGGTCAGAGCCATGGCGGCGGGTTCGTATTTCTGCCGGTCCCAAAGGGTCTCCATGATGTAAAGGCGTGTGTCGGCCGTCATGCTCTCACCGGCTCTTCGCAGGATGCTGACAATCTCGTCCATGCTGAAGCAATCCAGGAACTGGCTCATCCAGATAGCATCCGCCACACGGTCCGTGGGAAAATGCTGCGTCTCGTCCAGCAGGTTAATGCCATAGCCGCTGATACGGTCGGCACCGGGCTTGCCGGCAACCTGCTGCTCCATCAGACCGATTTGCTGGGGCAAGTCCAAGATGGTGACCCGCACGTCCCGGTCGTAATCCACGCAACGCAAGGCCCATCGCCCGGTATTGCCCCCCACGTCGAAAAGCGAACGCGGATGATACGTGTCGAACACGATGCGCAAGGCTGCATCGAAGGAATGATCGCTGTAGAAATGGTCGAAGGCAAACCAGGACTGCTGCACCCGGTCAGGCAGGGCGGACAAGCCTTCGTACACCGTGGCCCAGTTGCCGAAATGGCGCAATCCTTCCGGTTTCCCGCTGACCAACGATTCCTCCAGACGGAACCAACCTTCGTAGTTGACATCGTGGTTGAAATCCATGTCTACCTGCGTGGCTGGGTCTACCAACAGAAACCAACCCGTCTTGGCCAATCTATAACGCTCCGTCTCTACATCCACCAACACCGTGCCGATGCTGAGCGAAGCCTCCAGCAGGCACTTCATGGCATAATCGCCCAAGCCCGTCCTGGCACACAATTCGGCACGGGTCAGTCCTTCCGCACTGTCGCGCAAAGCCTCCAGCACGCCGTGCTTCAGCATGACGCGCGTGGCCTGAAAGACAGCGGGACCCCAGGCGATGAACTGCGCCCGGAGTTGCGCCTCGCGGGCGGAGAGGCGGTCTTCGGTGTAAGCCTTCTGCAAAGCGGGAGACAGCTTCATTTCTTCTTCTCCACCGATTCAAGCAGGCCATCGGCCAAGTAACGGTACACGCTGATGACACGTGCCCGGAAGACAGGAGCCATCAAGCCTTTCACCTTGGCAAACTCGAACTCGCACTTTGTCTCGCCCGTGGCATTGTCCACCAACTGCATCGTGCCTTCTATCTGGGCTCCACCGGCCTTGCGGCTCATGCCCCATATCATGCCCCCTGCATTGCCCACGTTCATCAGCGTCACCTTGACATTCAGCGTATAGTCGGCCTGTGCCGCAGAATCGGAAGTCATCGTCAGCAGGGCTTTGCGCTTCTTCTCGTTGAAATACGTGACGAAACTCTCGTGGGCACGGTCCACATCGTCCACGAACTTCGCATACTCGTCTGCGCCCTTGGCTCCATAATATACGTCGGCCGTCTGGTCACGACGGTCAATCAGGGTCTTGTGGTCGTCTATCACCACACGCACAGTCGCTTCGGTCAGGAAGACGCCTTTGTCTCCTTTCACCAGCTTGACGGGATTGCCCGCCTGCAAGGCGACAACTCCCATCAGCAATGCCATTGCTAAGAATACTTTCTTCATATCGTTCTATTTTATTTGTTGGAAAGACTCCGGATGATCAACGCACTGTTCGTCCCCCCGAACCCGAAGCTGTTGCTCAGCACCGTGTTCACCTCGGTATCCACCGTCTTGGCTGTCAGGTTCAGCCGCTCGGCGTATTCATCGGGATGCTCCAGGTTAATGTTGGGCGCGACAAAGTGATTTTGCATCATCAGGATGGAGTAGACAATCTCGCTGGCGCCTGCCATCCAGCACTCGTGCCCGGTCATGGACTTGGTGGAGCTGATGAGCGCGTGCTTTCCCTCGAAAAGGCGGGCCAAAGCCTTTGCCTCGAACATGTCTCCCTGTGGCGTTGACGTGGCATGGGCGTTGACATAGTCGATGTCGTCGGGCGTGAGGCCGGCATCCTCCATGGCACGTGTCATGGCGATGACGCATCCCTCGTCGCTCGGCTGCGAAATGCCCCCGCCGTTGCTGGAGAAGCCGTAGCCCACCACCTCGCACAGGATGTTCGCGCCGCGGGCCTTGGCGTG